>FONU01000005.1 GCA_900112995.1 [Lactobacillus] rogosae | reverse complement strand
TTTGACTTTACAGGAGTAGCCAGTAATGAGAACGGAGAATTCTATATTGAGAATGGAAAAGTAGATTTCTCAAAAAATGGCTCATATGTATACAATGGTGTAAGATATAATATTGTAAATGGACGGGCATACAGAGTATAATAATATATATATTTAAGTTCTGTATTTTTATAATATGTAAATATTAAGTCAGAGTGGATTAAATTATGCCAATATGACAATGAAACAACAGTTCTTCAAATTAATTGAGATGTGGATTTGTATTTGACATTTATAAAAAATAAATTGCTCAAATAATATAATCTAAAGATATAAGGCGAAATTTATCGGGTATTATATATGTTTATAATGCCCGATAAATTTTTAATATTTTTTAGCAGAATAATATTCAATTCAAATCAAGTGAATCTAATAGGCATATGTTTATTGGAACTGTAATAAGAGTTTTTTGTATATTATATTTTAATTTGTACTTTTGATAGGATGTAAAACATAAGAGTTATTATTTACGATTGAATAAAAAATATGCTATTATAACATAAAATGTATAAAGCTGTGCATATAATGGAGATTAATTTAGGCATGCTAAGAAAATTAAGAATTATAAAAGATGGAAAGATGCGGGGATGATAGAGTTCGTACCAGTTACGGTATTATAAAGGTATTCTTCAATGTAATAAGTTAGGAAATAACTGATAAATAAATGTCAATTGGGTTATTTAATGATAAGGAGATAATTATATGTACGATTATTTAGTAGTAGGTTCAGGTTTATACGGGGCTATTTTTGCACACGAGGCAAAGAAGGCAGGAAAGTCAGTGCTTGTAGTAGATAAAAGACCTAATATAGCAGGTAATATCTATACAGAGAAGCAGGAAGGCATTAATGTACATAAGTATGGTGCACATATATTCCATACTAATAATAAGAAAGTATGGGAGTATATCACACAGTTTGCTGAATTTAACAGATTTACTAACAGCCCTGTAGCTAATTATAAGGGTGAATTATATTCAATGCCTTTTAATATGTATACATTTAATAAAATGTGGGGCGTTGTTACTCCAGAGGAAGCTGCTGCAAAGATCGAAGAGCAGAAGAAAGAGATAACAGGCGAGCCTAAGAATCTTGAAGAACAGGCTATATCACTTGTTGGCCGTGATATATATGAAAAGCTTGTAAAGGGTTATACAGAGAAGCAGTGGGGAAGGGACTGCAAGGATTTACCAGCGTTTATTATTAAAAGACTTCCGGTAAGACTTACATTTGATAACAATTATTTTAATGCTTTATATCAGGGAATTCCAATGGGTGGATATACAAAGATGGTTGAGAATATACTTGATGGCATTGAAGTAAGATTAAATACAGATTATCTTGAGCATAAGGAAGAACTTGATGCACTTGCAGATAAGGTTGTATACACAGGTCCTATTGATGCTTATTTTGATTATAAGCTTGGAACACTTGAGTACCGTTCAGTAAGATTTGAGAATGAGACACTTGATAAGCCTAACTTCCAGGGAAATGCAGCTGTTAATTATACAGACAGGCAGACACCTTGGACACGTATTATTGAGCATAAGTGGTTTGAATTCGGCAAGGATGAAGCTGGCAATGACCTTCCAAAGACAATAATCAGCCGGGAATATTCATCAGAATGGAAGCCAGGTGATGAACCTTATTATCCAGTAAATGATGAGAAGAACGGAAAGTTATACGAGGAATATAAGAAGCTTGCTGATGCAGAGAATAAGGTTATATTCGGTGGAAGACTTGGCGAATATAAGTACTATGATATGGATGCTACAATTGCCTCTGTACTTAATAAATGTGAGAGTATTTTTGGATAAAAGTTGTTTGAATATATAAAACATATGTTATAATAAATAATATATTTTATTATTGAGAGGATATATTTAATGAAACTTAACATTAGTAATTTTGCTAAAATAGATAATGCGGATATTATTATAGATGGAATAACTGTTATTGCAGGAGAGAATAATACAGGAAAAAGTACAATAGGTAAAATATTATTTTCAATTTTCAATTCATTGTATGATATTAACGAGCAAATTCAAGGACAAAGAATATCGGAAATAAATGCCAATAATAGAAAAATAATTCAAAATCATATCAATGTACAAATGGATTTTAAAACATATAGACAGTATACATTATACGTTGAAAGGTATGTTAACAATATAATTTTTAATAATGAAACATTTAATAAAGATGAAATAGCAGCTGAATTAAATGAACAGTTTAAAGATAAGAATAATAGCATTTTTGACGATTATGATATAATGTTAGAAGAAATTGCTGATAATATAATTCGTGTTATGAATATATCTAATGACGTAATAAGAAAAGAAATAATATCACGTTATTTCAATAGTGTTTTTAATAGACAGATTAATTCATTATCTTCAGATAGAGATATTAATTTAGCAGATATTGATTTGCAGATAAAGGATAAGCATAATAAATTATCATTTTCTAATAATGAATGTAATGATTTTTTAGGAGAAATAAATATACTGCATAAGGCGGTATATATAGATAACCCGTTTATAATTGATGAATTGTCGAAATATCAGGATCTTAATATTATTAATGAAACATTAAAGGCACTTTTGCTTAATAAAAAGAACGATATATTCGATGGAGTTATAGGTGCAGTTATGGCAAAAGAAAAGATAAATGATATAATGATACTTTTGCGTAAGGTTGTTGATGGTGATATTACAAACGATCAAATGACCGGTGAATTTTATTTGCAGCTTAATGGATATAATGAACCAGTTGCGTTGTCGAATTTGTCGACAGGAATGAAATCATTTGTTATTTTAAAAATGCTGCTGGAAAAAGGAAGTTTGAGTGAGAAAGATGTGGTTATATTAGATGAACCAGAAATTCATCTTCATCCGCAATGGCAGATAGCATATGCCGAGTTATTAGTTTTACTTCAAAAGCAATTTGATTTGTCAGTGGTAGTTACAACACATAGTCCATATTTTGTTGATGCAATTAATTTATTTTCTTGTAAATATGCTACAGATAGTAGTGTTAATTATTATATATCTTCAGTTGATAATAATAGAGTGAATATGAAGAATGTGACAGATAATATTGAAGAGATATACAAAAAGATGGTTTCACCAATAGAGGCTCTAGATACATTAAGATATGAGCTGAATAATGGTTAAGGAAGAAAGTTTATGACAGATAAAGTGATAAAAGAGTTGCCAGATATTTTTATTGATAATATATGTACAATGAAAAAAGCTTCAACAGATTCTACGAACAAAGAAACTATGACAGAAAGTCTTATTAAAGTTATTAATTTTGATAAAATCCCTAATATTTATGCAAAAGGGAGAGGTTGGAAAGCAGTACCAAAGTCTAACGATGCGTTATATAAGGATATAAATGGCAGATGGTATTTCATTGAGTTTAAGAATGGCAGTTTTAAACAGAATGATATGTATAGAAAAATATATGATAGTTTGATTATGCTTATTGATATGAAAATAATTAACACATTTGAAGATATAAGAAATAATTTTTGTTATATATTTGTATACAATGATGAAAAGAATAATAAAGCACAAAAGACAGAGAGTTTAGGAAAGATTTATGCTAGTATTCAAAAAAATGCACAGCAGGAAGCGAAAATTATGGGGATTGGTAACTTAGAGGGGTATCTTTTTAAAGAAACTCATACATACTCGAAGGAACAATTTGAAAATAAGTTCATTCATCTGATGGAAAATCAAGAAACATGTAGTTAATTTTCATCAAGCAATTAGGTGATAAATAATAATTAACATTAGACAAATTTGAATAAATTATTAAAAAGTTGTATAATTAATAAGAATAATATTATGTACTGTATGAGGAGAATTACAATGAATAAGCAGGAAGCAATTAATGCGTTAAAAGAACACAATCAGGAGCATGTAATTAAAAGACTTGAGGCTCTTGATGAAGTTTCAGCTAAGAAGCTTATTGCACAGGTTGCAAGCATAGACTGGAGTGTTGTTGAAAGCATTAATCACAAAGCAGAGGACAATTCATCTGATAGAAAAGTAGAGCCTTTGGAAGCTGTTGAGATAAAGGATATTAAAGCTAATAAGGATAAATATACTGCTAAAGGTATAGAGGCTATCAAGGCTGGCAAGGTTGCCGCAGTATTACTTGCAGGTGGACAGGGTACAAGACTTGGACTTGATAAGCCAAAGGGAACCCTTAATGTAGGTATTAATAAGGATTTATTCCTTTTCGAGCAGTTGATTAATAACTTATTAGATGTAGTTAACCAGTCAGGTGCATATGTGCCACTTTATATTATGACAAGTGATAAGAACAATAATGATACAGTAGCATTTTTTGAAGAACACAACTTCTTTGGATATGATAAAGACTATGTTAAGTTCTTTATTCAGAGTATGGCACCATCTGTTGATTATAATGGTAAGCTTTATATGGAAAGCACTGACAGTCTTGCAATGTCACCTAATGGCAATGGCGGCTGGTTTACATCACTTATTGATGCAGGACTTGATAAGGATATGGAAAGCAAGGGCATTGAATTGGTAAATGTATTTGCTGTAGATAATATTTTACAGAGAATTGCAGACCCATCATTTGTAGGTGCAACAATACTTTCAGGTGCAGATTGTGGTTCAAAGGTTGTTAGAAAATGTGCACCAGACGAGAAGGTTGGTGTAATGTGTAAGGTGAACGGACATCCTTCAATTATTGAGTATTATGAGATGTCAGAAGAACTGGCCAATATGAGAAGAGAAGATGGCGAGCTTACATATGGATTTGGAGTTATTCTTAATTATTTATTCAGCTTTAACAAGCTTGTTGAGATAGCTAACAGAAAGCTTCCATTACATATAGTAGAAAAGAAGATACCTTATATAGATGAGAATGATAACCTTGTTAAGCCAGAAACACCTAATGGCTATAAGTTTGAAAAGCTTGTTCTTGATATGGTTGAGATGATGGACAATTGTGTTCCATATGAAGTTGAACGTAATTACGAATTTGCACCTATTAAGAATAAGACAGGTAAGGATTCACTTGAAAGTGCAAGGGAATTACTTAAGGTTAATGGAATAGAATTTTAAAAGGTTTCTATCTGTACATATATTAAATGAGGCTTCCGTATAATAGGGAGGCCTCATTTATTAATATTAACCTACACCCAGCTGACATTATTCTAATATAAGGGGGATATGTATGATATGCAGTAATTGTGGAGCAGATATTAGCAGTAAGGATATTAAGTGTCCGTATTGTGGTGCTATGCAGTACGAGGCTTCAGAGAAGAAGTATATGAACGACTTATATAAGATTAACAGTGATATGGATAATCTTGATAAGAATGTAAGAAGATATGCTTTATTAAGCATAGCCAAAAGTATAGGATATGTATTGATTGGAACGGCTGCTGCTTTAGTAATAGGAGTAGCTATAGGACGTTTTGATTATAAGCAGTATAACGATTCAAGAAAAGAACGTAATGAGATTCATAAAGCTATGGATTGGTACGATGACAATTCTGCTAAACTTGATGAATTGTATACACTTCAAAGATATTCAGAAGCCAGAGATATAATAAGAAATTATGATGGGAATACAAGCCTTATGGCAAGCTGGGAACATTATAATTTTATACAGCTATATGACTGGTATTATGATGCTTTTTCAAAGGTATACGAGAATGTTAAAGGACAGGATAAAGCAGAGGTAATGGAATACCAGTTTAAGAATGGCTATAGGCATGCTCTTGACCTTGTAAATATGAAAGAAAATAAAGGCTCATATGCTAATAGAAATTATATGACTTGTTCTAAAGAGGACAGACAGATAATAGATATGTGGGTAGAGAATGCCAGAGACTACCTGGTTAATTATGCTGGATTATCAGAAGATGATATAAGGCAGCAGATAGATGAATTATATCCAGATGGTTATTATGATTATAAGCTTGGACAATCATATGAAGATAAGTATTATGAAGAATGGAGTAGAAGATGAAATGTAATAATTGTGGTGCGCCGCTTCAGCTTAATCAAAAGTTCTGTCCTAATTGTGGTTCTCCTAATGAGCAGGCTTTAAAGCATGTCAATGATATGGAGAACTATGACAAGAAGTTTAATAGAACCAGAAGCAAAGTAATAAGCAATAGTAAGTGGTTTGTGAAGAATATAACACCAATTGCGGTTGTTATGTTATCTGCAATAGTTCTTGCAGCAGCTCTTATAGCTAATAATTCAATGCTGGGATATAGATTGGCGGAGAATTCCAACAAAAAGTATAACAAAGAACATAATGATGAAATTCAGATACAGCTTAGAGAGCTGCTTGATAATGAAGATTATGGAACACTTTATGAGCTGTATGAAACGGCAGACCGTATTATTATAACAGATGATTATAAATATGGCTGGAGCAGCTTCTATAGCATTTTATATGATTATCTTGAAATAAGAAGGGCAATATGTGGGATAAAAGAAGCAGAAGGCGATTCATCATCTTATTCGTGGGACGATAGTCTTAACAGAGCTGCAAGATCAATAGTGGATTTAGAGGACACCATGAACAGGCTGGTTTCTTTTGATACGAGCAGAAGTAAAGAAAGTCAGTCTTATGCAGAGAATATACTTGATAAGGCGCACTTATTTATCAAAGCTTACTGCGATTTCACAGATGACGATATTGCGAAATTGCCGGATATGAATCAGACAGAGGTGCTTACACTTCTAACAAGGAGGATATACGGATAATGAGAAAGAAAAAGTTTAATCCATTTGTGTTGTTATATATTATATCTGCAATATTGCTCATAATATCCATTGCTCCGATAGCAGATACAGCAGCCGAGATATATAGAGTCAAGGGAAGATATGCCGGATATGAAGAAGAGAGTCTGTTTAATGATTTTATAGAAAAAGATTATGCGGGACTTTCTAAGAAGGTTAATTATAATAAGGGGATTGGTAAAAGTATATCTGAAGATGAGAAGGATTATTATACGTTTGTAGAATGTTATAATATTGCAGTTGATTATAATATGTATGTCAGGCTGGGAGATATTAATAAGGCAGATGAACTGAAAGAGCAGTTTGAGGATAATACAAGGCTGCTTCAAAGAAAGATATTTAAAGAAGCATTAGAAACAGTAAAAAATACATATATAGTTGTTTCTTGACATTGATTACTGGCTTAGGTATGTTATAATAATTACAAAGAAAGATTGGGAGGTACATATGGTTGTTTTATTAGCAGGTGGAGCTGGATATATAGGTTCACATACAGCAGTTGAATTACTTAATGCAGGACATGATGTTGTTATAGTTGATGATTACAGTAACAGTTGTCCTGAATCTATAAAGAGAGTGGAAGAGATAACTGGAAAAAGTATTGTATCTTATGAGGCTGATGTTAAAGACAAAGAAGCTATGACTAAGATATTTGCTGATAATAAGATTGATTGTGTAATACATTTTGCTGGACTTAAGGCAGTTGGTGAGTCAACAAGACTTCCAGCCAAGTATTACCGTAACAATATTGATACAACACTTACACTTCTTGAGTGTATGAAAGAAGCAGGAGTTAAGAAGATTGTATTCTCATCTTCAGCGACAGTATATGGAGAACAGAAGCCTCCATATGTTGAAACTATGCCAAGAGGTGCATGCTCTAATCCATATGGATGGACTAAGGCTATGATGGAGCAGATTCTTACAGATTGTGCTAATGCAGATTCAGAGCTTACAGTTATACTTCTTCGTTATTTCAATCCAATTGGAGCACATCCATCAGGTAAGATTGGAGAAGACCCACAGGGAATTCCTAATAATCTTATGCCTTATGTATCACAGGTTGCGGCAGGAAGAAGAGAGCAGCTTACAATATTTGGCGGAGATTACGATACACCAGACGGTACTTGTAGAAGAGATTATATACACGTTGTAGATCTTGCCTGCGGACATCTTAAGGCTGTTGAATATGCACAGTCACATAAGGGTGTTGAGATATTTAACTTAGGAACGGGAACTCCTTACAGTGTACTTGAGATAGTTAATGCGTTTGAAAGTTCAACAGGTGTTAAGATTAATTATGTGATTGGTGACAGAAGACCGGGAGATTTACCTGATTCGTGGGCTGATGCCTCTAAAGCGGCTAAGGTTCTAGGCTGGGAAGCTAAGAAGACACTTGAAGATATGTGTAAAGACAGTTGGAACTGGCAGAGCCATAATCCTAACGGATACAGACAGTAGAATATATAGCGGCGTAATATAGTGTTAATATTAATATTGCTATTACAATATCGCGATAGTTATATAATTATTGGATATTGGAGAGTGTTAATATATACTATGTGCCGGAGTTGATAGAGCATACATATTATAAAGTATAGTATGCTCTATTTTACTATAAAGGCAGGTGAGTGTATGAACTCGATTAATATTTATAATCTCACAAGAGTTAGTGATAATGAGGATTTTGCTGAGTATGAATATATTTTGTCGGGGAGAAAAGATTTTCAGAGGACAAGGATAAGAGAGAAAGAGTCACTTATTATTCTTGTAAGGGAATTGATTAAAGCTGGTGCAAGGTTAGAGGATCTGGATAACTATTTCTATTCATATACGATTGCACATATAAGCAAGGAATTTGATTTATTAAGGATTTCATCTAACAGAAAATGTATTCTTAATATAGAGCTTAAAAGTGAAGATGTAGGAGAGGACAGAATAAAGCAGCAGCTTGTAAGAAACAGATATTACCTTAGTCCAGTAACTACTAATATATATTCGTATACATTTATTCTAAATACCAATACATTATATAGATTAGAACTTAGTGATGGTACATATACACTTGTTATGGCTGATTTTACAGAGCTTGTGGCTGATATAAGAATGATAAAGAAGTGTATGAAATACAATATCGAAAGTCTGTTCAAAGCTAAAGACTATCTTATATCGCCAGTTAATGCACCAGAAAGGTTTGCAAGACACCAGTATTTTCTTACGAACCAGCAGGAGGCTATGAGCAGGAAGTTCCTTAACAGCCTTATTAATAATAGTGAAGTAAGATATTATTCAATAAAGGGTGAAGCTGGAACAGGAAAGACACTTCTTCTGTATGATACAGTGCGTAAGCTTCCAAAAGAACTATCTAAATGTATAATACACTTTGGCAGAAGGACACCTAATATAGATATATTGCAGAATACCATTAGTAACACTACAATAATAACCTCTAAAGAATTTGTCAATGAAGATAATATCAAAGATTATGATTATGTGCTTGTAGATGAAACACAGCGAATGCACGATGACCAGTTTGAGTGGCTTAAGGAATGTAATGCCAGCAGGATTATTATGTTCTATGACTGTGACCAGGTATTATCAAGACATGAACAGTTAAGGGCAATGGACAAAAGAATAGAAGAATTATCAGAAGTGAAATATTTTCTTTCAGATAAGATAAGAACCAATCCAGAACTTGCGGAATTTGTGCGTAATTTATTTGATCTTACCAAGCACGGCAGGGGCTATGAGTATGATTGTGTAACAATTGCCTATGCCAACAGTATTAATGAATTTAAAAAGCTTAAAGCATATTACAGGGCAAAGCAGTACATTTACATAGATTATGAGAAGTCATATAAAGATATTAATGAAAGATATAAGACAAGGCAGTTCAATGCCTACCGTTATATAGGAAAAGAATTCGATAAGGTGCTTACAGTTATAGATGGCAAATTCCGTTATAACGAGTACGGGGAATTAGTTGCTGATGTAGAAGACAATACTGATGATATATTAGAAAAGCTTCTGTATCAGGGGGTTACAAGAGCAAGAGATAAGCTGTGCATAATTGTACTTGATAATAAAGAAGTATTTGAGAAGCTGCTTGAGATAAAGAGTGGAATTAACAGAGAATATATAGACTGATTAACAGGCACGAAGCCTTCCTTTAAGAATAACATATATTAAGGATATATCTTGCTTAAAGATGTATTCTTACACAAGGTATATCCTTTATATGTATATAAAGGAGGTGGTATGTCTTATGATAAAAAGTCCGAAATTTACACATAGCAAGAAGGACAATAATAAAGCACAGGGCAGAAGTACACATTTAACAGCTATTGTTGTATCGCTTGTTCTTAGTATAATAATGATTACCATAAGCGTGTTTAATGTAAGTGCAGTTGTGATAGATGTAAGCAGTCACGATGGTCTGATAGACTGGAACAGGATAGAGGAGCATATAGAAGGTGTCATAATAAGAATTGGTTATGGTAATGATATTGAAGGACAAGATGATAAGCAGGCAATCCGTAATATGAATGAATGTGAGCGGCTTGGAATACCTTATGGTGTGTATATATACAGTTATGCACTTACAAGTGATGAAGTTACATCGGAGATTAATCATACACTAAGAATGTTGCAGGGGCGAAGTCCTGTCCGTGGCGTATGGTTTGATATGGAAGATGCAGACGGATACAAGGAGCGTAATGGACTTGATGTATACAAAGATGGTGAGCTTTTAACGGATTTTTGTATACAATTTATTGAAGCTATGGATAAAGAAGGCTATACGACAGGCGTATATGCTAACTATAATTATTATAAAAATGTACTGAATCTTGAGCGGCTTGCGAATACCAGAGGTTTTAATATGTGGCTTGCACATTGGGGTATAGAAGAACCTGGTATGGATTGTATGATGTGGCAGTTTGGAGCATACTTAATAGATGGGCACAAATTTGATGGCAATATATTTTATGCAGATTACAGCTCACCATTTAAAGATAGACCAGATACAGACGATAACGGAGAGAATATAGAACGTATAGATAAAGCTGCTGGAAGTTCTGCAATTGAAGCAGTAAATGTTGATACCAATGTAAATGTAATCTACAGGGCACAGATTAGAGGCAGTTACTGGCTTCCTGAGGTAGTTAATGATGAAGATTATGCAGGAATACAGGGGACTGGAATAACTGGAATAACCTTATCAACTGATAAAGGTTATGCTGTATACAGAGTATATGCCGGTGGCAGGTGGCTTTCATATGTTGACAGCAGAAATTCAGATATTAATGACTATTATAATGGTTATGCAGGAAATGGAGCTGAGATTGAGGCGGTTGAAGTGTATTATTATACACCGGCATCATTGCTTATAAATGAAGCGACACCATATGCAACATTAAAAGACGGAAGATATCATTATGCGTACTACAGGGTAAGCAGAAAGAATATGGATTATTATTCTTATCAGACAGACAATGAAACAGACAATGGACAGGACGGTTATGCAGGCATTATAGGCAGGAAGATAGACCGGTTCCAGATAATTATAAAATAAATATTTGAGGATACAGAATATTTGGCATAATATTTACAATATTGGCAATATTATAAGATGATAAGTCAGTACATTCTTTAACAGAAGTGTTCTGGGGTGTGCTGACATAGTATTGTACAGGCCAGGATTTTTATGAAAGGTCAGGAATATTGTAAAGGAGTCAGCACATATATGAGTGAAGATAGTGATAATAAAGATGGACAGGTTGTGCTTGAGGATAAAAATGGAAAGAAGATTAAGCTAATTACAATAATAGGTGAGATAGAAGGACACGATAATCTTCCAGCTGCAAGCAAGACAACCAAGTATGAACATCTGCTTCCACAGCTTGCTGCGGTGGAAAATGATGATGCAATAGGTGGAGTATTATTTTTAATGAATACGGTCGGAGGAGATGTAAGTGCAGGGCTTGCATTGTCCGAAATGATTGCGTCAATGCACAAGCCAACGGTATCTCTTGTTATAGGAGATTCCCACAGTATAGGTGTTCCTCTTGCTGTAAGCACAGATTATTCATTTATTGTTCCAACAGCTACAATGATAGTACATCCGGTGAGAATGAATGGAAATATAATAGGTGCAAGACAGACTTATGATTATTTTGAACGCATACAGAAAAGAATTGTCTCATTTATTGCAAGAAAAAGCGACACAAAAGAAAAAGAAGTAGAGAATATGATGATGAATACAGAAATGCTTACAAAGGATTTAGGAACAATTCTTGTAGGAGAAGATGCAGTCAAAGCCGGGCTTATTAATGAAGTAGGCGGAATAAGCCACGCATTCAATAAGATAAAAGAGCTTATGAATAAAGAAGAGTAAATAGAAGAACAATAAAGATATGCAGAATAGTAAACATATGCAGAAATGAGGATTATGATGACACTAAGCACACAGCCAGATAACAAATGCAATATATGCCCAAGGCGTTGTAATATTGACAGAACACATAATAAAGGTTATTGTCTTATGAATGATAAAATTATGGCGGCAAGGGCTGCACTTCATATGTGGGAAGAACCCTGCATATCAGGAGAGCGTGGAAGTGGTGCTATATTCTTTTCGGGCTGTACATTAAGATGTGTATTCTGTCAGAATCACGATATAGCTTCTGCAAAGGTTGGAAAGGAATTATCTGTAGATGAGCTGAGCGATGTTATGCTTCGTCTGCAGGATAATAAGGCTGATAATATTAATCTTGTAACGCCAACACATTTTACAATTCCAATAATAAAGGCAATAGAAAAGGCAAGAAATAAAGGACTTAGAATACCGGTTGTATACAATACAAGTGCATATGAAAATGTTGAAACATTAAGAATGTTAGATGGCATAGTGGATGTATATCTGCCGGATTTTAAATATATGGACAGCAGGCTTTCACAGCAGTATTCATATGCTGCAGATTATACAGAAACTGCGAAGAAAGCATTAGAAGAAATGATAAGACAGACAGGTAAGCCGGTATTCTTTACAGCAGAAGATGAACTCGTAAAAGAGGGGTATGTTGAAGAGCAGATTATGAAGAGAGGTGTCATAGTAAGACATCTTCTTCTGCCTGCGTGTGTGAAAGACTCCAAGGCTGTAATCAAGTACCTGTATGATACATATAAAGATGACATATACATAAGCATTATGAACCAGTACACACCGATAAACAGAATTAAGGAATACGATAATCTTAACAGGAGGGTCACTAAGAAAGAATATGATGAGGTTGTAGATTATGCCATTGAATTAGGTGTTGTCAACGGCTTTATACAAGAGGGCGGTACAGCAGATGAAAGCTTTATTCCAGAATTTGATTATACTGGATTATTATGATAAAGTATAAGACAGTTGAAATGGAGGCATATTATGCGATGTGAGAGTGGTAACCCTTGTATTATGGGGTGTAACAGGATAGAAAATGGATATAATTTTGCTTATGATTGTAGTACGGATACGGATATAAAACTATGCTTTTTTGATAGGGATACTCTTGAATTAAAAGAGGAAATTCCGTTAAAAAAAAGAATGGGGACAGTACATTCTGTATGTGTGTGTGATGATAATATAGAGAGAATGCTGTATTGTTATAAGGCTGATGATGAATATATTGTTGATCCTTATGCCAAGGCGGTTACAGGCTGTGAAGTATTTGGAGTTGAGCAAGAAAATACATTACATTTAAGTCCGGTAAAGCTTGAAAGCTTTAATTGGGAAGGTGATGTGCCACTGCATCTGCCATATAATGACTGTGTTTTTTATAAGCTTAATGTGCGTGGATTTACAAAAAGCAGGTCATCAAAGGTAAAGTCAAAGGGGACATTCAGGGGGATTGTAGAGAAAATACCATATCTTAAAGAACTTGGTATTACTACGCTTGAATTTATGCCGGCATACGAATTTGATGAGGCATACAGATTTCCTCAATTCATAGACAGCAGTGAATATTTAAGATATGGTGTGATAAAAGGAAGCATTTATAATAATACTGTTACTAAAAAGGCAGAAAAGCTTAACTGCTGGGGCTATACCAAGGCATTTTATTATGCACCTAAGGCATCTTACAGTATACCAGCAGAGGATAATATTAGTGAAAAGGCAGGTAAATATAATGATTACACGACAGAATTCAAGAATATGGTAAAATGCCTGCATAATAACGGAATTGAAGTTGTGATGGAATTCTTCTTTGACGGTGTTAAAACGGCATATATTCTTGAATGCGTGAGGTACTGGGTAAGGGAATACCATATAGACGGAGTGCACCTGTACTGTGATGAACATTCCCTAAATGTGCTGGCAGCAGATCCACAGCTTGCAGATACAAAGATAATTACTGTCGGCTGGAATTCAGACAGGGGTACATATAAGCATATGGCAAGCTGTAATAATGATGCACAGAATACGATAAGGCGTTATTTAAAAGGTGATGAGGATATGTTAAGGCCATTTATTAATATGGCAGGTGCTAATCCATATAATGCTGCGGTTATCAATTATGTGGCAAGTAATAATGGCTTTACACTGTATGATCTGGTGAGCTACGACCGCAAGCATAACGAGCTTAATGGCGAGAATAATAGAGATGGTGAGAATTATAATTTCAGCTGGAATTGCGGCGAAGAAGGCAGTACGAGAAAGCTTAAGGTAAGACAGTTAAGAATTAAGCAGATTAAAAATGCTCTTGTTATGGTTATATTATCGCAGGGTACGCCGCTTATTCTTGCGGGAGATGAATTTATGAACACCCAGCAGGGAAATAATAACCCTTATTGCATAGACAGTGAGCTTTCGTGGGTGAACTGGAGAACAAGCAATGATTCAATGCAGATATTGGAATGGACTAAGAAGCTTATTGCCTTAAGAAAGAAATATGGTATTCTTCACAGCAGGGAAAGTCTTTCGTTAAGTGACTCCAAATCATTAGGCTATCCAGATATGTCATATCACGGAGGCAATGCGTGGTATGCTGATATGGAGAATTATTGCAGGCAGATAGGAATTATGTATTGCAATTCCTACTCAGATGATAAGTCGAGAAGTCTTATATACATAGCTTATAATATGCATTGGGAAAAGCACAATCTTGCCCTGCCAAAGGTTGAGGGAAGCAGCTTTAAGATAATAGCAGCCACGAATGATGTGCAGGATAAAGCATTTATTGATAAAGAAGCAAGAAGCGTCTGTGTACCGGAAAGAAGCATAGCAATCCTTGTGGCAGAATATCAAGAAAAGAAAAAAGCCAGAATTATTAAGAAAAGATACTAAAAGTTATAATATCCGGAAAGGAAAAAGTTAAAATGGATTACACAAAGCTTAATGAATTAAAGAGCCAGTATGGAGATTATGAGGAAGTATTTAATTCAGGAGATTATGATAAAGCGGCAGATATACTTATGAAGGTGTTAGATGTCATAGAGCTTGAATACGAAGATAAAAGAAAAGCTGGTATGCTGGATAATGATCTTAATGTAAGAAAGTCAGAAGGTACGGATAAAATATGGCTGTGTACTAATCATATTATGGAATATTATATATATGCGTGCTATTTTGAGCCACAGGAAGAAATACTTATGCCAGAGCTTCCAATTGCAGAATATTACAGGACTTATGCTGATTTATGCGTGAAGCTTCAAAAGTACAAGAGGGCAGAAGACGCCTACAAGAAAGCACTGTGCTGGAATCCGGTGGATTTGGATTCATATCTTGGGCTTGCAGAATGTTACAAATACCTTAATATGATGTCAAGATACCTTGATGTCACTAAGCAGGCATATAGATTTTGCTGTACAAGGGCAACTATGGCAAGGTATTACAGAAATATGGGCTTTTATTATCTTTCATCATACAACACAGATATGGCAAAGGCGTGCTACACATACAGTAATATCTATTACCACACAGATAATGCAGATTCAGAGCTTAATTATATAGAAAATGCACTTAAGGAAGCCAAAGATAAGGGCGTAACTAAGGATGATAAAGAATATGATATCCGCACAATGCAGGCAATGTTTGATAAAGAAAATGTTGAGCCGGGCCCGGACTCCAAGACGATCGGTATTGTATACAGGGTTGGAGAGTTAATGCTTCAGGATAAGGAATATGCACTTGCAAAGGATTGTTTTTCTATTGTATATGATATAACTAATGAACAACAGCTTGAAGGAGTACTTGCAGAGTTAGACAGATGTCTTGAAAATGCGTAATTTATGAATTAAGCTTATGAATTAAAATCGTTATGTGCACAAAGCAGGAACAGAAATGATGATTAAAATGGAGAAGAATATGGATTTAAAAAACAAGTATGACAGCATAATATTTGACCTTGACGGAACATTATGGAACTCATCAAAGCCTATATGTGAAGCGTGGAATATTATATTAGACAGACATAAAGAGATAGTAAGAGAGCCTATAACAATAGAAGAACTGGGACAGTGTATGGGACTTCCTATGTATGATATTGCGGCAAAGCTGTTTCCTGATGAGAAGGAAGAAGTAAGAAATGCACTTATGGACGAGCTGTGCGAATTTGAAAATGGATATCTTGAAAAGATGGGTGGAGTGTTATTTCCAGGGCTTGAGGCAACACTTAAAGAGCTTAAGACAAAATATCCATTGTATATAGTAAGCAACTGTCAGGACGGATATATTGAAGCATTTATAAAGGCACATAAGCTTGAAAAATATTTTAGTGATACAGAGTGCTGGGGCAGAACAAGAGCACCAAAGGCAGTAAGCAACAGAACACTTATAGAAAGAAATAATCTTAGCAATCCGGTATATGTCGGTGATACAGCAGGTGATGCCAATGCGGCAAGGGAAGCTGAAATAGACTTTATATATGCCGAGTATGGTTTTGGTGAAGTTGAACCTTCTTTATATGTTGGGGTAATAGACAGCTTTAAAGAGCTTAAAGATATTCTTTTGTAATTATATTACCTGAAAAGTAACCTTGAGTGGCTAAAGACTATATTTAAAAAAATTCTGCTATAATTATTTTATGTATTAATATTAAGGTATTATATATTTTGTACGATATATTATTCGTAAATAATAAGCCGTAAGCTTATACGGCTGACCAATGAAATATATAATAACACGGATGTTAAATATACGCTACGGATGGCACTTTTTATCAGTGCCATCTTTTTTATGTAATAGGTAATTCCGATAGAATTCCCTATTACATAAAAGGCACTATGTGCCGATAATGCGCACTCGCACGAAGATGTAGTATGTCGCAAGCGACCGCACTCGGCGCGAGAATGTGCTTTGCACATTCTTTTTTTAAATGTCCAGGGAGGTAAGTATGAATACACAAGATAAACAGATTAACTCAGCAGTAAATAGCTGCCGTATGGCATTGTACAACAATAATAAAGCCAAAAGCACTAATAAAACTACAAGACTTATCAATAATCTTTTTAAAAAGTACAGAAAAGATGACACCGAAAATGAAAATGAGGATGAGAACACAAAGCTTGATACATTATCAATAGGTTTGCAGTTAAAGGAAGCGGTTGATTCTATATTTGACCCGACAACCGGAATGAGTGAAGAAGAAAAAAAGAAATTCGTACAGAAGCTGTACCGTAAGTTAGAGTCAGGTAAGAAGCTTAGTGCAGATGAAATGCAGTATTTAAGAAAGAATGACCCTGTGACTTACGCCAAGGCGGCAAAGGTTCAGGTATTAAGAGAGTCGTTAAAGAAACAACTTAAAAGTGCTACGTCAAAGGAAAAAGCGGCAGACATATATACACAGGCTATGTCAAGAATAAGTGAGGATGACCCAGCCAGGAAAGAAATTATGGCAGCATATGATGATGTATATAAGGAGTTCAGAAAGTCTGACGAGTATAAAGCACTTCCTAATACAGAGAAAGAGGCAAAGGAAAAGGCAGCTAATAATAAAAATAAAAATGCACAGGGCTGGGAAGAAAAAGAAGATGATGATACAGAAATGTCAGTTGGAGAAATTGATGTAGTTGAGAAATTGATGTAGTGGAAAAATTTGATGTAGTTGAGAAATTAATGTAGTGGAAAATTTAATTTTTGGGGTTGACGTATTGGTTAGTTAGTGCTATCATAACTTCAACATTTTAATACACTAAAGTCTGCGAACAAGATAGTACTTTATGAAGGAACATTACAGAGAGCTGGCGGTGATGGAAAGCCGGTATGGGAGTCATAAAGGAATGGGCTTGGGAGATGCACAGATTAACAGCATAACAGCCTAGTAGTCTGTGACGTGTCCTCACGTTATAGAGGGAGGATATAATAGTATCCGATAATGAGATAAGTATATTTTAATAACATTATATGTATAACGGTTTATAATTATATTATAATTATAACACTGTATATGATTGCCATATATGCTGTATATACATATAATAGTAATATGAATTATTCGGTTTCACTTAAAGGCTTGTAAAGCATTTGATGTGTATATAATATGCACAGCATAAGTGATATAATATATTATGATATGTAGTTGAATGTACTTGTGAATAAGGGTGGCACCACGAGATTTATCGTCCCTGACAGGAATGTCCTGTCGGGGACTTTTTTGTGTGATAGGAATATCTGTTTACATAATAAGTTATAAGCGATAAGAAAAAGTCTGATATCTGACAGGAAGATTAATAAGAAGTGAGGATTGGTGTATGAGAAGATTAAAAGCATACAAAAAGACAGTAAGTATTGTTAATGAATCAGCTATTGAGCTTTATAAGGGGCTTGGAAGAGAAAAGAAGGGCTTTCTTATGGAGAGTAATGATAAGGAAAATGGCAGATACACATTTATGGGAGTTGACCCACAGGAGATTATCCAGTCAGATAAGGACAGTCTTGTAATTACTAAATCAGACGGAAGCAGGGAAGTAAGAAAAGGTAATCCGCTTGTAAGATTAAAGGAATATTTCGATGAATTTGAAATAATAAAAGATGCAGAAGAACTTGAATTCATGGGAGGACTTGTTGGAAGTCTTGGATATGATTATATAAGATATACAGAGAATCTCCCAGATGATAATGAAGATGAGATAGGCATAGAAACAATACAGCTTATGTTAGCTTCAAAGTTCATAGCAATCGACCACGAGGCAGAGACATTTACAGCAGTAGTTCTTGATGAAGATAGCAAAGAAGGCAGAGCAAGAGCATTAAAGGAAGCTGAGGAACTTATAAAGACAGCAAGAGAAGGCGTTGGTAAATATCATAACGAAGAGATTGATATGGAGCTTGATGGCCAGATTGTGAAAAAATCGGACACGATAGATGAATACAGCCAGAAGGTTGAGAAGATTAAGAATTATATAAAAGAAGGACACATTTTCCAGACAGTATTATCACAGAGATGGACAGTCAAGACAAAACAGACAGGTTTTAATCTTTACGAGAAGTTAAGAAAGCTTAACCCATCACCATACCTTTATTATTATAATTTTGGGGATTTTGAAATAATAGGAAGCTCACCAGAGATGATAGTAAAGCAGACAGATTCTAAAGTATATACCTGTCCTATAGCTGGAACAAGAAGACGTGGGAGAACTAAGGAGGAAGATATAGCATTAGAAGATGAGCTTCTTAGTGATGAGAAGGAAAGAGCAGAACATGTAATGCTTGTTGATCTTGCAAGAAATGACTGTGGTAAGATAAGTGAGTTAGGTTCAGTGAGAGTTTCAAAGTTTATGAATGTGCAGAGATACTCACACGTAATGCATATAGTATCGTTGGTAGAGGGAAGAAGAAATGGAGAATATCATCCTCTTGACCTTGTATCATCATTCCTTCCAGCAGGTACATTAAGCGGAGCACCTAAGATAAGGGCTATGGAGATTATAGATGAATTGGAAACTGTAAGACGAGGTCTTTATGGAGGAGCAACAGGTTACCTTGATTTTGGCGGTAATATGAATTTCTGTATTACAATAAGAACTATGATAAAGAAAGGTGACTATGTATATCTTCAGGCAGGAGCTGGAATTGTAGCAGACTCTAAGCCAGAGCTTGAATATATGGAGTGCTGTAATAAAGTTATGGCACTTGCCAAGACACTTGTTAAGGAGGAACAGTTATGATTCTTTTAATTGATAATTACGATTCATTTACATATAATCTTTATCAGTTTATAGGTATATTTAACAATGATATAAAGGTAGTAAGAAATGACAAGATAACAATAGAGGAGATTGAAGCGTTAGATCCAGAGTCAATAGTTATATCTCCCGGACCTAAGAGCCCTTTAGAGGCAGGCATAAGTGTTGAGGTGATAAAGCATTTTACAGGTAAGAAACCTATACTTGGCATATGCCTTGGACATCAGAGCATAGGTGTTGCATTTGGTGCAACAGTTTCATATGCCAGGCAGTTAATGCACGGCAAGCAGTCAGAGGTTATTCATAATGGAAGCAGTATATTTGAAGGGATTCCATCACCTGTAAATGTTGCAAGATATCATTCACTTGCGATTATAGAGGGTACACTTCCAGATGAGCTTGAGGTAATTGCAAGAACTGATGACGGAGAGATTATGGCAGTTAAGCATAGGAAATATCCGGTTGTCGGTTTACAGTTCCACCCTGAATCAATATATACTGAACACGGAAAAAGAATTATAGAGAATTTTGTTAATGGCAATATCTGACTGATAAATGTGTAGAAATGGAGATAATATGATTCTTGACGTTATTGTAGAAGATAAGAAGAAAAGACTTGTAGAACATAAAAATGCTATAAGTGAAGAGGATATGAAGCAGGAAGCACTTAATTTAAAAAGACAGAGCATAAGTTTTTATGATGCCTTAAGAAAGCAGGGTTTATCAATAATAGGAGAGTTTAAAAAGGCTTCTCCAAGCCACGGAAAGATGGATAATAAGATAGACCTGACTGAAAGAATAAGACAATATAGTGAGAGTGCAGATGCTATATCGTGTCTTACAGAGGAAGATCATTTTAATGGAAGCACAGAATATCTTAAGCAGATCAGAAGCCTGACTAATCTTCCGATTATAAGAAAAGATTTTATAATTGATGAATACCAGGTATATGAAGCTAAAGTTATAGGTGCAGATGCAATTCTTTTGATAGCCGCAATACTTGATGATAAGACATTCAAGAAGTTATATGATCTGGCATACAGTCTTGGACTTGATGTGCTGTGTGAAGTTCACGATGCGGAAGAAATGCAGCGTATGATAAATCTTGACGTTAAGATTATTGGAATTAATAACCGTAATTTAAAGACATTTGAAGTTAATCTTAATACAACTAAGAAGCTTTCAGATATGGTGACACCTAAGATGAGAGAAGAAGGAAAGATTCTTGTATCTGAGAGCGGGGTGGAAGGCAGTGAAGATGTTAAGCCGCTTGCTGACAGCAGGGCAGATGCGTTGCTTTGCGGAACAGTGCTTATGGAAGCACTTAATCCTAAAGAGCTTATAAGAGAATTTAAAGATACATACGATAAGGAGCTTTTAAAGGCAAAAAAATAGCTTCTCCTGTTGAAGTGAAGATATGCGGGCTTACAAGTGAAGCAGACGCGGGACTTCTCATAAAATATGGTGCTGATTATGGCGGTGTTGTTGTATTTTATCCAAAGAGCAAAAGAGATGTAACGATAAAAGAAGCTAAGATAATAGTTGATATATTGAAAAAATCAGACATAAAAGCTGTAGCTGTTACAGTATCACCAACAGTGGAACAGTTGTATAAAATACAGGAAGCAGGTTTTGATTATATTCAAATTCACGGCACACTTGAAAAGGCTGTATATGAGGCAGACACAATTCCAATTATAAGGGCAGTTAATATAGCAGATAACAATAATGCAGATAAAACTGACGACATAATTAATACAGTTAAGGAACAGGTTGAAAAAAGTCAGAAGCTTGATAAAGTTGCTGGAATACTTCTTGATGCAGGTGTTCCGGGTTCGGGTAAGACGTTTGACTGGAACAGTATTAAAGAGCTTGAGATAACAGAAAAGAAGTTATTTCTTGCAGGGGGGCTTAACAGTGGCAATGTTGCGGCGGCAGTTAAATGCGTACAGCCTGATGTTGTTGATATAAGCTCTGGTGTTGAATATGAAGATGTGCTTATTAAAGGCAAAGATGAAAGTAAAGTCAAAGCATTTATAAATGCTGTTAATAATTAACAGTGCAGATTTATGGTATAAAGCCAGAAAAGCTTATCAAAGCTTGCTGGGTGTAATATTTAATTAAAGGAAAAGAGGAATAATTATGCAGGATAACAGATATTATGGAGAGTTTGGCGGACAGTATGTGTCTGAATCATTAATGAATACACTTAATGAGTTAGAGAAGGCATTTGATGAGGCTATTAAAGATCCTCAGTTCATAAAAGAATATATGTACTATCTTAAAGAGTATGTAGGAAGAGAAACACCTTTATATTATGCAGAGAGAATAAGCGAGAAGTATGGTGCTAAGATATATCTTAAAAGAGAAGATTTAAACCATACAGGAGCACATAAGATTAACAATGTTATAGGTCAGATACTTCTTGCTAAGAGAATGGGAAAGACTAAGGTTATAGCTGAGACAGGTGCTGGACAGCACGGCGTTGCAACAGCTACAGGAGCAGCACTTTTTGGAATGGAATGTACAGTATATATGGGTGCTGAAGATATAGAAAGGCAGTCACTTAATGTATTCAGAATGGAAATGCTTGGTGCAAAGGTTCAGGCAGTAACGACAGGAAGTGCAACACTTAAGGATGCAACTAACGAAGCTATAAGAACGTGGGCTGAGAGAGCGGAGGATACATTTTATATAATCGGTTCAGCTGTAGGTCCTCATCCATATCCTAAAATGGTTAAAGAGTTCCAAAGAATAATATCAACAGAGGCAAGAAAACAGATATTAGAAAAGGAAGGACGACTTCCTGATGCAGTAGTTGCTTGTGTTGGCGGCGGTTCTAATTCAATAGGAATGTTTGCTGATTTTATAGATGATAAAGATGTAAAGCTTATCGGTGTTGAGGCAGGCGGACTTGGAATAGATACAGGAAAGCACGCTTCTGCTATGGCACTTGGAGAACCGGGCGTTCTTCATGGAATGAAGTCATATTTATTACAGGATGAGGCTGGTAATATCAAGCTTGCCCACAGTATATCAGCAGGTCTTGATTATCCGGGTGTAGGTCCGGAACATGCATATTTAAGAGACTCAGGAAGAGCAGAATATGTATCAATTACAGATGCTGAGTGTATGGATGCGTTAATGGAACTCTGCCGGATGGAAGGTATTATTCCAGCAATAGAGAGTGCCCACGCACTTGCCCACGTATTTAAAATGGCACAGGGAGAATACAAGGGAAAGATTATAGTAATGTGTCTTTCAGGACGTGGCGATAAGGACGTTCACACAGTAAAGAAATATCTTAATGGAGAGGAGACTAATAAATAATGAATAGAATAGAAGAAAAAATGACAGCCTTAAAGAATGAAGGAAGAAAGGCATTTATCACATATACAACAGCAGGGCTTCCAGATATGGAAACAACTAAGAAGATTATGTTCGCACAGCAGGAGGCAGGCATAGATGTTATGGAGCTTGGAATACCATTTTCTGACCCTGTAGCAGACGGACCGGTTATTCAGGCAGCATCTTATGAAGCAATACAGAAGGGGGCAACTTTAACAAAGATATTTACACTTATGAAAGAGGTAAGAAAAGAAGGACTTACTACACCTGTAGTGTTTATGATGTACTATAATACAGTTTACCATTACGGACTTGAAGAATTTGTCGAAATGTGTGCAGATTGCGGAGTGGACGGTCTTATTATACCAGACCTTCCATATGAGGAGCAGAAAGAGATTAATGCAGTGCTTGCAGAAAATGAGGCTGCACCAATTCTTATACAGCTCGTATCACCGGTATCTAAGCAGCGTATACCTATGATTGTTAATAATGCAAGAGGCTTTGTATACTGTGTATCACAGATGGGTGTTACAGGTAATGGTACTAATTTCCATAAGCAGATAAGAGAGTATCTTTTGGAAGTTAAGAAGAACAGCCCTGTTCCGGTTATGATGGGATTTGGAATAAGAACAGCCGGGGACGTAGAGCCACTTGAGGATATTATTGATGGTGCAATTGTTGGTTCACATTTTATCACTCTTATGAAAGAGAATAATTATGATGAAAATGTTATCAAAGAATATATAAGCTCTTTCAAGAAGGAGATGAATGAGTAAATATGGTTGTTAGTCTTGTAAGAACAGCGATACAGACAAAATGCAGATATGATAATGCCAGAATGACAGGAAATTATGAATGTGCGTATGCACTTGGTATTTTAACAAGTCAGGAGGGTGTTGAACCAGAAGGCACAATAACTGAATTAAAAAGCGTGTATGATAAGGTTATAAGTGGTATTTCAGCTATCCAGACTGACGATAAGAAGATACAGCAGTTAATTGCAATAACGTCTGATTATGAGGTTACAGATAAGTTTGATGAGCAGATGAATGAACTATATCATATGGGATACAACGATAAGAATATTTAAGCAGGTCTTGACTTATTAGGGTATATGAGGTATATTCTACAAATGTAATTAATTTATGAAGGATAGGTGGATGTTAACGATGACAGAATTGGTTAAGGTTGCAGACATTAACAAAGCACATAAGAATCCAATAGCTGAATTAGTTCAGATAGCATGTAAGTTTGACAGTCATATTGAGATTGAGGGCGAAGGAAAAAACATTAATGCAAAAAGTCTTATGGGGATTATGGCATTTGGATTGAAGGAAGGCATCGAGGTTAAAGTTACAGCTACTGGCAGTGATGAGAGTAATGCCACCGATGCAATTAGGAACTTTTTAACTTGTAATGATTAATTTATGGAGGATTTGATCATGGAAACTAAGGACATTTTTGGTAACGAGGCTAAGACAGAAGTTAAGACAGCAAAGAGTGCAGATGTTAAGAAGACCACTACAAGAAAGACACCTGCAAAGGCAGCAGCAAAAGAAACTGTTAAGGAAACTAAGAAAGAAGCAGCTAAGACTGTTGAGACAGTAAAGAAGGCAGCCGGGGAAACTAAGGAAGCAGCCAAGAAGGTTGAAGCTGATGTAAAGGCAACAGCTAAGAGTGTAGAGGCAGAAGTTAAGACAGCAGTCACAGCTAAGAAGGCAGCAGTTAAAAAGACAGCTTCTAAAGCAGCAGCTAAGACAACTAAGACAGCAGCTAAGGCTGTTAAGGAAGTAAAGGCAAAGAAGCCAGCCACTAGAAAGACAACTAAGGCAGCTAAGAATACTTTTGATAAGGAGTTATTCTTCCAGTATGCTAATAAACAGGTTGATGAGGAAACTCTTGTTGCAAGAATAGTTGAAGATGCTAAGGAACAGAATGTAGAGATTAAGGAACTGAAAATGTACTTAAAGCCAGAAGATAATGCATGTTACTATGTTGCTAACGGCAATGTTGCAGGACGTGTTAATCTCTATTAATTCCAATTGATACATAATGTTAAAGGACTGTGGTGTATGTATGATGCCACAGTTCTTTTTTGTTCTTTATAAAGAATTTTAAAAGAAAACATTTTGAAAAAATTGTCGAATTGATGTATAATAATACCCAAGTTGGTAAAGTAAAGTACACAGAAATGAGGAGTTATATGTTTGAAGTTAATGAAAAAGTTGTTTATGGAGTTGTAGGTGTATGTGAGATTGAACAGATAGGCAGACCACCTATAAAGGGAATTGACAAAGATTATTATTTTCTTCAGCCTGTATATGACACTAAAGGTATTATATATTCGCCAGTTGAGAATAACAAAGTTATGATTAGGAGCATAATTGGCAAGGATACCTGTATCAAGCTTATTGACCGTGCTAAGAATTGTAAGAAGGATGAGGCACTCAATGAAAAGATTCACCCATCCAGGTATGACGAGATGGTTAAATCACAGGACGTTATACAGCTTATGCACCTTGTAAGAGCTTTGTTTAACATAAAGAATGACAGAGCAAAGGAGTTAAGGAGAATGAAGTCGGCAGATAACCGTATGCTTGCAACAGCAAGAAAGCTTCTTTACGGAGAGATAGCAGCGGCTATGAATGAGGACTACACTGCAATGTCAGAGCAGATGGACAATTATCTGTCAGTGCTTTGATTTTAATCAGAGAAATCCTGTTTGATTAAATAATATATTTTATCCAGTGTTTTAGATAAATGTAATTAATGGTAACATTCAATGATTGCATTTTATCAATAACACTGTTTTTTTTATTTTAAAACATATATAATAATATTATTATGATAAAGCTTGATTTCGTGAATTGATAATTGACATTTTTTTAACATATTGCTATCATAGTGCAATACGCATAAAAGCAGGGACTGATTACGGCATAATTTAGTCAGACTTTTATTGACAATTAAATATTCACATAGTATGTAATAAGCTATTGTTATGGCTTGGCATATGTGAACAGCTTTATTAGCTCATATTAAATCAGGGAGGTTAGCAGTGAAGGACGTTAGGGTTATTGAAGTGAAAAAAAGCGTGTTTGAAAGCAACGATGAACGTGCCGCTCTTTTAAGAAAAGATTTAAAAGATAAAGGTGTATTTCTTTTAAATCTTATGTCATCACCGGGGGCAGGAAAGACAACAACTCTTACAAGAACGATTGAACAGTTGAAAGATGACTTAAGAATAGGCGTTATGGAGGCTGATATTGATTCAGATGTTGATGCAATAACAATTGCTGAGACAGGTGCTAAAGCAATACAGCTTCATACTGGTGGAATGTGTCATCTTGATGCTGATATGACAAGACAGGGAATTGATGAGCTTGACGATAGTGATATTGATCTGGTAGTTCTTGAGAATGTCGGAAATCTTGTCTGTCCGGCGGAGTTTGATACAGGTGCAGTAAAGAATGTTATGATTCTTTCAGTGCCAGAGGGTGATGATAAACCACTTAAATATCCCCTTATGTTTTCAGTGTGTGATGTTGTGCTTATCAATAAGATTGATGTTATGGAATATTTTGATTTTGATATTGAACAGTGCAGGGAATATATCAGAAGAAGAAATCCTGATGCTAAGGTGATACCTGTTAGTGCCAAGACGGGTGAAGGAATATTAGAATGGACAGACTGGTTAAAGAACCAGGTTATGGAATGGAAAGAAGCGTAACCACGGTAAGCATAATTATTTAACGTGAGCAACGAAGATAAAAGCCTTTATAAGGTGGAAAGGACAATTTATGGGTAAAGAAGAATTTAAAAATCCTCATCCGGAACTTCCGGTAAGAGAGCCAATACTTAAGCTTGGCAAGATGATAACAGACAGAGTGCCAATTAAGCTTGGCTTTGAGAAATTAACAGCAGATAGTCCGGAATACTGGGGACTTGCACCAATATGTACAGATGAACAGGCCAATATAGCATTAAAAATGGGTGTCCGTAAACCTAAGACACTTAAGCAGATGGTGCAGATTACAGGAATGGACGAGAAAGAACTTGAAAAGCAGCTTGAGCAGATGTCTTTTAATGGTCTTTTGGAATATAACTGGGAAAATCCACAGCACGAGAAGCAGTATGTTCTTCCAATGTTCGTACCAGGAAGTGCTGAATTTACTAATATGAATTCCACAGTTCTTGAAGAACATCCAGAGATGGGACGTTTCTTTGAGAGAATGAGCCGTCTTCCATTGGAAAAGATTACTCCTATGGTGCCACCAGGGGGTGCAGGAATTGGTATGCACGTTATTCCGGTAGAGAAAGCTATTGATATGAATAACGAGGCAATATCTTTAGAGAAGATATCATACTGGCTTGATAAGTATGATGGCAAATATGCAGCAAGCCCATGTTCATGCCGTAAGTCAAGAAAGACTTATGATGAAGGCTGTGCAGATGATCCAGAGGATTGGTGTATAGCTGTTGGTGATATGGCTGATTATGTTGTTGAAACAGGCAAGGGCGGTCATTATATCACTAAGGAAGAAGCACTTGAGATATTCAAGAAGGCTGAAGACAATGGTTTTGTTCACCAGATTACTAATATTGACGGACAGGACAAGATATTTGCTATATGTAACTGTAATGTTAATGTCTGTTATGCACTTAGAACATCGCAGTTATTTAACACACCTAATATGTCACGTTCGGCATATGTTGCCAAGGTAACTAAAGAGAACTGTGTAGCCTGTGGCAAGTGTGTTGAATACTGTCCGGCAGGAGCTGTAAAGCTTGGACAGAAGTTATGTACTAAGGACGGAAGCGAGATTAAGTATCCTAAAATGCCACTTCCATCAGAGCAGAAGTGGGGACCACATATGTGGACAGAAGATTACAGGGATAAGAACCGTATCAATTGTTATGATACAGGTACAGCACCTTGTAAGACAGCCTGTCCAGCACATATAGCGGTTCAGGGCTATCTTAAGATGGCAGCTCAGGGAAGATACAAGGATGCACTTGCGCTTATAAAGAAGGATAATCCATTCCCGGCAGTATGTGGACATGTATGTAACAGAAGGTGTGAGGATGCCTGTACAAGAGGAACAATAGATGAAGCTATTGCAATAGATGAAGTTAAGAAGTTTATTGCAATGCAGGATTTAAAAGCAGATACACGTTATATACCAGAACCTGTAGTTCCGGCAACTAAGGGATATTTTGATGAAAAGATTGCTATTATTGGTGGTGGTCCTGCCGGACTTTCGTGTGCATTCTATCTTGCACAGAAGGGTTACAAGCCAACTGTATTTGAGAAGAACAAGAAGGCTGGTGGTATGCTTGTATATGGTATTCCATCATTTAAGCTTGAAAAAGATGTTGTTGAGGCTGAGATAGATGTTATGCGACAGATGGGCGTTGACATTAAGACAGGTGTTGAAGTTGGTAAGGACATCACTATTGATGAATTAAAGAAGCAGGGTTATAAAGCATTTTATATAGCAATAGGCTGTCAGGGTTCAAGAAAAGCAGGAGTTGCAGGCGAAGATGCCAAGGGCGTTATGTCAGCAGTTGACTTCTTAAAAGAGGCTGGAAGCACACACGAATTCCCACTTGAAGGTGATGTTGTTGTAATCGGTGGTGGCAATGTTGCTATTGACGTTGCAAGAACAAGCACAAGAGTTGGTG
This sequence comes from [Lactobacillus] rogosae, assembly GCA_900112995.1. Lineage (GTDB taxonomy): Bacteria > Bacillota > Clostridia > Lachnospirales > Lachnospiraceae > Lachnospira > Lachnospira rogosae. The sequence continues at coordinate 128,541 of FONU01000005.1, read as the reverse complement.
ATTACAATGTATCTATGTTCTGTCTTGAGGACAGAGCTAATATGCCAGCTTCAGAAGAAGAAATAGAAGAGGCTGTAGAAGAAGGCGTTAAGCTTGACTGTGGCTGGGGTCCTAAGGAAATCCTTACAGAAAATGGAAAGGTTACAGGAATTGTCCTTAAGAGATGTACATCAGTTAAGGATGCAGATGGAAGATTTAATCCTCAGTATGATGAGAATGATACTAAGACAGTTAAGTGCAGTCACGTATTCTTAAGTATAGGCCAGACAACAATCTGGGGCGATTTATTAAAAGGCACAAAGGTTGAGATAGATGGCGTAAGAGTTAAAGCTGACAAGCTTACATACCAGACAACAGATCCAGATGTATTTATCGGTGGAGATGTATACACAGGACCAAGATTTGCTATTGATGCAATTGCGGCTGGTAAAGAAGCTGCTATATCAATCCACAGATATGTACAGCCACACAGCTCACTTACAATAGGACGTAACAGAAGGGATTTCATAGAACTTGACAAGAATAACATCAAGGTAGAAAGCTATGATAATTCTTCAAGACAGATACCTGGAACAGATAATTCATTTGACCATAAGAAGTCATTCAGAGATGCTAAGCTTACATTTACAGAAGAACAGGTTAAAGCAGAGACAGCAAGATGTTTAGGCTGTGGTGCTTCTGTAGTAGACCCTAACAAATGTATTGGCTGTGGTATATGCACAACTAAGTGTGAATTCGATGCAATACACCTTAACAGGGATTTACCAGAATGTAGTACAATGAGAAAGAGTGAAGACAAGCTTAAGTATATACTTCCTTATGGAGCTAAGCAGGCTATAAAGATTAAGTTTAAGAAGAAATAAACAACCTTATAGCTGGATAACAGATAATGATAATTAGTAATAATTATATTAAGCTATAGTAATAATGACATAAGGATAATTTCCTATGTAGATAAGAACAACTGCAATATAATCAGGCTGTACAGCCTTTGCGGCTTTTGGCAGCGATTGTATTGTGGTTGTTCTATTTCTATCCTATAGTGTATTATGGTATAGATAGAAAAATCACAGAGAAAGGAGCAATCACCTCAATGCACGAATTAGGCGTAGTATTTCACATAATAGACGATTTAAAAGAAGTAGCCGCGAATAATGAAATATCCGAGATAACTAAAGTTGTATTAGAACTTGGCGAAGTATCCACCGTAATAGACTCATACCTTACAGACTGCTGGAAATGGGCGGTAAAGAAGGAAGATTTATTAAAGAATTCTGAGCTTGTTATAGAGAAGATAAATGCAGTTACTTACTGTGAGGACTGCAAGGCTGAATATGAAACGGTAAAATATGGAAAGATATGTCCTGAATGTGGAAGTACACATACATATCTTTTGCAGGGAAGTGAATTTAACATCAAAGAAATAGAGGCGTGTTGACATTTTTAGCTGGTAATATTATGATTAAGCAGATTGAGATTATAAGAAAATAATATATTATGCTATAATAAGATATGTTATGCTGATTAATGGCGGAATTTATATCGGTTAAATAGATTATTTTCTTAGGATATAGAAAGGATTACTACTATGAGTAAGGAATTGGAAAAGAACTACAATCCCTCAGAGATAGAGGACAGATTGTACCAGAAGTGGCTCGATAAGAAATATTTTCACGCAGAAGTAAACAGGGATAAGAAACCATTTACTATTGTAATGCCACCACCTAATATTACAGGAAAGCTGCATATGGGTCACGCACTTGATAATACAATGCAGGATATTATTATTCGTTTTAAGAGAATGCAGGGATATGAAGCATTATGGGTGCCAGGAACTGACCACGCAAGTATTTCGACAGAAGTAAAGGTAACCAATGCCTTAAAAGAAGAAGGAATTGACAAGCACGAGCTTGGAAGAGAAGGCTTTCTTAAAAGAACATGGGAATGGAAGAAAGAATATGGCGGAACCATCACAAGCCAGTTAAAGAAGATTGGTTCGTCTTGTGACTGGGACAGAGAAAGATTTACAATGGATGATGGCTGTTCTAAGGCAGTTCTTGAAGTATTCTGCAAGTTATATGAAAAAGGTCTTATATACAAGGGCTCAAGAATTGTAAACTGGTGTCCTGTATGTAACACATCTATATCAGATGCAGAGGTTGAACACGAGGAGCAGGCAGGACATTTCTGGCATATCAATTATCCTGTAGTTGGTGAAGAAGGAAGATATGTAGAGATAGCTACTACTCGTCCAGAGACACTTCTTGGTGATTCGGCACTTGCTGTTAATCCGGATGATGAAAGATATACAGATCTTATTGGAAAGGAAGTATACCTTCCACTTACAGATAGAAAGATACCTGTTATCGCAGACAGCTATGTTGATAAGGAATTCGGAACTGGTGTTGTTAAGATTACTCCGGCTCACGATCCTAACGATTTTGAGGTTGGTAAAAGACATAACCTTCCAGAGATTAACATACTTAATGATGATGCTACAATTAACAATCTTGGCGGAAAGTATGCCGGTATGGACAGATACGAAGCAAGAAAAGCTATGGTAGCTGACCTTGATGCACAGGGACTTTTGGTTAAGGTTGAAGACCACGTTCATAATGTTGGTACACACGATAGATGTAAGACAACAGTTGAGCCTATGATTAAACAGCAGTGGTTCGTTAAGATGGATGAGCTTATCAAGCCAGCAGTTGAAGGCGTTAAGAATGGTGATATTGAACTTGTTCCAGCTTCTATGGATAAGACATATTTTAACTGGACTGATAACATAAGAGACTGGTGTATATCAAGACAGTTATGGTGGGGACACAGAATACCTGCTTACTACTGTAAGGATTGTGGTGAGATGGTAGTATCTAAGGATAAGGTATGTACATGTCCTAAGTGTAAAAGCTCTAATATGGAACAGGATCCAGATACACTTGATACTTGGTTTTCATCAGCACTCTGGCCTTTCTCAACACTTGGCTGGCCGGATAATACACCTGAGCTTGATTACTTCTATCCTACAGATGTACTTGTAACAGGATATGATATTATATTCTTCTGGGTTATCAGAATGATATTCTCAGGATATGAGCAGATGGGTAAGAAGCCATTTGGCAAGGTATTATTCCACGGACTTGTAAGAGATTCACAGGGACGTAAGATGAGTAAGTCACTTGGAAATGGTATAGACCCACTTGAAGTTATTGATAAGTACGGTGCAGATGCTTTAAGATATACACTTATCACGGGTAATGCACCTGGTAATGATATGCGTTTCTACTGGGAAAGAGTTGAGGCAAGCCGTAACTTTGCTAATAAGGTATGGAATGCTTCAAGATTCATAATGATGAATGACCCGGATAACAAGATAAAGGCTACAGATGAGAAGCCGGCTAATCTTACAGCGGCTGATAAGTGGATATTATCAAAGATGAATTCACTTATTAAAGAAGTTACAGATAATATGGAAAAGTACGACCTTGGTATAGCAGTTGCCAAGCTTAACGACTTTATCTGGGAAGAATTCTGTGACTGGTATATAGAGATGGTTAAACCACGTCTTTACAATGACGAGGATACAACTAAGACAGCAGCTATATGGACATTAAAGAAGGTTCTTATAGATGCACTTAAGCTTCTTCATCCATATATGCCATTTATTACTGAAGAAATATTCTGTAATATTCAGGATGAGGAAGAGTCTATTATGATAAGTTCATGGCCTGTATACACAGAAGATAATAACTATTCACAAGATGAAAATGCCATCGAAACAATTAAGACAGCAGTCCGCAATATAAGAAATTTAAGAGCTGAAATGAATGTTGCACCAAGTCGTAAAGCACTTGTATATATTGTTTCAGAGAATGAGAATGTTAGAAATATATTCGCTAATGGTAAAGTATTCTTTGCGACATTAGGTTATGCGAGTGAAGTTGTAATCCAGTCTGATAAGTCTGGTATTCCAGAAGATGCAGTATCAACAGTTATTCCAGATGCAGTTATCTATATTCCATTTGCAGAGCTTGTTGATATTGATAAGGAAATCGAGAGATTAAAGAAAGAAGAAGATAAGCTTCATAAGGAAATCAGCCGTTGCAATGGTATGCTTAATAATGAGAAGTTCACATCTAAAGCACCACAGGCTAAGATAGATGAAGAAAAAGCTAAATTAGAGAAATATTCTAATATGCTTGCACAGGTTGAAGAAAGACTTGCAACACTTTCTAAGTAGCCAATAGTTAAAGTTATATGTGTTTCCTGCTGGGAAAGATTAATGCAGTATCCAGCGGGAAGTGCATAAAAGCAATAGACCAGAATATATAATTATGGAGGACAAAAGTTATGGCAGATAATTTAATGAGAAAACTCCCATTTACACGTTTTGCTATGGAGATGAGAAGTGGCAAGATAATTGAGATTGATGAAGGCTTTGTTAAAATGCTTGGCTACACAGAAGAAGATATGAAAAATGGTCTTGTGTTCAAAGATATTGTGCCGGATATTGATTATGAGGGCATAATAACAGAGCTTCGAGAGACATTTATTGATCAGAGATATGCCTGCTATGAGCATTATTTTCAGACTAAGACAGGTAAGAAGATAAGAGTTGTTGTATTCATAAGAATAGAGAATAAGCTTCTTGAAGGACACAGAGTATTACGTGTAAGTGTAGGTAATATTTCAGATCTTAAATAACTGTTGGTATATGTATAAATATTATTTAAGAGTGGAGAACAATAATGAGTAACTTACTAGATGTCATTCGTAAGAATATTGAATTTGTAGGTATATCACTTCTTCTTATGGTTATAGTATTTGTGATTGCAAGGGCAAGTGAAGTGCTTATTGAGAAAAGAAACGGAGTTAAATTCGCTTCAAAGAATACGAAAGTTAATAAAACAGTTATTATGGCTATGCTGTCAGCAATAGCGGTTATTCTTATGTACTTTGATTTTCCTATTCCAATTATAGCTCCGGGCTTTTATAAGATTGATTTCAGCGAAGTGCCTGTGCTTATAGGTTCATTTATGCTTGGACCTTGTGCAGGAGTCGTTATAGAAGCAGTTAAGGTAATACTTCATTTCTGTATGAAAGGAACTACAACAGCATTTGTTGGCGATTTTGCTAACTTCATACTTGGCTGTATGTATGTTGTGCCGGCTTCTATAATTTATCACATTAAAAAGACAAGAAAGATGGCTGTAGTATCACTTGCAATAGGTGGAATAATACTTGTAATAGCTGGTATGGCACTTAATGCGTGGTATCTGCTTCCTAAGTATTCAGAACTTTACGGTCTTCCTATGGATACATTGATTGCTATGGGAACAAAGGTTAATGCTTCAATTAAAGATGTATTCTCATTTGTCGCATTGGCGGTTGCACCATTTAATGTGATTAAAGCTGTTATTGACGGCGTTATAACAGTTGTGTTATACAAGTATTTAAGTCATCAGTTAAAAGCCTGATGATGAATAATAGATTTTAACAGGGACATAATATTATATGAATATAAGCGTATATACCATTATTAATGATACCATTATCAATGGCTGTATACGCTTATATTGGTTTATTTCATAAATATAATATTATGCGGCAGGCATAAGAATGGAGGATTTATGTCTAAGTTAAAATGGTTCATTATCGGAGCTATGATGGTTACAGTTATGGCAGTTCTTGTTGGCTGTGGAGCAAAGAATGACTCTGAAAGCGGGAGTAATTCTGGTTCAGGAAATAATAACAAGAGTACAGTAGAAAATCTTATGACAGAAGCAGCCACAGGAGCAAAAGAGATGATGACAGAAGCGGCAACTGGTGCAAAAGAGATGATGTCAACAGCAGAAAATGGAATGAAGGAAATTGCAACAGAGATTTCATCAGCATTCCACGAATAATAAATACGGTGTCAAAAAGTCCAGCAGACGTGTAATCAGCATTATAAATGTCGGTCTCTGGACTTTTTTGCGTTGTAAATAGTTGTTAGTTTTGATATACTAATTAAAAATTGTATAAGGGAGAATTATACCAGTGAAGGATGGATATATAAGAGCTGCGGCAATGACACCCAAGATAAAGGTTGCAGATTGCCGTTATAATACAGAGCAGATTAAAGAACTTATCACTAAAGCATATGATAATAAAGCTGCAATTGTAGGCTTTCCTGAATTGTGTATTACAGGATATACTTGCAATGATTTGTTCTTACAGGATACATTGATAGATGAAGCATATAATTCATTGATTGATTTAAAGAAATATACCGGACAGTATGAAGGAATGGCTGTTGTTGTCGGACTTCCATATATGTATATGGGAAAGCTTTATAATGTGGCGGCAGTGCTTATGAATGGACATATTATTGGACTTGTGCCTAAGATGAATATACCTAATTATGCGGAATTCTACGAGAGAAGACAATTTAAAGAAGGCTTTAAGGGCAATGTGTCTGTTAATATAGATGGAGAAGATGTTGATTTTGGTGGAAGCCTGATATGTCAGTTTGGAAGCAGTAATAAAGTTAAACTTGCAATTGAGATATGTGAAGATTTGTGGACACCAGCACCACCAAGCATAAGACACGCACTTAACGGAGCGACAATTATTGTCAATCTTTCTGCAAGCAATGAGACTATAGGAAAGTCAGCTTACAGAAGGGAGCTTGTTAAAGGACAGTCGGCAAGACTTGTATGCGGATACATTTATTCAACAGCAGGTGATGGAGAGTCGACACAGGATATAGTATTCGGTGCACATAATCTAATATGCGAGAATGGCACAGTGCTTGCAGAGGCTAAGAAGTTCACCAATGAAGCAGTGTATGCGGATATTGATGTTGACAGAATATGTTCGGAAAGAAGAAGAATGTCTACATTTGATGTGAATGTAGATGAAAATATGAAGGAAGCATATAAATATGTTACCTGCCCTGAATTAAAAAAACGTACTTTGGAATTAAAAAGATATTTTGATAAAGCACCATTTGTTCCAGATGATAAGAAGGAAAGAGATGCAAGATGTGAGGAAATACTTGACATACAGACATATGGACTAAAAAAAAGGTTAGAGCATACTAACTGTAAGAGTGCAGTTATAGGAATATCAGGGGGACTTGATTCAACACTTGCACTTCTTGTAACTGTAAGGGCATTTGATATTCTTAATCTTGACAGAAATGGCATTAACTGTATTACGATGCCTTGCTTTGGAACAACTGACAGAACATATAATAATGCAGTTAAGATGACAGAAAAGCTTGGCTGTACATTAAGAGAGATTAATATAAAGAAGTCTGTAAGACAGCATTTTGAAGATATCGGACATAATGAAGATGTTCATAATGTAACATATGAGAATGGACAGGCAAGAGAGAGAACACAGATTCTTATGGATATTGCCAACCAGACTAACGGAATGGTAATAGGAACAGGTGATATGTCAGAGCTTGCATTAGGCTGGGCAACTTACAACGGCGACCATATGTCAATGTATGGAGTTAATGCTTCTGTTCCAAAGACACTTGTAAGACATCTTGTAAGATATTATGCTGATACCTGTGCTAATAAAGAATTATCAGAGGTGCTTATTGACGTATTAGATACACCTGTAAGTCCAGAGCTTCTTCCACCTAATGAAGATGGAACAATACATCAGAAGACGGAAGACCTTGTAGGTCCATACGAACTTCACGATTTTTTTATGTATCATATGTTAAGGTTTGGAGTCGGACCAGAAAAGTTATTCAGAATAGCTAATATTGCATTTGCAAATGATTATAGCCCTGCTGTAATATACAAATGGTTAAGAACATTTATCTGGAGATTTTTTGCACAGCAGTTCAAGCGTTCCTGCCTGCCAGACGGACCAAAGGTCGGTTCGGTTGCAGTATCTCCAAGAGGAGATTTAAGAATGCCAAGTGATGCAAGTCCTGCTGCATGGATGGAAAAGCTTGACAGAATTAAAGAAGCTAATGGCTTTGAATAATATTTAATAATATATATAAATATTAATAATCAAATAATCAGGAGGATTAAAAATGGCTGGCAATAACAATACAAAGAATGACAGCACACAGAAGATAGTTACAAAATACGATAAGAAGATGGCTAAAAGAAAGGCTGAACAAAGAAAACAGGAAAGAGAAAGCTTTATATTTAAGGTTGTAGGAATTGGCGTTCTTGCTGGAATAGTATTAGCTTTAGTAATAACACTGGGAACAAGATATTCAAGAATACATAACAAGTTTATAAAAGTTGATTCAGAGAATATAAGCCAGATAGAATTTGATATGTATTATAATATTTCTAAAAATGCACTGTTATCACAGACATTTTACGGAAATACGACAATGGCAGACTATTTCTCTTATATGGGATATAAAAGCTCTGAGAATGATAAGTCACAGACTAATTCACAGACAGGTGGAACATGGTATGCTTATTTTGCGGATAATGCAGTTAATACAATTAAGGAAACTAAGGCATTGTTAAAGGATGCTGCTGACAATAATTACGAATACACAACAGCAGATGAGGATTACAACAAGCTTGTAGAACAGGCTGAAAGTGCAGCTGCCTCCGCATCATTAGATGAAAAGGCATATTATAAGCAGAACTTTGGTAATTATGCTACCAAGAAGAATATAAAGAGCTATTTAATGGAATATCTTAAGGCAGATGCTTATAGAACAGAACTTACAGACAGCTTAAAGGCTACAGATGATGAAGTTAAACAGTATTATGAAGAACATAAGGATACATATGATCAGGTTGATTATCGTGAATTTACAATAAAAGCTGTAGATACAACTGACGGTGAGATGCAGGCAGCCAAGGCAAAGGCAGATGAGTTTGCGGCAGGAGCTGTGAGCGAGCAGGCATTTAATGATTTATGTAAGAGATATGCAGATGATGGTGACACTAAATATGATGACATCAATGGTTCGCTCTTTAGCAAGGTAGTAAGTTCTAATATGGACACAGGAACATCAGACTGGCTTCTTTCAGATGACAGAAAGGCTGGAGATGTAACAGTTATAGAGAATTCATCATCAGGCTGTTATTATGTACTGTATTTTATTAATAAGTCATATGATGGTTCATCAGATGAAACAATTGCGTCAAATGTACTTAACAACAAATATTCAGAATATATTTCTAATATAACTGACAGTATGCAGGTGGATATATATAACAGATTTTAGTTAAGTATATCAGATTTTGATTAAGTATATTAGATTTTAATTAAATTGAATATGCGTAAGACAATATAAAATATAAGACAATGTAAAAGGTGTAATATCCTTGCATTTAAGAAATACTGCTGTAATCAGATGATTGGATTGACCTTATATGGGGGAGGTTCTATGTTTAATACGATATGTATAGCGTGTATTATAATTGGAATTCTTATTCCATTTTGTAGTATAGTGCTTAATTTGTTTGATGGATTTGTTGATTTTATATCAATAGATATATTTCAGTTAGAATTCGGCTCTGATATGGTTCTTGATTTTCTGCCATTTTCAATTAACAGCCTGTGTTTATGGGCGTTAATATTTGGTTGTACAGGAATGATATTTAATGGAAAGCTTTCTGAACCGGCTCTTATTGTGATTGGTATTGTGGCAGGCTACATATGTGCTGTTATATTACAGTCAATTATTAAAAGACTGAAAAAGGTTGAGAATTTTGCCGCAGAGAAGAGTGAAATATTGTTAAGCAGGGGAACAGTGAGTAATGCGATTCCCAAAGGTGGTGTCGGGGCTGTGAGCATATTATTAAGCACAGGCTCAAATGTCACATATCCTGCCAAGGCAGAAGATGGTGAGTCTATTAAGCAGGATAAAGAAGTTAATATCTTAAGATTTGATGGTGATTATATAATAGTAGAGAGCACATCACGTCTTGAAGATAAATATTCTGGCAGATAAGCCAGAAGCCGGAATGGCAGAATGGAGGTTTATATGGGATATGGCACAGAGTCAAGTCTATTTGGCATTGTAGCTGCAGTACTGGGAATTGTATTAATTCTCACAGTTGTACTTAGAATGTGGAAAAAAGTACCACAGGACAAGGCAGGAGTTGTAACTGGTATGAAGAAAAGGGTCATCACCGGTGGTGGTGGACTTGTAATTCCAGTATTTGAAAGAATTGATTATATTTCGCTTGGAAATATACCGCTTAGTGTTGCGACACGAAGCAGTCTTTCAAGCCAGGGTGTACCAATTAGTGTAATTACAACAGCGGTTATCAAAGTAAGAAATGAAAAGAACAGTATTCTTACAGCAATTGAACAGTTTACGGGACGTAACGAGAAAGAGATTATTGATAACATTCAGGGTACAGCAATAGCAGTTCTTGAAGGTAAGCTTCGAGAGATTATTGCAACTATGACAGTTGAGGAGCTTTATCAGAAGAGAGAAGAATTCTCTTCAAGGGTACAGGAAGTTGTAGGTACAGAGCTTGGCAATATGGGTCTTGAGGTTAAGAACTTCACTATCACAGATATATCTGATGAGAACGGATATATCAAGGCACTTGGTGATGGTATGATTGCCCAGAGAAAGAAAGATGCTGAAATCCAGAAGGCAGAAGCTGCAAGAGATATGCAGATTAAGACTTCACAGGCACGTCAGGAAGGTGAGTCAGCCAAGTTAAAGGCAGAGGCAGATATAGCTCAGGCGGCTAAGGATAAGGCAGTCCTTGAAGCCAATTATATGCAGGAACAGCAGACAGCACAGGCTAAAGCAGAATTAGCACACGATATCCAGTCTAATATTACACAGAAAGATGTAATACAGGCACAGATGGATGCAGAGCTTCTTAAACAGCAAAGACAAAAAGAGATTGCAGAAGCACAGATTCAGGTTCAGATTGCATCAGAGCAGAAGAATATAGAACTTGCACAGAAGCAGGCTGAAAGAACTAAAGAGAGTTTAAGGGTTACTATAGTTGAACCAGCTAATGCTGAGAAGGCAAAACAGATGGCAGATGCAGATGCAGAAAAGTACCGTCAGATTGCACAGGCACAGGCGAGAGCTGAGTCCAAGAAAGTTGAAGCACAGGCAGAAGCAGAAGCGATTGCAATTAAGGCACAAGCAGAAGCAGACGCTATTGCTAAGACAGGTATAGCAGAGGCTGAGGCAACTAAAGCCAAAGGTATAGCAGAAGCTGAAGCCATGGAGAAGAAGGCAGAAGCTTATGAGAAGTACGGTCAGGCAGCTATGATGGAAATGCTTGTAAAGGTACTTCCACAGATGGCAGAACAGGTAGCTAAGCCGCTTCAGAGCATAGATAAGGTTACAATTATTGACAGCACAGATAGTTCTAATGGCTCTGGTGTAGGACAGATGGGCGGTTATGTTCCATCGGTGCTTGCAAAGACAATAGAATCTATTAAAGAAACAACAGGCTTTGATATAACAGATGTTATGAAAGCTAATACAATACAGGCAAAGACAGACAGAAATATATCTGTTGATGGTGTAGACGGAGTTTCTAATATTACTATAAACAATGACAAATCAGAGTTGTCAAATTAATTTAAAATAGTATAATTGATTATCAAAAGAGGTGGACGTAAAAGGTGCACCTCTTTTGTATTTGTATAACATATAAAGAATTGAAAGGATAATCTATGAGAAAGAAATATATTTTATTTGATTTGGACGGAACACTTACAGATTCAAGTGAGGGAATAACAAAGAGTGTGCAGTATGCACTTGATAAGCTTGGGATAACAGAGAATGACGAGGCAGTGCTTAAAAGATATATAGGACCTCCGCTTGATGAAAGCTTTGCTAAATTTCACGGCTTAAGTAGAGAGGATGCGTTAAAGGCGGTTAATTATTACAGGGAAAGATATAAAGATACAGGAATATATGAGAACAGATTATTTGATGGAATAAAAGAACTGTTAAGCAGTTTAAAGAAAGAAGGTTACATAACAGCACTTGCAACATGTAAGCCTGAAATATATGTTCCTACGATACTTAAGTATTTTGATATAGAGCAATATTTTGATATAGCTGTAGGAAGTGAATTAGAGGGCGGTGCAAGAAGACATAAGGATGATGTGATTAATGAGGTATTTAACCAGATTATAAAGCTAAATAAAGCTGATAACGCGGATATTACTAATGCTTCGGATACAACAAATGTATCAGATACAGCAGATATTTTAAATGATATCAAGGCTGATTCAATTATGATTGGTGACAGAAAAGATGATATTCTTGGAGCTAAGAACTGCGGAATAGAGTCTATCGGTGTCAGATATGGATTTGCTGAAGAAAATGAGCTTGAGAATGCAGGAGCAGATTACATAGTTGAGAATGTGCAGGATATTATTACTACACTTGATGAAATGTAAATGATATATATAAATATATAAGTATATATAAAGGTAAGGCAATGAAGATGGAAGAACTTGTAAAGAACAGATTATCAGATAATAGTGATATAAGGGTAGGAATAGATGTAGGTTCAACAACAGTTAAGCTTGTAATAACAGATATTAATACCAATGATGTTGTGTATTCCAAATATGTAAGACATAACGCAAGGCAGATTGACACAGCAAGAACTCTTCTTAGTGAGGTAAAGGAGCTCCTTAGTGGGAAAAACTTTAAGGCAGCAGTATGCGGTTCAGGTGGAAAGCCGGTGAGCAGGGCATTGGGAATACATTATATTCAGGAAGTTGTTGCTAATGCGGCGGCAGTACAAAGACTGTATCCGGATATACGAACAGCGATTGAACTTGGTGGACAGGATGCTAAGGTAATCTTCTTTTATTTTGATGATAATACAGGCAGGCTTATGACATCTGATATGCGTATGAATGGAAGCTGTGCAGGCGGAACGGGTGCATTTATAGACGAGATAGCAACACTGCTTGGCGTTAAGACAGAAGAATTTGAGAGCCTTGCGGCAAAAGGTACAACTGTATATGACATATCAGGAAGATGTGGTGTATTTGCAAAGACAGATATACAGCCATTATTAATACAGGGAGCTGACAGGGCTGATATTGCTTTGTCAACATTTCACGCCATAGCCAAGCAGACAATAGGTGGATTGTCACAGGGACTTGAGTTAAAAGCACCTATAATATTCGAGGGAGGACCTCTTACATTTAATTCTACACTTATAAGGGTATTTGCAGAAAGGCTTGGACTATCAGATAAGGATTATATAGTTCCACAACATGCAGAAACAATAGTTGCATATGGAACAGCAGTTGCGATAGATAATTTATTTGATGATGATACATATGTCACTATTGACGAGCTTATTAATAGAATTGATACTTTTGACAGGTCTTTAATAAAAGAGCATAAAGCAGTCAGCAAGCCATTCTTTGCAGATGAGGCAGATTATAAAGAGTTTACCCAAAGACACGATAAAGAGCTTTATAAGCTGAGTGAGCCACATATTAAGAATGGTGTACTGAATGTATATCTTGGAATTGACTCAGGCAGTACAACATCTAAATTCGTGCTTATAGATGAAGAAGAAAAAGTTATAGATACATTTTACGCTAATAACCACGGTGACCCTATAAAAGTGGTTAAAGAGGGTATAACAAAGATATATGATAAATATGCTGATAAAGGAATTAAGCTTGTGTGCAGGGGAATGGGAACAACAGGTTATGGAGAACATCTTCTTGCCAAGGCATTCAGGGCTGATTACCATACAGTAGAAACTGTCGCACACACGACAGGTTGTCAGAAGTTCTATCCTGATACAACATTTGTGCTGGATATTGGCGGTCAGGATATGAAAGCAATATGGCTTAATGACGGCGTAATAACTAATATTATGCTCAATGAGGCCTGTTCATCAGGCTGTGGGTCATTCCTTGAGAACTTTGCATCCAATCTAAACATAGATGTTAAGGATATTGCTAAAAGGGCATTCAGCTCAGTTAGTCCAGCACATTTAGGAAGCAGATGCACAGTATTTATGAACAGTACAATAATTAATGAACAGAGAGATGGCAAGAACCCTGATGATATTATGGCAGGTCTGTGCCGTTCGATTATTGAAAATGTGTTCACTAAGGTTGTGCGAGTTGCCAATACAAAAGAGCTTGGTGAAAAAGTAGTAGTTCAGGGGGGAACTTTTAGAAACAGGGCTGTTCTTCGTGCCATAGAAGAATATCTTGATATGAATGTTACTCTCGCACCATTCCCAGGTGAGATGGGAGCACTTGGTGCGGCACTTGCAGCCAAGAAACATATAAAAGAAGAAGGCTATGCGAATGGTGAAAGCTCATCATTTATAGGCTTTGAGGCTGTGAAGAAATTTGAATACACAACACAATCGGGAGTACGTTGTGAGCATTGCGGCAATCACTGCTTAAGAAATGTTCTTACATTCCCTGACGGCGGCAGATGGGTTACAGGCAATAGGTGTGAAAATGGACTTATACTTGATGAAACAGCGGCGGTACTTGAGGATACTAAAGAAAACAGCAAAGAGAACGCCGTGCTCGATGTGTTTGCAATGCGTGAGAAAATGCTATTTAAGGCGTATGATTACAAAGAAGTTTCAAAGCACAAGGATATAACAATCGGAATACCAAGAGTTCTTGAATTCTTTGACAGTATGCCGTTCTGGACAACATTTTTTAAGGCATTGGGTTATAATGTCAAGCTTTCTCATAAAAGCAACAGGAAAATGTATGAGAAAGGGCTTAAATATGTAGCTTCAGATACAATATGTTTTCCGGCAAAGCTTGTTCACGGACATATAGAGGATCTTGCCAGCCAGAATGTTGATAGAATATTTATGCCATATGTTATGCATATGCCACCAGAAGGAACTGATAAGCTGAGTCCTTATGTGTGTTCTGTTGTTATGGGATATCCTATGGTTGTAAGAAACTCACAGAACCCAGAGAAACAGTACGGGGTTAAGTTTGATACACCTATATTCCACTGGTTCTCAAAGAAAGACAGAAGACACCAGATAATAGAATATGCTGTCAATGAACTTTCAGTATCAAAGAGTGAGGCAGAGGAAGCTTATAGACAGGCAGCAGATGCAAGAAATGGATTTAAGGGTGAACTTATAAGACTTAGCAATATGGCTATTGATAATGCTAAGAAGAATAATACATTTGCTGTTGTGCTTGCAGGAAGACCATATCATACAGACCCATTTGTAAGCAAGAATATATCGAAAATGCTTGCAAAGAAAGGAATTGCTGTTATTCCTGTTGATGGTCTTGACAAGCTTAATGAGCAGGTGCTTTCTAATACAAGGGCAGAGATAACCAATAATTTCCATACAAGAATGTTGTCAGCGGCGATGATAGCAGCTAAGACACCAGAGCTTGAATATGTGCAGATTGTAAGTTTTGGCTGTGGACATGATGCAATACTTTCAGATGAGATTATAAGAATAATGAATGAGAGCGGACATAAGCCGCCCCTTATTCTAAAAGTTGATGAAAGTGATGCGACAGGAGCACTTGGAATAAGAATACAGTCGTTTATAAAGTCTGTACAGATAAGACGTGGGATTAAAGATGAAGAATTCATAAAGAAGCATATGTATGAGGAGCTTAAAGAGCCAAGTCCTGCCAAGTTCTATAGGAAAGATAAGAAGATAAGAACTATTCTTGTGCCTAATATATCAGTTGAGGTTTCTAAAATTCTTGAGGGTATATTGGAAAAAGAGAATTTCAAAGTTAAGAGAATACCAATAGGTTCAACAGAGCAGATTAAGCTTGGAAAGAAATATGTACATAATGATATATGTTTCCCAGCCCAGATGGTTATAGGAGAGCTTATAGGTGAATTAAAACGCGGCGGTTATAATCAGGACGAGGTTGCCGTTGGAATGGTTAAATTCCAGTGTGACTGTCGTATGTCACATTACGCAGGACTTCTTAGAAAAGGACTTGATTCTGCAGGCTTTAGTAATGTGCCAATTCTTACAACTGATGTTAATGATACTAAAAGAAATCACCCAGGTGTATTCTTACTTGGAGTTAGTGCGGTATTAGAGGCTGTATGGTCATTTATGATGCTTGATATGCTTACTGATGTATGCAGAAAGACACGTCCTTATGAGATTAATAAAGGCGAAACAGACAGGGTATACCAGCAGTGTGTTGATAATCTTTCACAGGCTATTAAATCTGGAATTGGAAGTGCAAGAAAAGCATTTGAACAGGGAATGAAGGATATGGCGGCGATACCTTATGACAGAAGCCATTTAAAGCCTAAAGTATTCATAACAGGAGAACTGCTTGTTACATATCATTCAGGCTCTAACTTTAATATTGAAAGATATATGGAAGAAAATGGAATGGAAACTATATTCCCAAGAATAACAGACCAGCTAAGAAAAGATTTTCTTGCATCTATGGCTGAGATAAAGGATTATAATGCAAATATATTCCCATATCCATTTGCTGTTGACTGGCTGTTTGACCACGTCCAGAAGTCGTTGGAGAAGACGGCTGTTCTTCATCCTTTGTACAAAAAGGCATTAAGACCAAGGGATATGTATCAGGGAGTTAAAAATATAATTCCTGAAACCCTAAGCTGTGGTGAGGGCTGGCTTATGGCAGCAGAGATTGTACATTATGCTAAGGAAGGCGTAAAGTCATTTATTATATTACAGCCTTTTGGCTGTCTGCCTAATCATATATGCGGAAGAGGGGTAATAAAGAGAATAAAAGAAGACTACCCAAATGTTACAATTCTGCCTCTTGATCTTGACCCTGATACAAGCTATGCTAACGTTGAAAACAGAATGCAGATGATGATTATGAATAGCTGATGTTGAGATACACAAACGATGATTTGTCAATGTTATTCAAAAAGAAATATAAAAAATAAATAAAATTTGTTAATAAATACTAAAATGTGCCAGGCTTTTTTGGCACATTTTTTTTATTTTCAAAGTTGAAATTTTTATTAATTATACTATAATAAAGCTAACGGAACAGTACTGTGATAAGTTAAATATTTTATTCTAAAGTAAAGGAGGACAAGGTTATGATTAGTTTTTTCATTTGCTTGTTTCTTTTAATTGGCGGTTACTTTGTGTATGGTAAAGTTGTAGAGAATACATTTGCACCAGACGACAGAGAAACTCCAGCAGTTAAGATTAATGATGGCGTTGACTATGTAGTAATGCCACAATGGAAACTGTTTTTAGTACAGCTTTTGAATATTGCAGGTTTAGGACCAATATTCGGAGCTATGCAGGGTGCTTTATGGGGCCCGGTTGTATTCTTATGGATTACATTTGGTACTATCTTCGCTGGTGGTGTACACGATTATTTCTCAGGTATGTTATCAGAACGTAATGATGGTGCATCAATCTCAGAGGTATGTGGTATATACCTTGGCGGATTTATGAAGAATGTAATGAGAGTATTCAGTGTTGTACTTCTTGTTATGGTTGGTACAGTATTCGCAGTAGGTCCTGCTGGACTTATTGTAACTCTTTTCAAGAATGGTAACGTATCAGGAATTGTTACCAGTACAGAATTCTGGTTATGGATAATTCTTGCATACTATTTCATTGCAACATTTATTTCAATTGATAAGATTATCGGACGTATTTATCCATTATTTGGTATATGTCTTATCATTATGGCACTTGGTGTTGCACTTGGTATATTTACTCACTCACAGTACCAGATACCAGAGATATGGTCACACTTCACTAATATGCATCCTAAGGCAACTCCAATATGGAGTGTAATGTTCATAACAGTTGCCTGTGGTGCTATATCAGGTTTCCACGCAACACAGTCACCTCTTATGGCTCGTTGTATGAAGTCAGAGAAGCAGGGACATTTCGTATTCTATGGTGCAATGGTTGCCGAAGGTATTATCGCTTTAATATGGGCAGCAGCAGGCTGTTCAATCTATGAAGTAACAGATGGTTTAAGCACAGGCTTAAGTGCAATACTTGCCAATGGACAGTCAGCAGCTATATATGATGTATGCTCAAAGACAATGGGTGGTGTTGGTGTTGCACTTGCTATGATAGGTGTTATTGTATGCCCTATCACATCTGGTGATACAGCTTTCAGAAGTGCAAGACTTGTACTTGCAGACTGGTTCAAGATTGATCAGGGTAAGTACGCTAAGAGACTTATGCTTTGTGTTCCATTACTTGCAGTTGGTGCATTTGTTGGACACCTTGATTACACAATTATATGGAGATACTTCAGTTGGACTAACCAGACACTTGCTATGATAGTTCTCTGGACAGCTAGTATGTTCTTATTCAAGGAAAAGAAGAATTACTGGATTACAGCAGTTCCTGCAACATTTATGAGTGCTGTTTCAATGACATATTTCTTCTATGCAAAAGAGTGTCTTAACCTTGGTACAAAGGTAGCTTACCCAGCCGGTATTATAATTGCCGCAGTATTCTTTGGAATATTTATGTATGCAACAAGAAAGCATACAAAGGAAGCTGCTTAATACATAACAGTAGTAATAGAATATAATGATAAGCAGCCATATGAAGCAGGTTAGCTTATTAGAATAAAAGGAGGGAAGTCCTCAGGATATATTCCCTCCTTTTATATATTATGATATGAGTGCAGAAGATGAAGTGAATTATTATTAAATATGAATTGTATTATAATGTATTTGTATCATAATTATAATGATATTGTTGAAAAGGAGTTGATTGCTATGCTTTTTAAGCCGCATTGTTTATCCAGAACAACACTTAGCAAGGAAGAGCTTGTAAAAGACAGAAAGAATTGCAGAAAGTTTGGTCCCTGTGGTGTTGGCGAAAAGGCTATATATCTTAATAGCTTTTATTTTGACAGGAGATATTATATTCCACTGTCCAATGTTAAAAGAATATTTAAGAGAGTTGCTATGAGTAAAGGAGGATTTACTGGCAAAGGATTATTTGCAACAATTCCTTATCTTGTTGTTGAGTATGATAACGGAGAAGAGAAGCAGTGTAATTTCAAGTTTGAAGAAAATGTAGATTCTCTTCTTGCATATATTAAACAGACACACCCGTATATAAGACTTCACAGTGAAGAAGCTGAGAAACGTCTTAAACAAAAAGAAAGACTTAAAGAACAGAAGAAAGCAGTAGCAATCAGTAAAGAAGCTAAGGCAAATGTAGCAGTGCTTAATAACTGTATGGAATATCTTAACCGTAATGAGGAGTTAAGCATACAGTTAAGTGCAGGAGCTAAGAGAAAGAGAGTATATGACAGAAGCAATCCTGCTTACAAATGGGTTGCACTCAGTATAACACTTCTTGGGGCAGCAGCTCTTATATATGGAATATTTGCTCTTATAACACACGCCGGTTTTGCTGTATATTTCTTATTATTTGGACTTGCGGCAATATTCCTTTTTTCAAGTGCCAATGTACTTCCAACAGCGAAGAATAATAAGAAATACATAGAGAGCCACCTTATGAGTGCGGTTGAGGATATGGAAGAATATATACACAATTATCCAGACTTCCCAATTCCAGCGTGGTATGCTCATCCAGTTGTTCTTAAGAGAATGATTGATATTATAGAGGAAGGCAGAGCGGTGAAAGCAGATGAAGCACTTGAAGTATTAAAGAGCGATTTAAAGGCACTTAATTCAAGCGTTGCAGTTGAACAGGAAGAATATGATGAGATAATGGCTATAAAGCCAATGTTCTTAGTAAGGGAGTATCAGTAACTGACCTTATAAATTAATATTAGATTGACACTTTTAATAATGCCTATAAAAGATTATTCTTTCATAATAACAATTAATACATACAAGATATGTATGTTTTAGCTGTTAATTATTACTAATGACTCGTATGCAGATTAATATATATTGCATACCAGATTGGAGGACTTTATGAAAGAAAAATCAAAAAGTATTATTCAGGCTGTTATCGGTGCAGTTATTATGATTATCGGTATTGTGCTTTGTGTTAATACATATGTTGTAAAGGGTAATAAAGCATATGCATTTTCATTACTCGTCACAATAATTGGTGCAGTAGTATTAATCTCGGGCTTATATAATACATTCTGCAAGTCAGAGAAAAAGCCGGTTGATGCCAAAGTTATAGCACAGGCAGCACTTTGTGCAGCATTATGTTATGTTGGTGCAACATTTATTAAGATTGATATTCCGGTAGGAACAGAGAGAACTATGTTTCATTTTGGTAATGTATTCTGCGTTCTTGCAGCATTACTTATAGGCGGTACATGGGGCGGTCTTGCAGGAGCTGTGGGTATGACAATAAGTGATCTTACAACAGCCTATGTTACAAGTGCACCTAAGACATTTATATTAAAATTATGCATTGGTCTTATTGTAGGATTTGTAGCACATAAGTTATTCAAGATATCAAAGGAGCATTCTGCTAAGTATATTACTGTAGCAACAATAGTTTCAAGCATATGCGGTATGGCTTTCAATATTGTGGCAGACCCTGTAGTTGGTTACTTCTACAAGACATATCTTCTTGGAGTACCTCAGGATTTAGCTAAGGCACTTGCAAAGATTGGTGCGATAACAACAACAGTTAATGCTATTATAGCAGTAATTGTAGCTTCAATACTTTATATTGCCTTAAGACCAGTTATGAAGAAGACAGATATGTTAAGAGATTTATAAAATGTTGACAACAGATAATAATTCTGTTATTCTTTCGTATGAATAATAAAAGACAGTTCGTTTGTACCATCCTGTCTTAAAATAAAACCAGGGCTTCAAAACTTAAAATCTGTATAATATGCAATGTATGATAATATGCGTTGTGATCAGATAGAACCATTAAAATGGCGTGTCAGTTGTGAGGTAACTGGCACGCCATTTTATTTAATAGGAAATTTTGATAGAAAATCTAAGGAGCAGATATGTACACATTAAAAACAGAACACAGCTTCGATGCCGCACATTTCTTATACGGCTATGAGGGCAAATGCAGTAACATACACGGACACCGCTGGAGAGTTGTAGCAGAGGTATCAAGTGATGAACTTGAAACAACAGGACAGAACAGAGGAATGTATGTTGACTTTGGAGATTTAAAGAAAGATTTAAAGGAAATCGTAGATTACTTAGACCATTGCCTTATTATAGAAACTGGCAGTTTAAAGGAAACAACACTGAAGGCTTTACAGGATGAGAATTTCAGGATAATACAGTTTACTTTCAGACCAACAGCAGAGAATATGGCGAAATATTTTTATGATAAAATGATCGGCAGAGGATACAGGGTGAAACAGATAACTGTTTATGAGACACCAAATAATGCTGCCTCTTATACACAGGATTAGACGTATATACATAAATGCAAGGTACGCAGAAATAGGATTAGATGTATATACATAAATATAATATATACAGAAATGAGGAACATATGAGCGAACAGATATTTAATGTCGTAGAACATTTTGCTAGCATTAACGGAGAAGGTGTAAGAGCAGGAGAACTTGCTGTATTTGTAAGGTTCAGAGGTTGTAATCTTGACTGCAGTTACTGTGATACCAGATGGGCAAATGATGTTAATGCTAAGGCAGCTAAGATGAGTGTGTCTGATATTGTTAAGGCAGTGGAAGATGTTAAGATTGACAATGTTACACTTACAGGTGGAGAACCGCTTATTCAGGCAGGGATAGACAAGCTTATAGCACAGCTTCTGATTAGTGGCAGAAATGTTGAGATAGAAACCAATGGAAGCATTGATATTAATAAGGTAAGAGAAAATGTTAAGGATAACCTTACTACAGCTATGAATGGTCAGGTCATAAACGATATTTATGATAAGGTTAACGATGAAATGGAAAGATTATCAATGACAGCAGATTACAAGCTTGCTGGAAGCAATATGGAACAATATATGAAGCTTGATAATTTTAACAACCTTCAAAGTCAGGACACTGTTAAATTTGTTGTAAGCAGTGAAGAAGATTTAAAGAGAGCATTAGAAATAATAAGACAATATAATCTTACAGAAAAATGCTATGTATATTTTAGTCCTGTATTTGGAAAGATTGAACCTGTAACAATCGTGGATTTTATGAAGGATAATTTGATTAATGGGGCAAGAGTACAGCTCCAGCTCCACAAATTCATCTGGTCGCCAGATAAGAAAGGAGTATAAATTGAAACAAATAGATTCAGAAGCTATAAGATTTCATATAAGAGGAATTCTTGAGGCATTAGGAGATGATCCGGACAGAGAAGGACTGAAAGAAACACCTGACAGAGTTGCAAGAATGTATGAAGAAGTCTTTGAAGGAATGAAGTATTCTAATGATGAAATAGCGGATATGTTTGATAAGACATTTGCAGAAGATGTGGATGACGAGGGCACATCAAGATACGGTGATATGGTAGTTGTAAAAGATATAGATATATTCAGCTATTGCGAACATCATATTGCACTTATGTACGATATGAAAGTGACAGTAGCATATGTTCCTAAAGGCAGGGTTATAGGTCTTAGCAAGATAGCTAGAATAGCTGATATGGTAGGAAAGAGATTGCAGTTACAGGAACGTATAGGTTCAGACATAGCAGATGTAATATGCAAAGTAACAGGTTCAGAAGATGTTGCTGTATTCATAGAGGGCTGTCACAGCTGTATGACAGCAAGAGGAATAAAAAAGACCAACACAAAAACATATACACAGACATTAAGAGGGAGGTTTTCTAATGAAAGCAATGGTTTTATGCAGTGGTGGCGTTGATAGTACAACGTGCCTTGGAATAGCAGTCGATAAGTATGGTGCGGAAAATGTTGTGGCACTGTCAATATATTATGGACAAAGGCACACAAAGGAAATTGAGTCAGCTGATAAGGTAACTGAATATTATGGTGTTGAGCATATATCATTGGATCTTGAAAAGATATTCCAGTATAGTGATTGTTCATTGCTTGCACATTCTGATAAAGAGATACCAGAGGAGTCTTATGCAGAACAGATTAAAAAGACTAACGGAAGTCCTGTGTCAACTTATGTTCCGTTTCGCAATGGCTTGTTCCTTTCAAGTGCGGCAAGCATAGCACTTTCTAAAGGGTGTGAGGTTATATATTATGGGGCACACAGTGATGACGCGGCAGGAAGTGCATATCCTGATTGTAGTGATGAATTTAACAAGGCAATGAATGAAGCGATATATCTTGGAAGTGGTAAGCAGTTAAAGATAGAAGCTCCATTTATTAATAAGACAAAATCACAAGTTGTAAAAATCGGACTTGATTTAAAAGTCCCTTATGAATATACATGGAGCTGTTATGAAGGAGCAGATAAGCCTTGCGGCGTGTGTGGAACGTGTATAGACAGAGCTAAGGCATTTGAGGCTAATGGAGTAAAAGACCCTGCGTTATAAAAAACGCAGGGTTTATATATTTTTTATAAAATAATTAGCACTCACCTGTTGACAGTGCTAACAACAAGTGATATAACCTGTAATAGGAAATGAGAAAAGAGCATTTTAGAAGAAAAGTAATGAAAAATTGTTCAAAGAATTACAATTGGTCTTTAAAGTGTTATCTGATAATCTTTATTTCCAAGGGAACAATAATTGGGGTTAAGAAAGAGGTGAATTGTATGAACATTCAGAAGTTTACACAGAAATCAATCGAAGCGATTAATAACTGCGAGAAGATAGCTTATGATTATGGTAATCAGGAGATTGATCAGGAACATTTTCTTTATAGCCTTATGACTATTGAAGATAGTCTTATAGCTAACCTTATAGAGAAGATGAATATTGATAAAGACATTTTCTTAAAGAATATTGAACAACTTCTTAATCAGAAGAATAAGGTATCAGGTGATGTTAAGTTATATATAAGCAATGACCTTAATAAGGTACTTGTCAATGCAGAAGATGAAGCCAAGAGAATGGGCGACTCTTATGTGTCAGTTGAGCATTTGATGCTTGCACTTATAGCAGCACCTAACAGAGCAATAAAGCAGCTCTTTAAGACATATGGAATTAACAGGGAGAGCTTTCTTTCAGTACTTGCTACTGTAAGAGGCAACCAGACAGTTACATCAGACAATCCAGAGGCAACTTACGATACACTCAATAAGTACGCTACGGATCTGGTACAAAGAGCAGCCGACGGCAAGCTTGATCCAGTAATCGGACGAGATCAGGAAATAAGGAATGTAATAAGAATTCTTTCAAGAAAGACTAAGAACAATCCGGTTCTTATCGGTGAACCAGGTGTAGGTAAGACAGCAGTTGTTGAAGGACTTGCACAAAGAATTGTAAAAGGTGATGTGCCAGAGAGTCTTAAAGACAAGAAGTTATTTGCTCTTGATATGGGTGCACTTGTGGCTGGTGCTAAATACAGAGGTGAATTTGAGGAAAGATTAAAAGCTGTGCTTGATGAGGTTAAAAAGTCAGAAGGCCAGATTATATTATTTATCGATGAAATTCACACAATTGTAGGTGCTGGTAAGACAGAGGGTTCTATGGATGCTGGTAATATGCTTAAACCAATGCTCGCAAGAGGTGAGCTGCATTGTATAGGTGCGACAACACTTGATGAACACAGACAGTATATTGAAAAAGACCCAGCACTTGAACGCCGTTTCCAGCCTGTAATGGTTGATGAGCCAACAGTTGAAGATACAATATCTATATTAAGGGGGCTTAAGGACAGATACGAAGTATTCCACGGTGTTAAGATTAATGATGGTGCTTTGGTAAGTGCGGCTGTGTTATCAGACAGATATATAACAGACAGATTTCTTCCAGATAAGGCAATTGATCTTGTAGATGAAGCGTGTGCAATGATTAAGACAGAACTTGATTCAATGCCGGCAGAACTTGATGAAATGCAGCGTAAGATTATGCAGCTTGAAATTGAGGAGGCAGCCTTAAAGAAGGAAACTGATAATCTTAGTAAGGAAAGACTTGAAGCTTTAAGAAAAGAGTTATCAGAACTTAAGGAAGAATTTGGCATACAGAAGGCTAAATGGGATTCTGACAAGACAAAGGTTGATAATATCAGCAAGTTAAAAGAAGAACTTGAAAATGTTAATAACCAGATTGCACAGGCAAAGAGAGAATACAATCTTGAGAAAGCAGCAGAGCTTCAGTATGGCAGGCTGCCACAGATAGAAAAGCAGATTGAAGAAGCAGAAGCCAAGGCCAAGAAAGATGGAAGCGATGATTCTTTAGTACACGAGAATGTAACAGAAGAAGAAATAGCTAAGATTATATCAAGATGGACAGGTATTCCAGTGGCCAAGTTAAGTGAGTCAGAAAGGCAGAAGACACTTAATCTTGATGAAACTCTTCATAAGAGAGTTGTTGGACAGGACGAGGCTGTAACCAAGGTTACAGAAGCTATTATCAGGTCTAAAGCTGGTATTAAAGATCCAAGCAAGCCAATTGGCTCATTCTTATTCTTAGGACCAACTGGTGTAGGTAAGACAGAGCTTGCAAAGACACTTGCAGAGAGTCTGTTTGATGATGAGAATAATATAATAAGGCTTGATATGTCGGAGTATATGGAGAAATATTCAGTATCCAGACTTATCGGAGCTCCTCCAGGATATGTAGGATATGATGAAGGTGGACAGCTTACAGAGGCAGTCCGCAGGAAACCATATTCAGTAGTATTGTTTGATGAGGTTGAAAAAGCCCACCCTGATGTATTTAATGTGCTTCTTCAGGTTCTCGATGATGGACGTATAACAGATTCACAAGGTAGGACAGTAGATTTTAAGAATACGATCATAATTCTTACAAGTAATATCGGTTCAACCTACCTTCTTGATGGAATTGATGAGAATGGTAATATTAAAGAGGGGGTTGAGGAACTTGTTATGGGAGATCTGCGTAACAGCTTCAGACCAGAATTCCTGAACCGTCTTGATGAGATTATTATGTTCAAACCTCTTAATAAGGATAATATAGGAAGTATTATTAACCTTCTTATTAATGATGTCAACAGAAGACTCGAAGATAAGGAACTTAAGGTTGTATTATCTGATACAGCTAAAGATTATATCGTTGACCATGGTTTTGACCCAATGTATGGTGCAAGACCTCTTAAGAGATATGTCCAGAAGAGCGTTGAGACACTTGCCGCTAAGCTTATACTTGCCGGCGATGTATCGACAGGGGACAAGATTCTTATAGATTGTGAAAATGGTACTTTAGTTGCTAAAGATATGAAATCATAATTTACTTCATTAGGTAACTTAAAGCGGTATATTTAATATATATACTTAAAGAAAGCTATATGTAAGGTTGTAATAAATGTTTTGAATAAATCGGACATTTGTTATAGCCTTCATATAGCTTTTTTAATAATTATACAAATTGGTTAGTCTTAGGATTGTATACATAATTGATAGCGGTGAGTTTGTCTGTGATACTGCTCTCGTCAACCATATAAGTCTTACATAATTCTGTGAGTGAGCTGTAATTATCCCTTAACTGCATGTTAACAAAGCTAAGAAGCATAACCGGGTCTTTAGGTAAATTATTCATAAAATCCTCATTTCTATACATTTTATATGTCTATATTGGTAACAAGAATTATAATACGACGCTCTAAAGGCATATGCAAATTGTAATTGAAATGTATGTTAATAAATACACAATTAGTTTACAAGTAATAAAAAACGTGCTATTATTCATATAAATAGAGTGCAAAATTACTAATATAATATTAGCGGATTTAATACAATATTTATATCAGGATTGTATGGTTTATATGCTGTATGGTCTTAGGTTGTATAAAGAGGTGGATTTCTATAGGGTGCAGTGGTTTTATAGGAATTTACGGATGGGGGACATATGTTAATATCAGAGGATATTTATAATAACAAATCATCAATGATGTATTGTATGGCATCATTTAATTCTTCATATCTTGTGCTTTTTGCAGATGACTATTTTTATAATTATGCAGGAAAGCTTGTTAATATTATTATCACAGAGATGATACATCCTGATTATGTGGGTGAATTTAAAAATGTATGTGAGAGTCTGAAAGAATCAGGTCAGTCCCAGAGAATTATAACGTGTATAAAAGGTGGTGACGGACAGTATTTTCTTGTTCATATGAGCCTTGCCAATCATGGGAATATCATTAATGAAGAGGCGGTTATAGATATGAATGTAGTTAACATTTTTATGATGGAGAAGAAATATACAAGGCTTCATAATGATGTGAACAAATACAGGACATATTTGTCAATGTATAATGATTATATGTTTGATTATGATACCGTAACAGATATGTTTTCCCTATATATATACAGAAGCTTCAAGGCAACGATAATATGCAAGATGACACTGGATAAATTCGAAAAGGTGTATATGGAATATCTAAATAATGCAAGACAAAAGCAGGATTTTACAGATTTTGTTAATAAAGTCCGTAATGCTAATGAGGGGTTTAATGGTGAGATTACAGGACCGCTTATTACAGATATGTCCAAGCTTGTTGTATATAACATTGATTGTAAGCTTACATATAAGAATAACAGAGACAGGGTTGTAATTGGGATTATCAAGTCAATTGATAAGCAGAATGAGGTCAGTTATTATGCCACACAGGAGGGGAAGGATTTCTTTACAGGGCTTCTTAATAAAAGAGCCTGCAAGGAATATGTGCAGGACTCAATTGCAACTAATAAAGATATACATTATATGGCTATGATAGATATAGATAATTTTAAAAATGTCAACGATACATATGGGCATCTGTATGGGGATAAAGTTATATTAAAAGTTGCCGCTATTATTAACAGCGCACTTAATGGAAGAGGTATTGTTGGAAGATTTGGAGGAGATGAGTTCTTTATATTTACGAATTGGATAACTAAGGAAAGCCAGCTGCGTTCTATACTTACATTTATCAAGCAGAAAGTAAGGGCGGAGTTAGGGCAGGGAGAGAACAGCTGTGATGTTACTCTTTCTATGGGTGTGTGTAAATATCCAGACAATGGAAGTGATTATGACTCATTATTTAATAAGGCTGATAAATGCCTTTATATTGCCAAGAATAAAGGAAAGAACAGATATATTATATATGATGCACAGAAACACGGCGATTTTCTTGATGATATGGGAAGAAAAGGATTTTCTATGGCACCTATTAAAAAAGGTGAAACACTGGCACAGGAAGTTGCTGATATGTCTATTAATCTTATAAAGAATGGAAGCAGTGTACTTGATAATGTATTACAGAGAGCCTGTAAAGCATTTGAGATTGATGGCATAAGGATATATAATGGAACAACTGGCAGGCTTATTGAATATTATGGTAATTATGTGAAGCTTCCAGACATTAATGATATAGTTAATACTAAAGAATTCTTAGGAATGTTTGATAAGAACCACTATATGACAATTGTGTACACATCGAATATAGAGTCATTTAACAAGAAGCTGTATGATGAAACAATTCAAAGTAATATCGGTGGAATGATATATAGTTACTTTACCAATCAGGCAGGAGATAATATAATTGCATCGTATGATACATTCAATAAAGGTTTTCGATGGAATGAATCAGACAAGAACTATATAATGACACTTACTAAGGTTATTGCAAGTGTGTTGTAATGTAAGAATGGAGGATTAATATGTCAGTACAGGATTATATGAGTGCTCTTAAGCTTGGAAAAAGAGAATATAATGCGTGTGTCAATAAGGGTAAATATCCATATCTTCCAGTTATGGAAAGTATGATGGATGAAGAACAGATAGATTCAGAAGTAAGTCTTGGAATAGACCAGATACCTTTAAGGCTTGTTGTTGGTACATGTACAGCAGGCAGAACTAATGCATTTGCAGATAACTGGATGCCTATTCTTGAATGGGGAAGTGAGTTCTCAGCTAAATGGGCATCACTTAGTGACAGTCAGGTTAATGAGGGAATAAGAGACCCTGTTAAAGTATATGAATATATGAATAAATTCTACGTTCTTGAGGGTAACAAGAGAGTTAGTGTTCTTAAATATTTTAATGCGGTGACGGTAAATGCACAGGTTATCCGTAAAGTGCCTAGGAAGTCTGACAATCCTGATGTTAAGATATATTATGAATTTATGGATTTTTATAAATCTACCAAGATTAATGATATATATTTTAGCAAAGAGGGCAGCTTCATAACATTTATGGAGCTTGTTGGAATTACTCCGGGACAGCCAATGGATGAAGATGACAAGAGGGATTTGGTATCAAGTTATCTTAACTTTAGAACAGCTTATGAATCAAGAGGCGGTGACAGATTTGATTATCCGGTTGGAGATGCTTTTTTAAGATTTATTCATATTCACGGATATGATACAGTACGCCATATGACACCGGAGCAGATGGATAAAAATGTAGCTAAGACCTGGGCTGAATTTGAATTATTATCAGATAACAGCGAAGTAGATTTAAGAATGGATCCGGTTACAACACAGCCAGCCAAGAAGAATATATTAAGTTATCTTCTCCCAAGGTCAGGAGGAGAGGCTAATAAAAGGCTTAAGGTTGGATTTATATACGAGAATACACCACAGACATCTGAGTGGTGTTATGCCCACGAATTGGGAAGACAGTATATTGATGAAACCTTTGGAAGCCAGATAGAAACAGTCAGTATTACTAATGTAAGACCAAAGGAAGATGATTATAATGCCATCCAGAGGCTTATTGATGATAATACGGATCTTATATTTGTAACATCGCCATCTATGATGTATGCAAGTCTTAAACAGGCAATAGCACATCCAAAGGCTAAGATACTTAACTGTTCGCTTAATATATCGCATAAGTATATAAGAACTTATTATGCAAGAATGTATGAGGCTAAGTATCTGACGGGGGTTATAGCTGGGGTTATGGCAAAGAGTGACAAGATTGGTTATGTTGCAAGCTGTCCGTTGTATGGTGTTATGGCTAATGTTAATGCTTTTGCTATGGGGGCAAGGGCGGTAAATCCTGATGTTAAGGTATATGTTGAATGGAGTGGCATTAAAGACAATGACATAGAAGCAAGATTTGCAGAACAGGGTATTAACTGTATTTCAGATCAGGATATGATAACACCTAAGAAGACATCAAGAAAGTTCGGTCTTTATGTAACGGACTCAGGTATGGTAAAGCATCTGGCAATGCCTGTATGGCACTGGGGTGTGTTCTACGAGAAGCTTATACAGAGCATATTAAGTGGTTCGTGGAAGAAGGAAGAAGAAGGAGATAAGGTATCAGCACTTAATTACTGGTGGGGGATGTCTGCTGGTGCAATTGACATAATATATGGCGGTGCAGTTCCTGATGAAACGAAAAAGGTTACATCGCTTATAAGGGAAGCAATAGTAAAAGGTGAGTTCAAGCCATTTACGGGTGAATTAAAGGATCAGGATGGAAAGGTGCACAATAAGCCAGACGAAGAACTTGATCCTGATGAGATTATTGAAATGGATTGGCTTCTTGATAATGTTGTTGGCAGAGTACCAGAATATGAAGAACTTGATGATAATTCAAAAATGCTTGTTATCAATCAGGGAATTATAGATGTGAACGATTAGTGAGGAAAGTTAAAAGGTTATGAAGATACTAGTATTAGCTGATGTTGAGTCAAAGTACCTGTGGGATTATTTTGAAAAAGAGAAGCTTGAAGGAATAGACCTTATATTGTCTTGTGGAGATTTAAAAGCAGATTATCTGTCATTTCTTGCTTCATTTTCTAAAGTGCCTATATTATATGTGCGAGGCAATCACGATGATGGCTATGCAGATAAAGAGCCAGAAGGCTGTATATGTATAGAAGATAAGATATATGTATACAATGGAATAAGAATTATGGGACTTGGCGGTTCAATCAGATACAAGAAGGGTATTAACCAGTATACACAGAATCAGATGAAGAAAAGGGCTGCTATGATGTGGCCTAAGATAAAGGTAAAGAAAGGCATTGATATACTGCTTACACATTCTCCGGCGGCAGGGCTTGGTGATGGTGAGGATAATCCACATAAGGGGTTTGAAGCATTTGTTGATATACTTGACAAATATAGTCCCAAATATTTCATACACGGGCATGTACATTTGAATTATTCAAGGGAATTCCAAAGAGAGGAGCAGTATAATAACACAACTATAATTAACGGATATGACAGGTATATATTTGAATATTGATTTTTATACAATTTATCATTAAAAAGCCCTTGCAATATAATTACAGTTATGATAGTATTGTCAAAGCAATGAAAAACAAATGTACGTCACAGAAAGACAAAACGCGCAAATTGTTTTCAGGCAATTAGAATAACAATAATTGGAGGACTATAATGAGCGAGAAGTTAAGAGTTGGTATCCTTGGTGGTACAGGCATGGTAGGTCAGAGATTTATAACATTACTTGAAAATCATCCTTGGTTTGATGTAGTGTTAGTTGCAGCAAGTGGACGTTCAGCAGGAAAGCTTTACGAAGATGCTGTTGAGGGACGCTGGAAGATGCAGACAGCAATGCCAGAATTCGTTAAGAAGATGCCTGTATATGATATGGATAAAGACTTTGATGAGATAGTATCTAAGGTTGATTTCGTATTCTGTGCAGTTAATATGCCAAAAGCAGAGATTAAGGCATTAGAAGAAAGATATGCAAAGGCAGAAGTTCCGGTTGTATCTAACAATAGTGCTAATCGTTGGACACCAGATGTTCCTATGATTCTTCCAGAGGTTAACCCAGAACATACTAAGGTTATAGAGGCACAGAAGAAGAGACTTGGAACTACAAGAGGATTTATAGCTGTAAAGCCTAACTGCTCAATCCAGAGTTATGCACCAGCATTAGCAGCTCTTAAGGAATTCGAGCCAAAGCTTGTTGTAGCTACTACATATCAGGCTATTTCTGGAGCTGGTAAGACATTTGAACAGTGGCCAGAGATGGTTGAAAATATAATTCCATATATCGGTGGAGAAGAAGAAAAGTCAGAAAAAGAACCTCTTAGAATTCTTGGTACAGTTGAGAATGGTGAAATCGTTCCTGCTGCTGAGCCAGTTATTACTTGCCAGTGCTTAAGAGTTCCAGTTCTTGATGGACATACAGCGGCAGTATTTGTTAACTTTGGTAAGAAGCCTACTAAGGAACAGATTATCGAAAAATGGAGAAACTTCAAGGGAGCACCACAGGAGCTTGATCTTCCATCAGCACCAAAGCAGTTTATCCAGTATCTTGAAGAAGATGACCGTCCACAGGTTAAGCTTGATGTTAATTATGAGCATGGAATGGGAATTTCACTTGGCAGATTAAGAGAAGACAGTGTATTTGATTACAAGTTTGTAGGTCTTTCACATAATACATTAAGAGGAGCAGCAGGTGGAGCTGTATTATGTGCAGAACTTCTTAAGGCTCAGGGTTACATTACAGCTAAATAAGATATCAGAATAATTAGTATATAATAGCTATAATATTGACAGGCGGTTTAGTGTGAGCCATCAATTAATAGTTATTAAGATTAATAAATATATAAGGAAGATGAAAAGGCGTTGAGCCTGATTATCTTCCTTATTTATTTGGAAAATTATACGGAATTTGCAAAAACTTACAATATATCTTATAATATTATAAATATATGGAAGCGTGGAGATGTATGAAATATGAAGAATAATTATTTTTACGCAATGCTGTCAAGAATGAAATATATCAACAGATGGGGACTTATGAGAAATACACGCAATGAGAATTTGTCCGAGCATAGTCTTGAAGTTGCGTTTATTGCACATGCACTTGGTGTTATTAATAATGAAGTGTTTGGTGGGGATATTAATGCAGAACGTCTTGCGGTACTTGGAATGTATCATGACGTGACAGAGATAATTACAGGGGATATGCCAACGCCTGTTAAGTATTACAGTCCATATATAAGAAATGCGTATAAAGAAGTCGAGCAGGTGGCTAATGAGCAGATGTTATCAGGACTTCCAGAAGTTCTAAGGGCAAGATATGAAGGGCTTCTTTTAGAAACAGAAAATGAAGCAGGATTATGGGAGTATGTTAAAGCAGCTGACAGAATTTCAGCTTATATAAAGTGTATAGAGGAAAAGAAAATGGGGAATTGCGATTTTCTTGAGGCAGAAAAGACAATATATAATTCTATTAGGGATATGAAGATAAAAGAAGCTGATTATTATATGAAAGAATATATACCAGCATTTTTTAAGACTTTAGATGAGTCAAAATAGCTATGGTTTATAAATAATAGCGTTAATATTAAAAATCTATCTGTCAGATAGTGAAAAATAGTATAAAGAATGGAGTGATGATATGGGAAAATCCGTATATATAGCGGAAAAACCGAGTGTTGCACAGGAATTTGCCAAGGCACTGCATACGGATTTTAAAAGAAAAGATGGTTATCTTGAGGCGGATAATCATATAGTTACATGGTGTGTTGGACATCTTGTTACAATGAGTTATCCGGATGCCTATGATGAGAAATTGAAAAGGTGGAGTTTTGATACACTTCCATTTATTCCGCAGACTTTTAAATATGAAGTTATTCCAGCTGTTCAGAAGCAGTTTAATATAGTAAAAGGCATTTTAAACAGAGCTGATGTTGATACAATATATGTATGTACTGATTCGGGACGTGAGGGAGAATATATATACAGGCTTGTAAGGCAGGAAGCCAAGGTAAAGGACAAGCAGGAAAGGCGGGTATGGATTGATTCCCAGACAGAAGAAGAGATTCTTAAAGGTATTAATACCGCTAAAGATATATCAGAATATGATAATCTAAGTGATGCTGCATACTTAAGAGCAAAAGAAGATTATCTTATGGGTATCAATTTTTCGAGGGTTCTTACATTAAAATATGGAAGAAATATTGCCAATTATCTTCATCTTGACAGGGCAGTTGTGTCTGTTGGGCGTGTTATGACCTGTGTTCTGGGAATGGTTGTAAGAAGGGAAAGAGAGATAAGAAGCTTTGTCAAGACACCATTCTACAGGGTTATTGGAACAGCTGATATTAATGATCATACATTTGATGTCGAGTGGAGAGTGTGTGAGGCAAGCAGATATTATAATACACCATATCTATATAAGGATAATGGGTTTAAGGATAAGGATAAAGCAAGGGAGCTTGTGGATATTTTATCAGAACCACTCCCTGCAGAGGGCGTTGTAAAGGAAGCTTCAAGGAAAAAGGAAACAAAAAATCCTCCGTTATTGTATAATCTTGCAGAAATACAGAACGAATGTAGTAAATTATTCAAGATAAGTCCTGACCAGACACTTAATATAATTCAGGAGTTATATGAAAAAAAGCTTGTTACATATCCAAGAACAGATGCGAGAGTGCTATCAACTGCTGTCTGTAAGGAAATATACAAGAATATAGGAGGCCTAAGAAATTATGCACCAGCCAGAGAGTATGCACAGCAGATATTAGATAGTAATATGTACAAAGGAATTGAGAAGACGAGGTATTGCAATGATAAAGCAATAACTGACCATTATGCCATTATTCCTACAGGACAGGGATTTGGAAGTTTATCATCGTTATCATCAACTGCACAGAAGACATATGAGATAATTGTCAGAAGATTTCTGAGCATATTCTATCCAGCGGCTATATACCAGAAGGTGAGCATTACCTCAGTTGTAAAAGATGAACAGCTTTATGCTACATTTAAAGTGCTTGTAGACGAGGGCTACCTTAAGGTTGCGAAGAATTCATTCGGAAGGAATAAGATGGCAGATACAGATAAAAATCAAGATGACCAGGAAAATGCAGATACATCACTGATAGAAAGTCTTAAAAGCTTAAAAAAAGGTTCGCCGATATCATTTAAGGAATTTAATATAAAGGAAGGTGAAACATCGCCACCTAAGCGTTACAATTCGGGTTCAATTATTCTTGCTATGGAAAATGCAGGGCAGTTAATAGAAGATGAAGAATTAAGGGCACAGATAAAGGGTAGTGGAATTGGTACGAGTGCAACAAGAGCAGAGATACTTAAAAAGCTTAACTCCAACCAATACATTTTTACTAATACCAAGACCCAGATAATAACACCTACCCTGCTTGGTGAAATAATATATGATGTTGTCGATAATTCTATTAAGCAGTTGTTAAATCCTGAACTTACAGCAAGCTGGGAAAAGGGGCTTACATATGTTGCTGAGGGAAGTATAACCGCCGACGAATATATGCAGAAGCTGTCAGGCTTTGTTGGAAGAAGAACATTAGCGGTTAAAGACCTGCGTAATCAGGCACAGCTTGTTACGTTATTTAATGAGACCGCAAAAAATTATAAATAAGGAGGAAAGTTATGAACGAACAGATTACAATCAAAGAGTTGTTTAGTCTTGATAAGACTATAGCCGCAGGAATATTTGAAGGTGCTGTGTATCCTTGGGAGGTATTATCAAAGATTGGTGATTATATTGTTGGACTTGGTAATTCACTTCCACAAAAGGAATATTATAAGAGAGGTGATAACATATGGATACATAAGGAAGCAACAGTATTTGACTCGGCGTATATAGCAGGTCCTGCTATTATATGCAAAGGTGCAGAAGTAAGGCATTGTGCATTTATAAGAGGAAAGGCTGTTGTAGGAGAAAATGCAGTCGTTGGTAATTCAACAGAGTTAAAAAATGTCATATTGTTCGATAATGTGCAGGTTCCTCATTATAATTACGTGGGAGATTCAATATTAGGCTATAAGGCACATATGGGTGCAGGTTCAATTACATCTAATGTAAAGTCTGACAAGAAGCTTATTACAATAAAAGGACCAGATGGAAATATAGACACTGGAATTAAGAAAATAGGAGCATTTCTTGGTGATAATGTTGAGATAGGATGTGGCAGTGTACTTAATCCAGGTACTATAATTGGAAGGAATAGTAATATATATCCGCTTTCAAGTGTCAGAGGTTGTATTAAATCGGGTTCAATCTATAAAAATAGGGCTGAAGTGGTTGAAAAATATTAAGAGTATATGTTATTATGTCGAAAGTATAAATGTGAACACAATGTGAACATTTATAAAATAATAAAAAAATAAGGTGAGGTAAAGATATGAAAGCTTTTAAGGGAATTGGTTCTCAATTGGTATTATCGTTTGCCGTTGCAGTATGCGTTGCAATAATTCTTGTATCGCTTGGTTCTATCAGGATAACTAAGACATCGATAAATGCAAACACAGAAGTGACAAGTGAGCAGACATTGGATAATGTTCAAGAGGGATTTACAACATATTTAAAGACTCTGTCACAGCCAGTCGATCTTCTTACACGTAAGAATGAGATTAAGCATTTGGAAGATCAGGGGGAGCTTGATGATAATGTTAAGGCAATAAAAGATTCATTAGTTGCATCTGTTAAGGTAACTAATGGAGCAGAACTTGCTTTCTTTACAACTAAGACAGGTTTAAGAGTTGATGGATGGGCAGAGATTAACCCAGAGACAGGTAAGACAGCTAATAAGGGAGGTCTTACAAGAGGTGTTAACGATACAAGCAAGAGCTGGTATCAGAACTGTATAGGCTCTAAGGCAAGAAATACTATATATTCACAGTTCTCAGATCCATATGTAGATTCATCATCAGGAAAGACTATATTCACAGTTTCACAGGAAATTAAATATACAGATGGTGCTAACTATGGTGCTGTAGGTCTTAATATTGATTTCGCAGAAGTTGAGGATTATGTAAAAAATATAGGACTTCTTAATACAGGATATGTAATACTTGTTAATAAAGATGGAAAGATTCTTGTAGATAATGATAAGAATACTAATGTCCAGGATAATGTAACATCGCTTGAGTGCTGGAATACAATTAAGAATCTTTCGGAAGACCAGTATGACACAACATTTTCTTTTGATGAAAAGATTAATGGGGAGTCAGTACATATTGTAACTTCAAAGGATGCTGTTACAGGCTGGACACTTATGGGATTTATCAGCGAATCAGAGACACAGGCAGTTGTTAATAAGATTGCAAAGACAACAATTGAACTTGCTATTATTGCACTTATAATTGGTATTGTTATAGCTTTAATTATAACAAGAGCGGTTACTAAGGAACTTAAGACACTTAATAATGCTATGAATATGATGGCTAATGGTAAGCTTACATATAGAATTAATGTAAAGAGCAAGAATGAGCTTGGTCAGGCAGAGGCTAACTACAATGTTATGGCAGACCAGATATCATCACTTATTAAGGGTGTTGAAGAAAAGTCTGGTGTACTTATAACTGCTTCACAGAAGATTTCAAATGTAAGTGAATCAACAACAGAGACAGTGAATCAGGTATCAGAGGCTATCCAGAGCGTATCAATCGGAGCTTCAGGACAGGCAGAGAGTACACAGAAGGCAACTTCTGAGGTTGAATTACTTGCTTCTAAGCTTCACGAAACAAAGGCTTATGTAAGTGATATTAATGATATGTCAGTTGAAACTAAGCAGCTTAGTGATCAGGGTCTTACAATTGTTGATGATCTTATTGAAAAGGGCGAAAAGTCAAAGGATAATTCAAGATTTTCTAAGAACGTAGTTAATGAGATGATTGAAAGTATCAATAAGATTAATTTTATATCAGATGCTATTACTGAGATCACAGAACAGACTAACTTGCTTTCTCTTAATGCAAGTATTGAAGCTGCAAGAGCAGGTGAGAGTGGAAGAGGTTTTGCAGTAGTTGCTGACGAGATCAGAAAGCTTGCAGAACAGTCACAGTCATCTACAGATGAGATTAAGCAGATTGTTAAGGAAATAAGTGCTAAATCAGTAGTTGCAGAAAAGACTATGGACGAAAGCGTTGATATAATTGATGAACAGAATAAGTCAATTAATGATGCCAAAGAATTATTTGGACATATATCAGATGCTGTCAATGCATTAAAGGAAGGTCTTGATAATATAGCCTCTCTTAATGAGCAGATGGATGCAAGCCGTGAAAATGTTGTTAAGAGTATGGAAGACGTAGCTTCTGTATCTACAGAAACAGCAGCTGCTTCAGAAGAAGTATCTGCATCGGCAGAAGAAGTTAATGCAACTATGCATACACTTAACCAGTTTACAGTTGAACTTGATGAAATTGCTACTCATTTAACAGAAGCAATTAACAGATTTGAGCTTTAATTACATTTTCCGATAAATTTTGATATTTTTTACACAATCATAATTGACTTACGCAGTATGATGTGAGAAAATAATGCAAGGATAAAGGGGTTCGGTTATGTCCGGATCCCTTATATAACGAAAGGAGTAATAAGATGATTTATACACAGGAAGTTGAAAACATGTGTCCAGTAGCACAGGGCGTTCATCATGGCGCTGCTCCAGTTCCTACAGAAGGAAAGTGGGTACAGAATAAGGAAGTTAAGAATATTTCAGGTTTTACACATGGTGTTGGCTGGTGTGCTCCTCAGCAGGGTGCATGTAAGCTTACATTAAATGTTAAGGAAGGTATTATTCAGGAAGCTTTAGTTGAAACAATCGGATGTTCAGGTATGACACATTCAGCAGCTATGGCCGCTGAAATCTTACCAGGCTTAACAGTTATGGAAGCTTTAAATACAGACTTAGTATGTGATGCTATTAATACAGCTATGAGAGAATTATTCTTACAGATTGTATATGGCAGAACACAGAGTGCTTTCTCAGAAGGCGGTTTAGCAGTTGGTGCTGGTCTTGAGGATCTTGGTAAGGGACTTCGTTCACAGGTTGGTACTATGTATGGTACTCTTGCAAAGGGACCACGTTACTTAGAGATGGCAGAGGGATATGTAACAGGTATCGCTCTTGATAAGGATGATCAGATTATTGGTTATAAGTTCGTTAACCTTGGTAAGATGACAGACTTCATTAAGAAGGGTGATGATCCTAACACAGCATATGAGAAGGCAGCTGGACAGTATGGCCGTGTTGCTGATGCAGTTAAGATTATTGATCCTAGAACAGATGAAGAGGTTAAGTAAGGAGGACGAATATAATGGCATTATTTGAATCATATGAGAGAAGAATTGACCAGATCAACGCTGTACTTAACAGCTATGGTATCTCATCTATAGAAGAAGCTGAGAAGATTACTAAAGATGCTGGTTTAGATGTATACAACATGGTAAAGGGCATTCAGCCTATCTGTTTCGAGAACGCTTGCTGGGCTTATATCGTAGGTGCAGCTATCGCAATCAAGAAGGGTGCCAGAAAGGCTTCAGAAGCTGCTGCAGCTATCGGTGAAGGTCTTCAGGCATTCTGTATTCCAGGTTCAGTTGCTGACCAGAGAAAGGTTGGTCTTGGACATGGTAACCTTGGTAAGATGCTTCTTGAAGAAGATACAGAATGTTTCGCTTTCTTAGCAGGTCACGAATCATTCGCTGCTGCTGAAGGTGCTATTGGTATCGCAGAGAAGGCTAACAAGGTTAGACAGAAACCTCTTAGAGTTATTCTTAACGGTCTTGGTAAGGATGCTGCTAAGATTATCTCAAGAATTAACGGATTCACATTCGTTGAGACAGAGATGGATTATGCTACAGGCGAAGTTAAGGAAATCGAAAGAATCGCATATTCTGACGGACTTCGTTCTAAGGTTAACTGCTACGGTGCTAATGACGTAACAGAAGGTGTTGCAATTATGTGGAAGGAGAATGTTGATATCTCTATCACGGGTAACTCAACTAACCCTACAAGATTCCAGCACCCAGTTGCAGGTACATACAAGAAAGAAAGACTTGAAGCTGGCAAGAAGTACTTCTCAGTAGCTTCAGGTGGTGGTACAGGTCGTACACTTCACCCAGATAATATGGCAGCAGGTCCTGCTTCTTATGGTATGACAGATACTATGGGACGTATGCACTCAGATGCACAGTTCGCTGGTTCATCTTCAGTTCCTGCCCATGTAGAAATGATGGGTCTTATCGGTATGGGTAACAACCCAATGGTTGGTGCTACAGTTGCTGTTGCTGTTTCTGTACAGCAGGCTGCTGATGAAGGTAAGTTCTAATAGAAAGCTAGCATTTATGCTGTTTAGAGAGCTTTTAGAGAAATCTAAAGGCTCTCTTTTTGATATTCATTGTGGGATGTGGACATCGATAAATGATTAAATGTCCACATCTTTTTTATTAAATAAATGTCTTGTCTTGCTAATGAAAATGTAGTATATTAACAATAGTTTCTTGAACGACAACTAAATATTTTTGCGTGATAAGCAGCTTATAATGGAATGTGTGCTGCTTTTATCAGATGAATGGAGGAATTGTTATGAAGAGTATATATTTGCTCAAAGAAGATTTTAAGAATTTTCCAATAGGAGAGTTCCCATATGATAAGAATCATTCTGCAATGGGAGAGTATCATTTTGTGCAATATCCAGGGTATTATGGAAAATGGTATGACCCAGTGTGTAATTACAGATATAACGGACAGGGTGCTTCATGGGTTATTACGGAGTATTGTGGGAAGCATTATATGGAGCAGATGAGACTTCATAATACAGAGCCACATAGAACTTTTCCGACACTTGAAACAGGGGACAGATTTTGGAAAGATTATGATATAGAGGCAAGTGTCAGAATGTTTAACACTAAATGGGGAAATGCCGGTATTGGTTTTTGTGCACAGAATTCTCTTAATATGCTTGTATTTATGTTTGAAGATAAGCAGGTAAAGCTTGTTTACCGCCATAAAGAAAATGTTGAAGAGCTTGAAAGTAAAGCATTTGATTATAATAGTGACGATACATATATATTAAATGTAAGTGTTAACGGCAGTCATGTTGAGTGCTATGTTAATGGCACTAAATATATAGATATTGATACAGTTTATGCTGTACAGGGAGGAAAGGCAGCAATTACGGCTACTATACCAGCGGCATTTGGCTACATTAATGTCAATGTAGATGAAAAGACAGATGAAAGAATTAAAGCTAAGAGGGAAGAATACAGTAATAAATGCACAGAAGCACAGAGCAGATATCCAAAGATGAAGCTTGTTAAGAAGATAGACCTTAA
The DNA here is from genome assembly GCA_900112995.1 of [Lactobacillus] rogosae. GTDB lineage: Bacteria > Bacillota > Clostridia > Lachnospirales > Lachnospiraceae > Lachnospira > Lachnospira rogosae. The sequence goes on along the minus strand of FONU01000005.1, from coordinate 87,572 downwards.
AGGCTGTGGAACAGGAAGACAGGTACGTTTCGGACACCTGCTTGGTAATGGAGAGTATCAGATGGTGCTTGCCCAGTGTCAGAAAAGAGTCAACAGAGATGCATATGGAACTATAAGCTGTCTTACAGCTATGGATTTGGATGGTAATATATTATGGCAGTATGGTGAACCTACAGATAATATGGAGATAGGAAATATATCTGCTGATATGCCAATGCAGATATATGATATTGATGGTGATGGATACGATGAGGTTATAACTGCCAAGAATTTCGAGGTGCTTATACTTGACGGAAAGACAGGAAATGTTAAGAAAAGAGCAAAGACACCATTATCGACAATGGAAGAAGATGGCACAATTATAGGTGTTCCTGATGGAGAATATGCATTTGACAGAATTAACCCTGATGGAATGAGGATATGCAATTTCAGAGGACTTGACAAGCCAAGGGATATTCTTATTAAGGACAGATATTGCAGGGTATATGCGTTAAATGATGACCTTGAAGTTATGTGGCATTTTCAGAGTGATAAGAATACAGGACATTTTCCATTTGCAATTGACATTAATGGTGATGGCTATGATGAACTGCTGGTTGGATATAATATGCTTGATTGTAATGGAAAGAAAATGTGGACTATGCCGTTTAAGGTAGACCACATCGATGAAATTGTACCAGGAAGATTTGAAACAGGTCCTAATAAAGGGAAAAAATTCTTTGCGTGTGTTGCAGGTACACAAGGTTTTATTCTTTGTGACTTTGAAGGTAATATTTTAAAACAGGACGGAATTGGACACGCACAGAGAGTGAGTCTTGCTAATTACTGTCCGGATAAAGAAGGATATGAGATGGCTGTAGTTAATTTCTGGGGACATCAGGGCATTATATATTTCTACGACAGTGAAGGCAATGATATGTGGGAAATGGAGAATGAGCTTAATGGTAATCTTCTTACACCGGTTAACTGGACAGGTGATGGACAGGATTTCATACTTCTTAATGCAGATGTTAAGAGAGGTGGAATGATAGATGGTAATGGAATACAGGTTGTAAAGTTCCCTGATGACGGACACCCAACTCTTTGCACGGAGGCGGTTAATCTTTTAGGTGATGCAAGAGATGAAATTGTAACGTGGGATTATAATTATATGTATATATACACGCAGGATGATGAGCCGATGGAAGATGCTTACAAGCCATATAAGTATCCGGACTACAATGCTTCTAATTACAGAGGTGAGTATTCATATAGGAAAATATTCTGGTAAAAAGATGATAAATAAACAAGATATCATATATTGATTATAATAGCTGATAGAATATTAATGATGTAAGGGTTAAAAGAAATTTTAACACTTATTGCGGTGTTCGGATTGCTGCATTGCTATGTAATCCGAACAATCCGCTAACACCCCAGACTTCAATAAAAAACATATTCTACGACTTTTTATTCCGGAATATTGCATATATTTAATAATATGTTATAATACTAAAAGAATATATGATTATTTAATATTGGGGAGGTTGATATAAGTGCTTGCAACAAAGATTGTGAGTGAGGATGGTATAAGTTATAATCTTACACCACTGGGATATGTAGTGCTGATAGCAGTAGTTATTGTTGTGCTGGCTGTTGGTTTTATAGTAAAGGATAAGAAGACACACAGCGTAAAGAGGCTTGTGACATCAGCTATGGCTATTGCACTCGCTACGCTAACTTCGTTTATTACTATATTTAAGATGCCTATGGGAGGTTCAGTAACACTTTTTAGTATGCTGTTTATCGTGCTTATAGGATACTGGTATGGAATAAGTGCAGGTATGACAGCTTCAATAGCGTATGGAGTATTACAGCTTATTGTTAATCCATATATTATCAGTCTGCCACAGATGTTTCTTGACTATATCTTTGCATTTGGTGCGTTAGGATTATCAGGAATATTTGCTAATTCCAGGAATGGGTTGGTTAAAGGTTATATAGCAGGAATTGCTGGAAGATTCTTCTTCTCATTCTTATCAGGCTGGATATTTTTTGCGGTGTATACACCGGAATTCTTTAATAGTGCTGTATTATATTCGTTAGCATATAATGCGGCATATATAGGTGCAGAAGGAATTATTACAATAATTGTAATTATGCTTCCACCGGTAAAGAAAGCTATTTTATATGTTAAACAGACAAGCAATGAATAGCCTTTTTATAGTAATGGTATGTTTATATTAAGGAGATGTTGTAATCGTGAATAATGAACTTACTCCAAGTGATATCAAGAAAATGGAAGATGAGATCGAATACAGGGTTCACATTGTGAGGAAAAAAGCTCTTGATGATGTTAAAGAAGCAAGGGCACAGGGCGATTTGAGTGAGAATTTTGAGTATTATGCCGCCAAGAAGTTCAAAAATCAGAATGAGAGCAGAATAAGATATCTTCAGCGAATGATTAAGACAGCAACGGTAATATCAGAAGAGTCGGCAGATGATGAGGCTGGTGTTAATAATACAGTTGAAGTTAAATATGAGGACGATGGTTCTACAGAGAAGATTAAGCTTGTGACAACGGTAAGAGGTGACTCTCTTGAAGGACTTATAAGTATTGAATCGCCTCTTGGCAAGGCAATACTTGGACACAAGGCTGGAGATAGGGTAGAAGTGGTCGTCAACAGTAATATAAGCTATTGGATTGAGATTTTATCTATTGAGAACACAGATGATTCAGGGGATAAGATTATGAGCTTCTAAGAAAGGTGGATAATCATTAGCAGAACAGATATACATTTAAGTGAAGCACAGAATAGAGCAATACATTTTAAAGATGGACCTGCACTTGTTATTGCAGGTCCAGGTTCTGGAAAGACCACAGTTATAGTTAACAGAGTATATAACCTTATTATTAAGCATAGTATCAAGCCGTCATCAATACTGGTTATAACTTTTACCAAAGCGGCGGCGGTGTCTATGAAAGAAAGGTTTATGTCTTTAGAAGGAAGTCTTAATGTACCAGTTACATTTGGTACATTTCATGCGGTATTTTTTACGATACTGCGTCACGCATATAATTATTCAGTTAATTCCATTATTACGAGAGATTTACAATATAATTTTATCAGGGACAAGCTTATAAGCTTTGAACTTGAATATTCAGATGAAAATGAAACGGTAAACAGCATTTTATCGCAGATAAGCAAGGTAAAGAATGATTGTCTTAATATAGATGATTATATCAGTACAGCCTGTCCCTACGAAACATTCAGGATAATATATAAAGAATATGGGAAAATGCTTATATCAAGAAGGCTTATAGATTATGATGATATGGTAGTTCTGTGCAATGAGCTTCTTACACAGAGGGCTGATTATAAAGCTGCGTGGCAGGATAAATACAAGTATATTCTTATTGATGAATTTCAGGATATTAATAAAATGCAGTTTGACACAATTAAATTGATTGCAGGGGAAAGTGCGAATATATTTGCTGTTGGAGATGATGATCAGAGTATATATGGATTTAGAGGCTCTAAGCCTGATATTATGCTTGCATTTAAAGATTATTATAGTAATGCAGAAATAATAAATCTGAATGTCAATTACAGGTGTACTGATAATATTGTTAAAGCAGCACGAAGTCTTATTGGTAATAATTCTCTACGCTATTACAAAAATATCAAATCAGCAGGTATGGTAGGAGAATGTATACAGGTACAGGAAGCAAAAGATATACATAGTCTTAAGAAAATGCTTTCGGATAGTATAAAGAAGCTGATAGAAGATGGCATTGAACCATCAGATATTGCTGTTATATCAAGAACCAACAGTATTAATGGTATATATTATTCCAGACTTATTGATGATGGAATTCCCTGCGTTTCGGTGATGAAACAGGAGAATATATATGATTACTGGGCTGTTAAGGATATGCTTGCATATATTAAGGTGTCGAAGGGAAAATGTAAAAGAGAGGATATCTTAAGGATTGTCAATAAACCATTAAGATATATAAAAAGGACATTTATAAAAGAACCTTTTAGTTATGAACAGCTAAGAGCTTCTTATGAGAATAATGCTGAAATGATAAATATAATCAATGATTGGCAGTTTGATATGAATATAATTAAAAATATGTCGCCATATGCGGCGGTTAATTATATAATTAAAGGTATTGGTTATGAAGAATATTATAAGGAATATATATTAACGCATAGGATTAACGGGACAGAAGCTTACGATAAGATTGAAGAATTCAAAGAAATGGCAAAGCAGTTTGACACAATAGATAACTGGCTGGAATATATTAATAACAATAATATAAGTATGAATAATTCTAAAAATGCAGCATTAGTTGAGAATATAAAGGCTTCTAAAAATTCTTATCCGCAAGATAACGATAATGCAGTACATTTTCATACAATGCATAGTTGTAAAGGACTTGAGTACAAAGTAGTATTTATTATGGACGTGGTTGAGGGGATAATTCCTTATAATAAAGCTGTGCTTGATTATGAGATAGAAGAGGAGAGAAGGCTTATGTATGTTGCGATGACAAGGGCAAAAGAAAAGTTGTATCTGTTATATGCTAAAAGCAGATATAACAAGGATACAACCATTTCAAGATTTGTTACTGAGATAGATGACCATTATGTTGATTATTCGTTCTCAGAGTCTTCCTGTTCGTAGAGTTCTTCATATTCCATAGCATCAAGTTCTTCGTCAAATGCATCTGATACGATTTCATATTCTTCATCAGAGTCGATATTTTCAAGAACTGGCTCGTTGTTGCTGTCAAGAGAAAATCTGTATAAGTATACTTCACTTTCTTCTTCATCAATATCTGCAATAGGTAAAAGTGCAATATAGTTCTTATCTCCTGCTGGGAAAGTACGGATTATTGCACACTCTAACTCAGTGCCATCATCTAATGATAATGTTACTGTTGAATATTCAGAGTTGTTATTAAAATCTTTATTATCTGACATAAGTGCCTCCATTAAATATAGTCATTAACATACAATAAGAACTTTACCATATAAGTAGTATAAAAAGCAAACATTATAATAGAAAAATTAAGAAGACACACGATAAAAAGTTAAGAAAAATAATAAAAAACTATAAAAAAACATAAAATCAGGGGTTGTCAATTTATAAAAAAAGGTGTATATTACATATAAATTAATAAATTAAGTCAAAGGGGACAATTCAGGCATACAAAGCTCGGGTTGTCTCTTTTTTGATGTTAAGAAAGCAATGCCACAGATTAATGGAGGACAACTATGGACAAAATTGATAAGAAATTAATTACATTACTTCAGAATAATGCGAGAATGCCACTTAAGGCATTGGCTGAAAATGTGTTTTTATCATCACCAGCAGTTTCAGCAAGAATAGAAAGACTTGAGAAAGAAGAAATAATAGAAGGCTATGGGGTTAAGATTAACCAGATTAAATTAGGCTATCATATAACAGCATTTATTAATCTTGAGGTTGCACCTGTACAGAAGCCGGAGTTCTATCCATTTATCAAAACCTGCCCTAATGTAGTTGAATGTAACTGTGTTACAGGTAATTATTCAATGCTTCTTAAGGTTGTATTTCCAAGTACAATGGAGCTTGATACATTTATCGGACAGTTACAGAAGTTCGGAAGGACAAGTACACAGATAGTATTCTCAACTCCTGTTGCACCAAGAGGAATTGATGTTAATCAGGAGCTTCCGGGAGAAGAACCACAGGCATAAGTATAATAAAATTTGGTAAAATTCTATGTGAGAAAGCCGCAGGTGTTATTGATACATCTGTGGTTTTTTGGTACTATATTAATATGTGAAATGAGGTAAGGCACAGAATATATAATTAAAGAAAAGGCGGGGTAATTAAATGCAGATAACAGACATATTAGATAATGTTTCAAAGGTTATAGTCGGTAAAGAGGAAGTTACAAAAAAAGTAATTACAAGCATACTTGCAGGTGGACATATTCTTTTGGAAGATGTTCCGGGTATGGGTAAGACAATGCTTGCCAAGACATTAGCAAAAAGTATTGACTGCGATTTTGGAAGAGTGCAGTTCACACCGGATCTGCTTCCATCAGATATAACAGGAATACATATATATAACCAGAAGAGTGAAGATTTTGTATTAAAGAAAGGACCTGTATTTGCGAATATCATTCTTGCTGATGAAATTAACAGGGCTACACCAAGAACACAGTCAGCATTGCTTGAGTGTATGGAAGAACATCAGGTTACTATAGATGGTGATACATTACAGTTAGATGAACCATTTATTGTAATAGCCACAGAGAATCCAATAGAAACAGCAGGAACATATCCGCTTCCAGAAGCACAGCTTGACAGATTTCTTATGAAGCTTGAAATGGGATATCCGGATAAGGAAGAGGAGATTACAATACTTAACCGTTTTCTTAAGGATAATCCAATAGAAGATATTTCTAATGTATGTTCCAAAGAAGATATTAAAGCTATGAAGAATGAGGTTAAGAATATATATATTCATCCTTCGCTTATAGAATATATTGTAAAGCTTGCAGAAGTTACACGTAATATGGGAAGTGTTGCAATAGGAATAAGCCCAAGAGGTTCAATAGCTATGGTTAATGCAGCAAGAGCATACGCTTATGTTAATGGACGTAATTATGTTGTTCCATCAGATATTAAAGAGCTTGCTTTATGCGTATGGGGACACAGACTTGTATTTAATACAGGAATAGTTGTTAAGGAGAACAGGGAACAGGCAATAAATGAGGCATTATCACAGGTAGAGGTGCCTACTGAAGAATGGAGCAATAGATGAATATAATATTAATGCTTATAGGTGTTGTTATTGTATACAACATATTGAGGGTTGCCTACAGGGATAACTGGAGCAGGAATTTATCGGTTGATGTTACATTTTCCAGCAATACAGCTACAAAAGGTGATACTATCAAGATGGTGGAGACAGTAACTAATGCTAAGAGAATGCCACTGCCTTGTGTTAATATTAAATTCAGCATAGACAAGAATCTGGTGTTTGGGCAGGAGGACAATAATTCCAGAATTACAGATAAGACTTACCGCAACGATGTATTTTCACTTCTTTCTAACCAGAGGGTAACACGAAAGATAGATGTATTGTGTGCCAGAAGGGGTGTATATAGATTAGAAGCCATTGAAACTGTATTTGCAGGTGCTTTTATGAACGATATTATGATTAATAATAAAAATGTTAATCATATGATTACAGTATATCCCAAGCCAGAAAATGTTAATAATCTTTTACAGGTCAATAACAGTATTTTAGGTGAGCTTGAAAGAAGAAAATATCTGTTAGAGGATAAGTTCGTATTTGCAGGAATAAGGGATTACCAGTCTTATGACAGCATAAGGGATGTTAATTGGAATGCCAGTGCAAGAACGGGAAAGCTTATGGTTAATCAGTATAATGAAACAGTGAGCCGTAATGTATGTATCCTGCTTAATCTTGAAAGCGAGGGCGTTCTTATGCAGGAAGATGTTATTGAACAGGCAATATCAATAGCGGCAGGTCTGGCCCAGCTTCTTATAGGAAAGGGCATCAATGTATCTGTAACATCTAATGGCTGTGATATTGATACTAAGGAGCAGACAGTGATAGAGGCTGGAAGCGGACTGTCACATTTTGGACGTATCAACACGGCATTTGCAAGAATAGATCTGAAGCTTCCTATGCAGGAATTCAGCATTATTCTTGATAATATGCAGGAATACAATAATAAGAACCAAAGGCAGGATTCGGTGTATGTTCTTATATCAGCTAACAAGCACGGAAAATTAAAGCTTTCAGCAGAAAGACTTATGTCTAAACAACAGAATAAAATATGGATTGTTCCGTGTGTTGTATCAGGCAATGGAAGCCTGTATCTGGAAAAGCTTGATTAGAATGTATAAGCAGTGTGGGAATGGAGAGTAAGATGCAGATAAGACATCTAAGAAATAGTAAAATCATAACGGAAATACTTATATTGTGTGTTGCGTACATATCAATGGCGGCGGGAGTGTATATAGGAATTGCCGGTAATGACACATCTAAGGCATATTATAGCCTTATTGTAATAATTCCAGCTATAGTTACATATTTTTCAAGAAAATATATTAAAAGTTATCCATTATTTATGGTGATTAATCTTGTGTTCGTTGTTATAGCGGCATTGCTTGCGGACACAGATCTGGAGTTTGCAGGTTATGTGATATGCGCAGCGGCAATATCTGGACACTCAATAAGGTTAAAGAATCTATATGTAAACAAGAAGCAATATGAGCGAGTTCAGGAAAATATATATGATGAAACTGGTAAGAGCAAGGATGATATGCTGATTGCTGTTAATGCGAGTGAGAAGCTTCATATAGCATATGGAATATTTATGATAGGCTTTTATATATTAGGAGGTATTGAAGGTAATTCTGTGCTTATGGAAATACAGGCATTTTTATTTGTTATGTTTGTATTATGCCAGTTCGTATATAATCAGGTAAGCAGGCTGTATGAGGTGTTCGTATTTAATGAAGGTAAATCAGAATTCCCGGCCAGAAGAATTATGGGAATTAATGTGCTTATAATGATTGTGTTCGGACTGCTTCTGGTATTTGGCATGCTTATATTCTATCACGGAAGATATGGCAATATATTCTCTATGATTGGAATGGCATTGCTTGCAATTATTAAATGGATATTAAAACTGTTATTAATGCTCCGCGGAGATGATGATACAGTAATGGACGATTATATAGAAGAAACGACAACGTCCCCTGAACCAGTAGAGGATGAGATGGATGTTATGGTTAATAATGCGGCTGGTAATGCTCTTATGGAGGTGGTTGCAATATTCCTTATAATCGGAGTGATTATATTAATAATAGTGACAATAGTCAGATATGCTTCCAGGTTCAGAAAGTCATTAGATAATGATAAAGATGAAGTGGAATATATTAATAATGACGAGGAAAAGGAATATAAAGTAAAGAAAAGTGTTAAGGTTAAGGATACTAAAGATAAAGCCAATATACGGTACAGAAAGCTTTATAAGAAATATGCCAAGTCCAAAAAGGTTGTCACAAAGTCTAAGTTGGCAGGTGCAAAGGTTGATTCGCATATGATGCCGGAAGAGATTACGAGCAAACTGATAACTGATGATGAAGCAAAAGCACGAAGAATAACAGATGACTATGAGAAAGCGAGATATTCTAATGGTGAAGTATCAGAGGAAGATATAAGTTTTCTTAAGAACTTCAAATGATTTTAATACATAGCTCAAATATATAACTGGACTTAATATTGTAATACATAATTTGATTTAATATTTGATTTAATATTGCAATACATAATTTGATTTAATATTGCATTTAATATTGCAATACATAATTGAAAATTCTATTGACATTTTAAATTATATGCGTTATCATTTCAATAATTGATAATAAGTAAATGCAATGAAGAGGAATATTAGATAAGGACCAGCTTCAGAGAACTGTCGGAAGGTGCGAGACAGTGAAAGGAACTTATTGAACTCACCTTGGAGCTGCTACCCGAAATTATATCAGCAGGATATAAGAGTAGACGTAGACGGAAGCCAACCGTTATAGTGGACAGAATATAATGCAATATGCACGTATTCGGTGAGAGCGCAATTATTAATTGCGAATAAGAGTGGTAACGCGTGAGATTATATCTTTCGTCTCTTAGAGGTTAAGGCCTTTGGAGATGAAAGATTTTTTTGTATAATTTACTTATTATGCTAATATAATTAATATATCAGGAGGATAATGCAATGTTTGATTACAGACAGTATAAGAGAGGTTATTTTATGCCACCGGTTGAGTGTAACGACTGGGTAAAGAAGGAGTATATTGACAAAGCACCAGTATGGTGTTCAGTGGATTTAAGAGATGGTAATCAGGCTTTAGTTGAGCCTATGAGTCTTGATGAAAAGCTTGAATTCTTTAATAAGCTTATTAAGGTTGGATTTAAGGAAATTGAGATTGGTTTCCCGGCAGCATCAGAGACAGAGTATGAGCTTTGCCGTACACTTATTGAGAAGAATATGATTCCTGATGATGTTACAATTCAGGTGCTTACACAGGCAAGACCGCATATTATTAAGAAGACTTTTGAAGCTGTAAAGGGTGCACCAAGAGCGATTGTACATGTATACAATTCGACATCTCTTGCACAAAGAGAGCAGGTATTCAGAAAGTCTAAAGAAGAAATCAAACAGATTGCAATTGAGGGCGCTAAGCTTCTTAAAGAACTTGCAGAAGCAGATGGCGGTAATTTCCTTTTTGAATATAGTCCTGAAAGCTTTACAGGAACAGAGCCAGAATACGCACTTGAAGTGTGTAATGCAGTTATAGATATATGGCAGCCAACACCTGATAAGAAGTGTATAATTAATCTTCCTGCTACAGTAGAGATGTCACTTCCACATGTATTTGCAAGTCAGGTTGAATATATGAGCAAGAATCTTCATAATCGAGAAAATGTAGTTGTATCACTTCATCCACATAATGACAGAGGAACAGGCGTTGCAGATGCAGAGCTTGGTATGCTTGCAGGTGCAGACAGAATAGAAGGTACATTATTTGGCAATGGTGAGAGAACTGGTAATGTGGATATTGTTAATCTTGCTATGAATATGTACGCACAGGGCGTTGACCCGGAATTGGATTTTTCTAATATGCCAGAGCTTGCAGAGATGTTCGAACGTCTTACACAGATGAAGATAGATGACAGACACCCATACTGTGGTAAGCTTGTATTTGCAGCATTCTCTGGTTCACATCAGGATGCCATATCTAAAGGTATGCACTATAGAATTGAACAGGATCCATCTAAGTGGACAGTTCCATATCTTCCAATTAATCCAGAAGATGTTGGACGTACATATGACTCAGACGTAATCAGAATTAACAGCCAGTCAGGTAAGGGCGGAGTTGCTTATGTTCTTGAGCATAATTATGGAATGATTATTCCAAAGGCTATGAGAGAAGACCTAGGTTATGCTGTTAAAGATGTATCGGATGTTAACCATAAGGAACTTGCAGCAGATGAGGTTCTTGAGATATTTGAGAGGCGTTATAAGAAGTTCACACCGGTATTCAAGATTTCAGAAGTCCATTTCAAGCAGATTGATGGTATCCAGACAGAAGTTACAATTGAGGCTGATGGAAAGACAACAGTAGTAGAAGCGGGTGGTAATGGTCGTCTTGATGCTGTAAGTAATGCACTTTCAAAGCATTTTGGAAAGCCTTGTGATGTAATATGCTATGAGGAACATTCATTAAAGCAGGGTTCTGATTCAAGTGCTATTGCATATGTAGGAATTAAGGGTGATGATGGTAAAGAATACTTTGGCATAGGTATCGACCACGATATCATAAGAGCTTCAATTGATGCGGTAGAATCAGCAATGAACAGAAGTATGACTGAGTAGAGAATAATATCAGTATAAATATTGTATCTGCGTATATGAACATATTTGCAGAGATATAATTATGTGCTTCCTTTAAACAGACAGGAGATATAGTAATATTTCCTTCTGTTTAGAAAGGAAGCCTTTTTATGTAATGGATAATTTTATCGGAATTTACTATTACATAAAAGGAACTATGTGCTGGTGATATGTACCCATATGAAGCTGTAGTCAGTTGCAGGCGACCGCGTCCGGTTAGGGAATGTGCTTTGCATATTCTTTTCTATTTTATATTCTTTTTTAGTAATAACTGGATTTTTGACTTACCAGCTGTTATAATCTTATAGTTAATGAATTAATTCTGAAAGGAATGAATATATGAGTAAGATTATTCTTGCATCTGGTTCACCAAGACGCAAAGAACTGCTGGAACAGATAGGAATAGAATTTGATATAATTACGAGTGATGTTGATGAGACAACTTTAATTACACAGCCGGATGAATATGTGAAATATCTATCAAGGATTAAGGCACAGGCTGTATGGGATATGGTAAAAGATGATGATGATTACAGGAATGAAGATGTTGTAGTTATAGGTGCAGATACAATCGTAAGCCATAAGGGACATATTCTTACAAAACCTAAGGATACGGGTAATGCTTTTGATATACTTAAGGAACTGGCTGGTGATTGTCATCAGGTGTATACAGGTGTTACACTTATCAAGAATAATAATGTTGTAAGTAACTTTGCAGAAAAGACAGATGTATACTGTAATGATATTAGTGATAATGAGATAAGAGAATATATAAGTACAGGTGAGCCAATGGATAAAGCAGGGGCTTACGGAATTCAGGGGAGATTTGCAGCATTTATTGGAAAGATAGACGGTGACTATAATAATGTTGTCGGACTTCCGGTTGCAAGGGTATATCAGGAGTTAAAGTTATGGTTAAATTAATTGCAAGTGATCTTGATGGTACAATACTAAGAAAAGGTGCCCAGAGTGTAGAACCATCTACAATTAAAGCGATTGAACAGCTTGTTAATAAAGGAATGTACTTTGCACCTGCCAGCGGAAGACAGATAGTAAGCCTGAAAAGGCTTTTTGAGCCTGTAAGCGATAAGCTTGTATACATTGCTGAGAATGGAGCATTATGTGAATATAAGGGTGAGGTTATTGCCAAGACACCAATGGATAGAAAGCTTGCTCTTGAGATAATAGAAGATGTATATGAACAGCCTGATTGCGAGGTGCTTATATCAGGCCAGCATACAGCATATATCAAGCCTAAGACAGAAGAATATCATTATAGAATGACCAAGGTTGTTAATTATAAGACTACGCTTATTGATAAATTCACAGATGTAGATGAAGATATATTAAAGATTGCGGTATGTGATTTTAGCGGAATTGATAATTCCAAGGAACATTTCTTTAGCAAATGGAATGGCAAAGCTTCAATTACAGTTTCAGGAGATTTATATCTTGATTTTATGGAGAGCAGCGTTACCAAAGGAAAAGCAATGCATCAGCTTCAGCAGTACTTTGGATTGTCAGAAGATGAATGTATGGCATTTGGCGACAATTATAATGATATTGATATGCTTAAGTCAGTAAAATATGCGTATGTTATGGATACAGCATGTGAGGATATCAAGAAATATGCATATGACACAACTGAATGGGTTGAAGGCACACTAAGAAAAGAGTTTAATATATAAGATAATGTTTGTAGAAATGAGGAGTATTATTATGGAAAAACATATGAAAGAATGTGCAAAGGTATTTTTAAGAGATCAGAAGAAGCTTTTTGATGAGCCGGTTGTATATGATTTAGAGGAGGCAGAAGATTTTCTTGAGGAATGCTTTGCACAGTATTGCAGTAATATTAAAGAATTAAGACAGATTATGGACGATGAGGGAATGGATGTATCAGAACTTTCTGATGCAGAGCTTGAGGAACAGCTTGAAGTGTTCAAGCTTGATAATAACGGCGGATATTTCTTCGTAGAGGCATAGTTGGGCTGATATGAGAATAACAATATGCTGTGTAGGCAAAGTAAAGGAAAAGTTCTATTGTCAGGCAATAGATGAGTACAGTAAAAGGTTGTCAAGATACTGCAAGCTTGAGGTAAAAGAGGTGGCAGATGAGAAGACACCTGATAATGCAAGTGATACTGTTAATGATATAATAAAGGCTAAAGAGGGAGAAAGACTTCTTTCGTGCATAAAAGATGAAGCATATGTGATAGCTCTGGCAATTGATGGTAAAATGCTTGATTCTGTACAGTTATCACAGAAAATAGATAATCTTGGAATATCAGGAAAGAGTGATATTGTCTTTGTTATAGGAGGTTCATTAGGGCTTGATAAAAGGGTTCTTGACAGGGCTGATTTCAAGCTTAGTTTTTCGCCTATGACATTTCCACATCAGCTTATGAGAGTAATTCTTCTTGAACAGATATATAGAAGCTACAGAATTATGAAGAATGAACCTTATCACAAATAACCAGAATGGAGAAGTTATGAAAAGAAATAAGAAAAGATTAATAACAGCACTTATCATTATTGTAGCTGTGGCTGCGGTATTAGTATTTATGAAGTTCTTTAATGGTAATTTATTATATATTTCAACTGGTATGGGAAAATCTGTTGTTATGAAGGTTGATGGACAGAAGACTTATACATTTGAGGCAGAAGTATTAATGTCAGATGCTAAGAAACAATATGAAGATATGTTTGGAAGCAGTATATGGACAGAAGATATTGACGGACAGCCGTTTGAGGAATATATAAAAGAACAGATAAGAGTAAAGCTTATAAGAGTAAGATGTATGAATTCTATGGCTAAAGAAAGAGGAGTAGTTCTTGGAAGAGAAGAAAAGAATGAAACAGCTAAGGCAGCAGAACAGTATTTTGATGGTCTTACAGAAGAACAGAAGAGCCAGTATGATATCACAGAGGATAAGGTTAATCAGATGTTTACTGAATTTGCAATCGCTTCAAAGCTTTACAATGATGTAACTTCACTTATGGATATTGAAGTGAGTTCAGATGATGCAAGAGTAATAAATATACAATATATTGTAACAGACTCAAAGGAAGAAATTGACAAAGCTTATGCAGAATTAAATGAGGGCAATTCATTCTTTGCAATTGCCAAGAAATATAATGCTGACGGCGAATATGAATATGAACTTAGAAGAGGCGAGATGGCTAAAGCATTTGAAGATACAGCTTATTCACTTTCAACAGGCCAGACAAGCGGAATCGTAGAAGCTGACGGAAGATTTTATATAATAAGATGTACGTCAGATAATGATAAAGCGAAGACAGAGGTTAATAAGTCATCAATTCTTGAAAAGAAGAAGTTAGAGGCATTTAATGATAAATTTGAACAATATGAGTCTTCAAAGTATGTTGAAATTAACAAAGATGAATGGAATAAGTTAAAAGTTTCTTCTGCACCATCTTTTAATGTAAGATTTGAGGATTTATTTAATTCAATAACAATTAATTAGAGTAGTACAGGAGTGTAGAATATAATGGCAGCAAAATATGATGCAAATAGTATATCAATTCTTGAAGGTCTTGAAGCTGTAAGAAAAAGACCAGGAATGTATATAGGAAGTGTTGGAACTAAAGGACTTAACCACCTTATATATGAGATAGCTGATAATGCAGTTGATGAACACCTTGCGGGTTACTGTAGCGAGATTACAGTAACCCTTAATAATGATGGAACTGCTACTATTATAGATAATGGACGAGGTATTCCTATAGGAATTCATCCAAAGGCAGGCATACCTGCAGTTGAGGTAGTATTTACAGTGCTTCACGCAGGTGGTAAGTTCGGTGATGGCGGGTATAAGATATCAGGCGGACTTCATGGTGTAGGTGCGTCAGTAGTTAATGCACTCTCAGTTTGGCTTGAAGTAGAGATAAAGGTTGATGGTGGTGTATACAGGCAGCGTTATGAAAGAGGAAAGGCAGTAGCACCACTTGAAAAAGTGGGAACATGCAGAAAGAATGATACAGGAACTAAAGTAACATTTCTTCCTGATGGTGAGATATTTGAAAAGACAAGATTTAAGTCAGATGCAATAAAGAGCAGAATGCACGAGACAACTTATCTTAATCCGGGACTTACAATACATTTTGAGGATAAGAGAAGTGGAAGCGAGGAAAAGATTACATATTCAGAACCAGATGGTATCAAGGCATATGTAAAGGAACTTAACAATGGCAAGGAAGCTGTGACGGATATTATCTATTTTAAGAAGAGTGAAGACGGCATAGAGGTAGAGTGTGCTTTCCAGTATGTTAATGAGTTTGAGGAAAATATTCTTGGTTTTTGTAATAACATATACACTCAGGAGGGGGGAACTCATATTACAGGATTTAAGTCTAAGTTCACTATGATTATTAATCAGTATGCAAGGGAGTTAGGTGTTCTTAAAGAAAAGGATAATAACTTTACCGGTCTTGATGTAAGAAATGGTATGACAGCAATTGTGGCTATCAAGCACCCTGCACCAAGATTTGAAGGCCAGACTAAGACTAAGCTTGATAATCCGGATGCGGGAACAGTTGTAAGTGCGGTTACAAGTGATGAGGTGCAGTTATATTTTGATAGAAATCTTGAACAGTTAAAGTCAGTAATAGCCTGTGCCGAAAAGTCTGCAAAGATAAGAAAGGCAGAGGAGAGAACGAAGACTAATCTTTTATCTAAGTCTAAGTTCTCAATAGATTCCAATGGTAAGCTTGCTAACTGTGAGAGCAAGAAGTCAGAGGAATGTGAGGTGTTTATAGTCGAGGGAGATTCTGCGGGTGGTTCAGCCAAGACAGCAAGAAACAGACGTACTCAGGCTATACTTCCAATAAGAGGTAAGATACTTAATGTAGAGAAGGCTTCTATTGATAAGGTGCTTGCTAATGCCGAGATTAAGACTATGATTAACTCATTTGGCTGTGGCTTCCTTGAAGGTTACGGCAATGATTTTGATATAAGCAAGTTAAGATACGATAAGATTATCATTATGACAGATGCCGATGTTGATGGTGCACATATTGATACACTTCTGCTTACATTTTTCTATAGATTTATGCCTGAACTTATTAATCAGGGACATGTGTACATAGCTACACCACCGCTTTACAGGGCTGAACTTAAGAAAGTACCTAAGGCAGACAAAGCTTCTAAGAAGGCAGAAGGAACTAAGACGAAGGTAGATAAGAGCAGGACAGTACAGTATCTTTATGATGATAAAGCACTGGAAAGGTATAAAGAGCTTCACGCAAGTGGAACATTTACTCTGCAAAGATATAAGGGGCTTGGCGAGATGGACCCTGAACAGTTATGGGAAACTACACTTAATCCAGAGACAAGAATATTAAAGCAGGTAGAGATAGAGGATGCAAGAATGGCAACAGAGGTTACTTCTATGCTTATGGGAAGTGATGTGCCACCAAGAAGAGCATTTATACATGCACACGCTAATGAAGCGGAGATTGATGCATAAAAATGATATGATGTTGGGGTCAAAAGCCCCCAACTATGATACCTACGGATTGTTCCGTGCTACGCACTCCCACAATCCTCCCCAATATTCGCATATCGTGGGACTATCATCCCACTTTTATGCTCATATTGGGGCGGGTCCCAAGGTCATTCACCCACATATGAGCAAGCTCATATGGGTTTAGACCTTTTGACCATGGTATTATGATATATATTAATAAAAGTATTATACGGAGATAATAATGGCAGAGAATATTATTAAAACTGAATATTCTGAGCTGATGCAGAAGTCCTATATAGATTACTCAATGAGTGTTATAACAGCAAGAGCACTTCCGGATGTAAGGGATGGACTTAAGCCAGTACAAAGAAGAGTGCTGTATGCTATGGATCAGCTTGGTTTAAATTATGATAAACCTCATAGAAAGTCAGCGCGTATCGTAGGTGATGCAATGGGTAAATATCATCCACACGGCGACAGTTCTATATATGAAACACTTGTTGTGCTTTCACAGGATTTTAAAAAGGGAATGGCACTTGTTGACGGTCACGGCAATTTTGGTTCTATAGAAGGTGACGGTGCTGCGGCTATGCGATATACAGAAGCCAAGCTTAAGAAGTTCACACAGGATGTATATTTATCAGACTTGGATAAAGATGTAGTTGATTTTGTGCCTAACTTTGATGAAACAGAGAAAGAACCAGCAGTTCTTCCGGTAAGAATACCTAATCTGTTGGTAAATGGTGCTGACGGTATCGCAGTTGGTATGACAACTAATATTCCAACACATAATCTTTCAGAAGTTGTCGATGCAGTATGCGCATATATGGATAATGAAGATATAACTACAACTGAGCTTATGCAGTATATACCCGGACCTGACTTTCCTACAGGTGGACTTGTTATTAATAAGTCAGAGCTTGCAGGCATATATGAGACTGGTACAGGAAAGATAAAGTTAAGAGGAAAGGTTGTATATGAGCCAGCGGCAAGAAAAGGCGAGAAGGACAGGCTTGTAATAACAGAAATTCCTTATACAATGATAGGTGCTAATATTGGAAAGTTCATATCAGATATAGTGGATTTGGTTGAAACCAAGAAGACAACTGATATTGTTGATGTGTCAAATGAGTCATCAAAAGAAGGTATAAGAATAGTTCTTGAATTAAAGAAGAACACAGATATTGAAAATCTTAAGAACCTTTTATATAAGAAGACTAAGCTTGAAGATACATTTGGTGTAAATATGCTTGCTATAGTTGACGGCCGACCGGAAACTCTTGGGTTACGCCAGATAATAAAGCATCATATTGACTTCCAGTATGAGATAAATACAAGAAAATACACAACACTTCTTAATAAGGAGCTTGCCAATAAGGAGATTAAAGAAGGACTTATAAGAGCCTGCGATATAATCGATCTTATAATAGAAATTCTTCGTGGAAGCTCTAATCTTAAAATGGCAAAAGACTGCCTTATTAATGGTAATGTTGATAATATCAAATTCAAGTCAGAAGCTTCTAAGAATCAGGCGGCTAAGCTTGATTTTACAGAAAAGCAGGCTTCAGCCATACTTGAAATGCGCCTGTACAAGCTTATAGGTCTTGAGATACTTGCACTCCAGAAGGAATATGACGAATGTCTTTCAAAGATTGCAAAGTATGAAAAGATACTTGGCAGTAAGAAGGCTATGGCAAAAGTAA
This sequence comes from [Lactobacillus] rogosae, assembly GCA_900112995.1. Lineage (GTDB taxonomy): Bacteria > Bacillota > Clostridia > Lachnospirales > Lachnospiraceae > Lachnospira > Lachnospira rogosae. The sequence continues at coordinate 68,901 of FONU01000005.1, read as the reverse complement.
TAAAGGACGACCTTGTAAGAATTAAGAAGGAATATGGTGTTGAACGAAAGACCGTAATAACTGATGCAAAGGTTGCAGTATTTGTTGAAAAAGAAGTTCCAGCACAGGAAGTTGTATTTATTATGGATAGATTTGGCTATGCAAAGACTATAGATACAGCTTCTTATGAACGTAATAAGGAAGCTATCTACAACGATTTTAAGTATGTATTTACCTGTATGAATACTGATAAAATATGTATATTTACGGATAACGGACAGCTTCACCAGATTAAAGTAAAGGATATTCCTTTCCTCACTAAGTTCAGGGACAAAGGTACTCCAATAGATAATCTTGGAAATTATGACAGCAGCGGTGAACTTATTATATACCTGTGTGCATATGAAACTATCAAAAATCAGAAGCTGCTCTTTGTTACAAGTCAGGGCATGATGAAGATAGTTGACACGGCAGAATTTGATGTAGCCAAGAGAACGGTAGCTTCGACAAAGCTTCAGGATGATGACAAGATAGTAAGCATTGAAAAGGCTGACGTTCAGGTTGAAACGCTTTCTAAGTTTAATCTTGATGGCAGCAGAAGTGAAGTTGAAGAAATTGTAAGTAATAAAAATGTAATTGTACAGACAGCTAATGGTGTGTTCTTAAAGTTCCCTCTTTCTGAAATACCAGTTAAGAAGAAGAGTGCAGTAGGTGTCAGAGGTATTAAGCTTGGCAAAGACGATTATATAGAAGATATATTCATTATGGATGACGGAATGGAATTCACGATGGAATATAAAGGAAAGAAGATAGACTTTGCTAAGATGAAAATGGCACATAGAGACACAAAAGGCATAAAAGTCAGAGTGTAAATTATAATTTTGCTATTCATCGTATATAAATAACATTTCAACGCTATATAAGCGTAATAAAATCAGGACAATACAGCGTGGCGTATTCTGCTGCATTGTCCTGATTTTTATTTTTGAATAGAGCTATTTTATAGTTGATAAGAAATATTCGTGTATGCGTGTGTCGCCTGTTAATTCAGGGTGGAAAGAAAGTCCAATCTGATTATTGTATTTAGCGGCAACGATATGATTATCAACACTTGCAAGCACTTCAACACCATCGCTGACATTTTCGATATAAGGTGCTCTTATAAATGTCATAGGATAATTGCCGATATGCTTAATATCAGCGTTAGTTACAAAGCTTGAAAGCTGTCTTCCGTAAGCGTTACGTTTAATGGTGACAGGAAGCGTTCCTATATGGACTGTGTCATCGTCTGCTATATGTTCAGAGAGAAGTATAAGTCCAGCACAGGTTGCAAGTGTTGGAAGACCATTACTAATCATATTCTTAATGTCCTTCATCATATCAAGCTTGTTAAGTAACTGTCCCTGAACAGTACTTTCACCGCCAGGCAGTATCAGACCGTCTAATCCCTCTAAATCATCCCGTTGTCTTATTTCTATTGCTGTATGTCCGATTTCTTCAATCATATGCTCGTGTTCAATAAAAGCACCTTGGACAGCAAGTACACCTATCTTCATAGTAAGCCTCATTTCTATGTGCGATTATATTATTAACGTCCACGTTCTTCCATAATTATCTGTATTTCACTAGGATTGATACCTACCATAGCTTCGCCAAGGTCTTCTGATAACTTGGCAATAAGTGCTGCATCCTGATAGTTAGTAACAGCCTGAACGATAGCAGAAGCACGTTTTGCAGGATTGCCAGACTTGAATATACCAGAACCTACGAACACACCTTCAGCACCAAGCTGCATCATAAGAGCAGCATCAGCAGGGGTTGCAACACCACCAGCGGCAAAGTTAACAACAGGAAGCTTTCCATTATCGTGCACATAAAGTACAAGGTCGTAAGGAACCTGTAACTGCTTAGCTTCCTCAAAGAGTTCATCTTTCTGCATAGATGTAATCTTGCGGATTTCAGAATTCATTTTTCTCATATGGCGTACAGCCTGAACAACATCACCAGTACCAGGTTCACCCTTAGTTCTAATCATAGAAGCCCCTTCGTTAATTCTTCTTAAAGCTTCGCCTAAGTCCCTTGCACCGCATACAAATGGTACATTGAACTGTGTCTTATCAATATGATAAATGTCATCAGCAGGAGAAAGTACTTCTGATTCATCAATATAATCAATCTCAATAGCCTGTAAAATCTGGGCTTCAACAAAATGACCGATACGGCACTTAGCCATAACAGGGATACTTACAGCTTCCTGAATTCCTTTAATCATCTTAGGGTCACTCATACGTGATACACCGCCAGCGGCTCTGATGTCAGCAGGTATTCTTTCAAGTGCCATAACAGCACAGGCACCAGCCGCCTCAGCAATCTTAGCTTGTTCAGGAGTTGTTACGTCCATAATAACTCCGCCCTTTAACATCTGTGCAAGTCCTTTGTTTAATTCATACTGAGAAGTAGTTGTCATAATTATTAACCTCATTTCTTTATATTTAAATGCTTTTTGTTAAATTGTTAAAATGCTCTGCCAGAACTACAAATATATTACATAGCAGTAACTTAATTAACTTGCGACTATAATAAGACTTATCTGATTATATTAAAATGTTCAATGTAAAGAAGTTTGATAATGTCAGGTGGTATTAAACTGACATTTAATTATAAGGGAGAAGATGAATGTGTAATAAGGTCAGATGTAATTATTGAATAAAAATATATAATTTTATATTTGACAATACAACATTTATGTTGTGCTCTAATAAAGTAAGAGGAAAATATTACGCAAAAATAATTAGCTGCATTGACAGGAAACAAACAGCAGGATATTTCCAGAATTGAGAAAAAGAAAAGTAATCCAACAATACGCACATTTAGTCATATACTTGAGGCTTTAGGTTATAAATTACAAATTGTAAAAAAGAAATCAATATAATATAATATAATATAATAATATATAAAGTTAAGATAGTATCTAATAAAGGAGGAGTATATGTATACATACAAAACAGAGATTTTAACGGTTGGCACTAAATGGCTTTCAGATAAGGCAGATGCTAATGATATTGCTATGTTAGACAATCTGATTAATGAGAGAGCAGCTGACGGCTGGGAGTTAGTCACTTATGATTATATGGCAACATCTATGCAGATTAAAGGAGCATTTGTTGTTACATTCAGAAAAGAAAAAGATGATAAGACGTGGAATGGATTGGGATAAGACTTTGACATTTACTGTTCCAATGCACGGTGAAGCAAGATATACATTTGATTATCTTACATCAACTTATGATAGTAAAGCTGGTAAGGTTGAGAAGTTTACATTTTAAAAATACCCTGTCATTATTGGCATATACTGGAAGTCCCAATATATAGCGGGTAGTGACAGGGCTTTTTATATTATTATGTTTGTTTATTAATTCTGAACTGTAGTTATTTATGTTTTATTTTAAATAAGCTTTAAGTGAGTATATTTTATAGTGGTATATTTTATAATTTCTGGTTGTCCTTCATATACTCATCATAAAGTCCGATAACTTTATTCATAACCTCAGGGCCAGGTGCTCCGAGAGTAAGACGTTTTTCAACGCAGGTCTTTAAGCTGATAGCTTCGTATACATCTTCTTCAAATACAGGGCTTATCTTCTTGTATTCATCAAGTGAAAGGTCATCAAGTGCAATACCCTTGTCAATACACATAAGAACAAGCTGTCCTACAATACCATGTGCATCCCTGAAAGGAACCCCTTTCTTAACAAGGTAGTCAGCGGCATCAGTAGCATTAGTGAAGCCTTTTTTAGCTGAGTCTTCCATACGTGTATTATTGAATTTCATAGTATCAATCATACCCTTGAATAAGCTTACACAGCCCTTAACAGTATCTATAGCATCAAATGTAAGCTCTTTATCTTCCTGCATATCTTTATTATAGGCAAGAGGAATTCCCTTCATAGTTGTGAGGATACTCATAAGAGCACCATATACACGTCCAGTCTTACCACGGACAAGCTCAGCTATATCAGGGTTCTTCTTCTGTGGCATAATGCTTGAACCTGTACTGAAAGCATCATCTAATTCGATGAATTTGTATTCGTTAGAATTCCATATACATATTTCTTCAGAAAATCTGCTTAAATGCATCATAATAGTAGAGAGTGCACTTAAGAATTCAATAACATAATCTCTGTCTGATACAGAGTCCATACTATTAAGAGTAGGACCAGCAAATCCAAGAAGCTCGGCTGTCATCTCTCTGTTAAGGGGATATGTAGTTCCTGCAAGAGCACCAGCACCAAGAGGGCAGTAGTTCATTCTGTTATATATATCGTGAAGTCGGCTTCTGTCACGTCTGAACATTTCAAAGTAAGCAGAAAAATGATGAGCAACAGTTACAGGCTGTGCTTTCTGAAGATGAGTAAAGCCTGGCATATAAGTGTCAACATTTTCTTTGATTATTCTTAAGATAACTTCCATAAGCTCTCTTACTTCTTCATCAACATTTTTAACTTCATCGCGTGTATAAAGTCTCATATCAAGTGCAACCTGGTCATTACGGCTTCTGCCTGTGTGAAGCTTCTTTCCTGCATCACCGATACGCTCAATAAGGGTAGCTTCCATAAATGTGTGAATATCTTCATATTCATCAGTGATTTCAAGCTTTCCAGATTCTATGTCAGAAAGAATACCTTTTAAGCCGTCAGTAATCTGCTTTCCTTCATCTTCTGAGATAATACCCTGAGCAGCAAGCATTGTAGCGTGTGCAATGCTTCCCTGAATATCCTGCTTGTAGAACTTCTGGTCAAAGGAGATAGAAGCGTTAAAATTATTAACAAGCTCATTAGTTTCTTTAGTGAAGCGTCCGCCCCAAAGTTTCATATTGTACCTCTTTCCTGCACTTCGTTAGTGCTTATAATTAATTGTTAATAGAATGCCTGATTATTCTTCTGATGAATTAATCTCATCACTGTCAAGATTGTCGAAGTCATCAAGACTATCTAGCATATTTATATCATTATCACCCACGATATTTATATCCATAGCAGATGAAACATCTAAATCTGTGAGAGTATTATCAGCTGAATCTTCAGATAATGCGTTGTAAGTATCATCAGCTTCAACAGCTTTATTTGTACTGGCGGTTTTTAATATATTTATTGTTATATTTTTCTTCTTTAATATATAAATACCGATTAATATAATAATACATAATGCTGTAATTAAGCAACCCTTAATAAGGTTCACAGGTGTATATTTTAATGTTATTTCGTGGCTGCCCTCACTTATCTGTACGCTTAAGAGAGCATCATAAAGGGCAGAGGTCTCTACTTTTCTGCCATCAATATATACCTTCCAGCCTTTATCGTAAGGGATGGAGAATATAAGGGTTGCGGCTTTATTAGCTGTTATAGTTCCCTTTATCTTGGTGTCTTTAAATGAAGTGATAGAAAGGGAACTGCCATTTAATATATTGTAAGCTTCTGTAAATCTTGAAGTTTCAAGTGTATACACGCTGGCATTCATTGCTGAATCGCCAGATATGACAACGGTATCTGCTGGAACGGCGTAGCCTAGGTCAATTATGTGATTGCCATTTTTAAGTCCTGAATAAGTATATTCAGAATTGTTAATAGTGGCAGTTACGTTGTCGCAGGTCGTATTTCTTACAACCATATACAGATGTCCTGCTTTTACAGGCTTAACTTCAAAGCTTGAGTCGGTGGCATTTTCATAAGTAAGTGTAAATACATTGGCAATGCCTGTAAGTGTCTGTATAAGCGAGTTCTGGTTCTCAATTCCTGTTCCATTGGCTTCTGATGGATTCCATTCGCCTGCATTATTATAGGTTATAAATCCAAGTGGAAGTGTATATTTATTCTCATAGACGAATTCGCCGTCATCTCCAACGTAATACTCGCGAAGAGAACTGCTTGTAAGTATACGGTTGGTAATTGTATATTTAACCGAGAATAAGCTTTCTGTAACAAGTGTAGCACCATTGTAGCCATAGGCATTCATTGAATGTTCAAAGCCAAGCTTTCCGAACAATTCTGACATTCCAGCACTTGAAGTTGATGAAAATGTTGATATTGAGTTGTAATTATGCCAAGCTCCGTCATTTTTTGAACGCGCACCAAACTTCTTATCCATTCGGTAAAATGATGTATCTTCATCTCTAACGGTCTGTGTCACAGATTTAACAGCATCATAATCTAAAAGATAAGAGGTTCTGTTAGTAGTTCCAATTCCTGTTGAATCCATATTGATAGTACATTCTATTATACAGACTATAAATGCAAGAAATACTGTTACAGGCAGCTTCCAGTTGGTCTTGTTATAGACAATCATAAGTCCTGCATACACAAGAATAAAAGCACCGCTTAAGTAAATTGCCTTAAAATCATAAGTTTCATCAACTGCAAATACCTGTTCAATAAGCACAAGAAGTCCTAAGCTTATCCATACGGCAATTCCTAACTGTCTGCTTGTCATCCGCTTTATATGGCTTAATGCCTCATAACACATTGTAAGCAGGAAGAAAATGTATATAAATGATTGTCTGCAAGGCAGGCTGTTAGGATAATGAAATCCGTGCCATATAAAATTAGGTATATTAAGGTTAAATGCTGTAAGGAAGACAAGCAGTAATACGGATTTGCCTATCTTTTCGCATAAATTGATGTCTTTGTCCATAACATAGAGAGGATAAAGAAGGAATACAGCAACGCCGCAGTATATGTTAGGGTAGTGTTCAAGTCCAAGGTGGACAGGAACATTTATTAATTGTCTAGTGAGCATATTTAATATGCTGAAATAAAGACTTAATTTCTTAGGAAATGCAATGTCACTTGAAGCTGATAAAGAAAATGTGTAGAACTCAGGCAGTAAAAGGCATGCCGCAAGCCCACCGGCAATCAGTGAGTAAAATGCAAATTTTAGAAATGTCTTAAAATAATTCTTGAAAGTACGTTCTTTTTTGTAGGCAGTTACAAGCACAATAAAATAAAGAACAACTGATAAACATACCATAATTGCAATATAGTAGTTAGTGAATATACATAATCCAAGACTTATGCAGTATAGAAAGCATTTATCTTCATTAACAAGTCTTTCAAGGCCAAGCATAATAAGAGGAACAAGTATAAGACAGTCAAGCCACATAATGTTCCAGCTATAAGCAGCTACATATCCGGAAAATGCGTAGAATAACCCGAATAAAGCTATACATATATTCTTGTTGGAAAAATGCCTGCTTATATAGTGGGTCATAGAAACGCTTGATAAAGATAACTTAAGGATTATGAGAGTATTCATAATCTCAATCATATATTTCTGTGGGAATAATACAATAATCCAGTTAGCAGGGCTTGCAAGATAGTACGCATATAAAGATGTGAAATTAGTTCCCATACCGATATCCCAGCTATAAGTAAGGCTTTCTGCGTTGCGGATTTTATACCATAGCTCAGAGAAAAATGGAGCGTACTGGTGATACATATCAGAACGCAGATAACAGTTATTGCCGAATGGAAATATTTCCCTTGCAAAATACAAGGCTGTAAATATTATAACTGGAATAAAAAATGCAATTATATATACGATATTTCCACACGGAATATTACCTGTCTGTTCGTCAAATAAACTGAATTTGTGTCGATGTTTAGTCTGTTGGTTCAAATTTGCTTCCCCCTATGGATAATAATGTTTACATTTTACCAAAAACGGTATTTTATGTAAATGATATACGGTAATTATAATGATTATTTGTACAGTAATTTATATAGTAATATTTGAGGTTTTGCTTGTAATATGGATATTAATTAGGTACAATAAAAATGTATGCGAAGGGAACTTTATATCTTATAATAATGTATTATAGATATAAGGAGTATACATGGACTTAATTAAATTATATAAAAAGCGTAGATATATTATTAAAACAGCTGTATTAGTATTAATTATTATAATTGCAGGCATATTTTATATAAACCCAACCAAAGAAGATGGCAGTGTTATAATTAATAAAGATAATATTTCAGATAAGGAAAGTGATAGCAAGAGTATTATCGGTGGAGTTACCAGCGGCGGTGCTGCTGATATTAACAATAGTAATGGTATTAATGGTAACGAAGCAGGCAATGACGGACTGGATGAGAATAACAGTAAGATATATGTATATATATGTGGTGCAGTTGTTAATGCAGGAGTTGTCAGTGGTGGTGCAGGTATGAGACTGTATCAGGCGGTGGAACTTTGCGGAGGTCTTATTGATGAGGCAGACGGCACCAGAGTTAATCTTGCAATGCAGTTAAAGGATGGAGATAAAATATATATCCCATATGCTTACGATGATATAAGCCTGACAGATGAAATGAACAACGGCTGTAATCCTAATGCCACGGGAATATCGGGCAGTAATACAGAGAATTCAGACGGTAATAGCGAAAGTTATGGTAGTAACACAGGGGGAGCAGGCAGTAGTAATCTTATTGATATTAATAAAGCTTCCAAGTCTGAACTTATGCAGTTATCCGGCATAGGTGAGGCGAGGGCATTAGATATAATAAGTTATAGGGAAAAGCATGGTGCTTTTAAAAGGATAGAAGATATAAAGAATGTATCAGGAATAAAAGATGCAGCATTTAACAAGATAAAAGATTATATATGTGTTTGAACAAGGAGTAATTATTAAAGATGGCGGGTAAAGTATTAGTTGTTGATGATGAAAAGATGATTGTTAAAGGAATTAAATTCAGCCTTATACAGGACTACAGTGTGGTTGACTGTGCCTATGATGGTGAAGAAGCACTTGATATGGCTAAGAACAATGATTACGATATAATACTTCTGGATATAATGCTTCCTAAGATGAATGGACTTGAGGTATGCCAGCAGATAAGAGAGTTCTCTAATGTTCCTATAATTATGCTTACGGCCAAGGGCGATGATATGGATAAGATTATGGGACTTGAATATGGTGCGGATGATTATATAACAAAGCCATTTAATATTCTTGAAGTTAAAGCAAGAATGAAAGCAATCTTAAGAAGAAATAATAAGCCTGAGAAAGAACAGGCTAAGAGTAATGTATTAAATATCGGGGATATGAGAATTGACTGTGACAGCAGAAGTCTTTTTATCAGAGGCAAAGAGATTTACCTTACAGCTAAGGAATTTGACCTTTTAGAGCTGCTTGCATTTAATCCTAACAGAGTATATAGCAGAGATGTACTTTTAAAGACAGTGTGGGGAGCGGATTACCCGGGTGATGGACGTACAGTAGATGTTCATATAAGAAGATTAAGAGAGAAGATAGAAGATAATTCAAGTGAACCTAAGTATGTTCATACTAAGTGGGGAGTAGGTTATTATTTTAATGTTTAATATAAATAAAGGAACGCGGGGACAATCGGCTAAATCCAGGATGAATCATAAGAAATTAATAACAGATATATTAAGTTTTTTCTTAAGCACAAGATTCAGACTCGTATTTATAATAGCAGTAATGTCTATTATATCGACAATCTCAGCAGTCAAGGCTGTTAAATATTCATATACGACATCACTTGTTGAAGCAAGGAAAGCATACGTTAATAATGAGGCTGTGCTTATTGCGGCTGAATTTACGAAGTACGGAAGCATTGATGAAGCACATAATGATGGGGTGTATGAAAATCTTATGAATTATTCATCACTTAATGCAATAAGAATAAGGCTTGTAGATAAGAAATATAACATAAGCGTGGATACATATGCTGTTGACACTGGAAAGACTATGATTAATTCCAAGGTTATAACTGTGTATGACAGTCCTAAGACAATAACTGATTACAGCAAAAAGACCGGCAATATAGAAGCAGCTTCTCCTGTATACAACAGCGAGGGACAGCTTATAGCTGTTCTAGTAGTTAATCTTGATATATCAGATATAAGCCAGATAGCAGGGAATGCTTTTGACAGGATATGGGTTATTGAATTTGTGATAATTACTATTATTCTTGTTGTTTCGATTATTGTGACATATTTTTATTTTAAGCCGTATAAGAAAGCACTTCATATTGTTGAAGAAGTTGATTTTGGATATATAGACAAGAGAATGGACGTTAAAGGTTCTACAGAACTTAGACAGTTTGCAAAGCATTTTAACAGTATTATGGACAAGAACAGTGAACTTGATAATTCAAGGTCTGAGTTCGTGTCAAATGTATCACACGAGTTAAAGACACCTATAACTTCAATTAAGGTTCTTGCTGATTCGCTTAATACGCAGGAAGATGTTCCTGTGGAAGTATATAAGGAATTTATGGTTGATATTGTAAGTGAAATTGACAGGGAGAATAAGATTATTGAGGATCTTTTATGTATGGTAAGGCTTGATAAAGCTTCAGCTACCCTTAATATTTCATCAGTTAATCTTAATGAACTGTTAGAGCTTGTGTTAAAGCGGTTAAAGCCGCTTGCACAAAAGAAGAATATAGAATTGTTATTTGAGAGTTTCAGACCGGTTGTGGCACAGATTGATGAGGTTAAGATAACACAGGTAATATCTAATCTTGTTGAAAATGCTATCAAATATAATGATATGGACGGCTGGGTGCATGTTTCACTTAATGCAGATCATCAGTTCTTTTTTGTAAGGGTTGAAGATTCTGGAATCGGAATACCTAAAGAGAGCCAGAGCAGGGTTTTTGAGAGATTTTACAGGGTTGACAAGGCAAGGTCAAGGCAGACAGGTGGAACAGGTCTTGGACTTTCTATAGTTAAGAATATTATATTAATGCACCATGGAACAATTAAGCTGTATAGTGAGGAGGGGATGGGAACAACATTTACTTTCAGAATACCGCTTAATTATGTAGAGTCAGATGATGAGGATAAGAATGAGAATTAGACTATTGATTAATAAGCTGGTGGTTATATTATTATGCTGTTGTATGGCTGTAGAGCTGACGGCGTGTTCTTCACAGAACAGGGGCAGGCAGTATACGGTTTATTATACGAACAGTTCAAAGGACAAGCTTATAGAACAGAATTATAATATTGACATTGACACTTCTATAGAAGATACAGCAAGACAGCTTCTTGATAAGATGAATGTTAAGCCTGCTGATAAGAATGAGTATATAATAAAGCCTGATAATGTTACGTTGTTAGATGTTATGCTTGATGGAAAAGCAATTGCACTTAATTATTCATCTTCATATAAGCAGATGAGTACGCAGGTTGAACTGTTATTCAGGGCAGCGGTAGTAAAAATGCTTACGCAGATAGATGATGTATTGTATGTACATTTTTATGTTGATGGCAAGGAAGCTTTGTATGAGGACGGTACAGTTATAGGTGCATTAAAAAAGACGGATTTTACGGAATCAGACAGTGCATTTGGAGAAATGGACTGGCGTAATGTACAGTTGTATTATGCAGATTATACAGGTACAAAGCTTGTTAAAGTCAAGGAAATGCTTGCTTATAATAAGAATATGCCAATAGAAAGAATGATTGTGCAGAGGCTTATAAGCGGACCTACAGCCGCAGGAGCATACACTTCACTGCCAAAGGACGTCAAGCTTCTTGGCGTGTCTGTCGTAGAAAAGGTGTGCTATGTTAATCTTAGCGAGGAGTTCCGTGACGAGCTTGTTAATGTGAGCTCATATGTTGAGATATATTCAATAGTTAATTCATTATGTGCCCTTGACAGCATAGAGTCTGTTAAAATATTCATTAACGGAGATTATACGAATACGTTCAGGGACAGTATAAGCCTTGACAGACTGTATAAATTTAATTCAGGTATAGTTGAATAAGCGTTCCAGAAAGGAACAAAAGGTTAGTTATTTGAAAAGACCATTATTAAGTGCGGCTGTAACTCAGCTTATAGCCGCAGTAATATCTACATATTGTTACAGGGAAAAGCTGCATTGGAGTGCAGTGCCTGTAATAGTATTGGTTGGAATTCTGGCATTTGAAGTTTTACGCATATGTGTAAGATTCAATAAGAATTCCTGTCTTTATTATCTTATATTTCTTATATTTCCAGTGACAATAATAAGAACAGGCATAGTAAGTGACAGACTGGGAAAATGTTATGAGGATATAACATTTACAGGCACAATATATAATATGCAGAATAAGGATGGTTATAATGTTTTGTATATTAATAATACGGACATTCATACAGGAATTATTGTATACACAGATGATAATAAATGTAATGCAGGAGACATAGTGCGGGTTACTGGAGATGTTAAGAAATTTGATAAGCCAAGAAATTATGGCAGTTTTGACGCTAATATGTATTATATTTCGCTGGGTTATCCATATAAATGCAATGCAGATAAGGTTGTAGTTACAGAGAGTAACAATAACCGGCTTAGATATATTTTGTATGTAATTAAGCAAAAGATTAAGGGTATATATGCAAAGGTATATAAAGATAAAGCTGGGCTTATGTCATCAATTGTGTTAGGTGATAAATATGAGCTTGATATTAAGACTAAAGAGGAATACCAGAAAAATGGAATTGCACATCTGCTTGCAATAAGCGGTCTGCACATATCTTTAGTTGGTATGGCTGTATATAAGCTAATAAGAAAATATATAGGGATAATGAAAGCTTCTGTAATATCAATCGCGGTTATTATAATGTACCTTATTATGACAGGAGAAACGGTATCTGCCAAAAGGGCGGTATGTATGCTGGTGCTTATTATAATTGCAGATGTATATGGCAGGACATTTGATATTCTTACAGGGTTGTCAGCTGCTTCAATATTAATACTTGGGCGTAATCCATATACGGTCTATAGTATGTCATATATAATGTCATTTCTGGCGATTATAGGTATATCACAGTTATATCCTGTATTAATGCCTGATGAAAAAGCTATAAATAGCAGAATGGACAATACTGGCAAAATAGTAAAAAAGTCGATAGTGTACATTATTAATGCATTGCTATGTAGTATTGCGGTTACATTAGCGACACTTCCAGCAGTGCTTTATAGTTATAATTCGGTATTCATGACAAGTATTTTTATTAACTGCATTGTAATACCACTTATGCCAGTGGTGATGATAACGGGAATTATTACAGCATTTGCTGGTTTTATATCGCTTAAGCTTGCGTATTTTACGGCTGGGGCAGGTAATTATGTTCTTGATTTCTATGACTTTGTGTGCGAACGTAATTCAAGGTTGGGACAGTTCAGAATAATAACAGGACAGCCGCCAGCAGGAATAATTATAGTATATAGTGTGCTAATGATAATATTTATCATTATAAATAAGCCGTCCTTTAAATATAACTTTAAGAATTATTGCAAGATGCATAGCTTGGTAAATAAAGCAATTAACAACATTATTGCTGTTATGCTGGTGGTATTGGTCCTTAATATGCGCTACAAGCCTTATAACGGGCTGCAGATTAATATGTTAGATGTAGGGCAGGGCGACAGCATATATGTAAGTGCTTCGGGCAGACATAATTTTTTGTTTGACGGTGGAAGTACGGATATTAAAAGTGCAGGACAGTACCGGGTGTATCCTGCATTGCGTGCGATGGGCTGTAAATATATAGACTGCATTTTTATAAGCCATACGGATAATGACCATATAAGTGCAGTTATGGAGCTTATTAAGATGTGTAATGATACATTTTCTATTGGGAGTATTGTTATGCCGGATATTAAAGGCAAAGAGAATATAGAGGCATATATGAAGCTTGTGGATATGGCTGATAAAGCAGGCATAAATGTATGTTATGCCGTAAGAGGATATACATTTACAGTAGGAGAGCTGGATATTAAATGTATACATCCTTGTGCTGGTTACGACTATGAGGATAGTAACGATTATTCTGCTGTTTATTGCATAAGTTATAAAAAATTCTCAATGCTTATGACTGGTGATGCAGAAAGCAGGGCAGAGGACTGCCTTATTAATGATATTAATAAAGAGAGAGCAGCTAATGTAGATATTAAAGATGAGCTTTCTGATATAACAGTTCTAAAGGTGGGACACCACGGCTCTAAATATGCTACAAGTGATAAGCTGCTTAAGACAATTAAGCCGCAGTATGCACTTATATCGTGCGGTATCAATAACAGGTACGGGCATCCCCATAGTGAAACGCTTGAAAGGTTAGAAGACAATAACTGCAAGGTGTATGTTACAAATACCTTAGGAGAGATAATAATTAGAACAGACGGTTACAAAATGAGCGTTCATCAATATTTACAATAATGCAGTATAAATGGTACAATTATACTTATGAAAACTTTAAATGATAATATAAAAAAAGGCGAATATCAGAAAGTATATCTTATATATGGTGAGGAAGAATATCTTAAAAAGCAGTATAAAGATAGAATGAAACAGGCGATAATAGGTGATAATACTATTAATTACAGTTATTTTGAAGGAGATAATACAAAGCCTGAAGATGTAATTACTATATGTGAGACAATACCATTTTTTAGCGAAAGACGACTTGTTATAGTAAGTGACAGCGGGTATTTTAAGACGGCTAATGATAAAATGGCAGACTATATTAAGGAACTGCCGGATTATCTTATATTAATATTTATAGAAAAAGACGTTGATAAGAGAAATAAAGTATATAAGGCTGTAAGTTCTAATGGATATGTATGTGAAATGCAGTATCAGACACCAGCAACGCTTAAAAGGTGGATAGCAGGAATGATGGCTTCCAATGATTATAAAATAAGTGAGGCAGCATGTGAGCTTCTTCTTGATAAGACTGGTGCAAGTATGGAGCTCATAAGAAATGAGATAGACAAGCTTATAAGCTATTGCAGTGATAAAAAGATGGTTATGCCGCAGGATGTTGAGGCGGTATGTTCAACACAGACTGTAAGCCATATATTCGATATGCTTGAGGCGGTTGCCAATAAGAATAAAGAAAAAGCACTTTCGCTTTATTATGATTTGCTTACATTAAAAGAGCCTCCGATGAGAATACTATATCTTATAGTAAGGCAGTTTAATGGAATATTGCAGGCAAAGGAGCTTGCGGCAAGGGGGCTTTCAAGCAAAGAGATAGCTTCGGCTATAAAGGTTGCACCATTTGTTGCTGGTAAATATCTTTCACAGGCAAAATATTTTACAACAGATACAGTTAAAGATATATTAAATGAATGTGCAGATATAGAAGAACGTGTAAAGCAGGGAAGATTGCAGGATAAGCTCGGAGTAGAGCTTATAATAATTAAATATTCAGCGTAAAATATAATAGGGAATTTCCTATTACATAAAAAAGACTGGTGCGAGGGTATGCACCAGTCTTTTATGTTAAATAAAATAATTAAGCTAAAGTGTTAACAGCCTTAGTAATACGAGATACTTTTCTAGCAGCTGTGTTCTTGTGGAAGATTCCTTTAGAAGCAGCCTTAGATATCTCAGCTATAGCAACAGGAAGAGCAGCTTCAGCAGCAGCCTTGTCACCAGCAGCAACAGCAGCGTCTACCTTCTTGATATAAGTCTTAACCTTAGACTTTATTGCCTTGTTTCTATCAGCTCTTACCTGACTTGTGATTACTCTCTTCTTAGCAGATTTAATGTTAGCCAATCCGTACACCTCCAAATATTAATATAATCTTAGTTATCTGTTTCGCATTAAAGCCGGACACGGACGATCTAATGTAAACATACTCATATATCTTATAGTAGAAAGTCCATAATGTCAACCATTAATTCACAAAAATATTTATTATTAAATAAATATTCCTGCACATTATAAATAATAAGATGTGAAAAATCAATATGATAGAGATTTTTCGTATAAAAATAATGATGCAAGGGTCATAATTCAGGGACAAAATACCTTTTGATTCTTGGTGTCATATAAAGTATGGAATTAAATATGTATACAACATTATATGGGAGTTAAAGATATGCAGAATAATATTAGAACAGACCTTGCAGTAGAATTAAATGAGGAGATTTCAAGAAAAGCCGGCAGGTTAAAAGGCATTATTGTAAATCAGCAGAAAGATAAGGATACAGGGATAGAAGTTACAAGCCTGAAGGTTACTAATAAAGCAGGTGAGAGAATGATTGGAAAGCCAATGGGCACTTATATAACGATAGAGGCAAGAAGGATAAATGAGATGAATGAAGATTATAACAATAATGTCACCCAAATTCTGAAAAATTATATCAGCGAACTTATAGGTGAGCTGTTAAAAAATAAAAAAGTTAAAGATAACGGAAAGAACAGCAGACAAGATAATAAAATACCATTTCCAGGTGGGAAAAATATAAGCTCCAAAAGACACATAAGTCTTTTGGTGGCAGGACTTGGCAACAGGGATATTACATCGGACTCGCTTGGACCACTTGTTGTAAAGAACCTGTATATTAATGGACATATTGATAATGATGATACGGGGCTGTGTGTATGTTCAATAATACCGGGAGTTATGGGGGATACAGGTATGGAAACTGCGGATATAATTAAGGGAATTGCAAAGCAGATAAATCCGTCAGTTATTATTGCAATAGATGCACTTGCAGCAAGAAATATAGAAAGGCTTAATACTACAATACAGCTGTCGGACAGGGGCATTAATCCAGGATCAGGAGTAGGCAATCACAGAGTTGGAATTAATTATGAGAATATAGGAATACCAGTTCTTGCAATTGGAGTTCCAACAGTAATAGATGCTTTGACAATAGTAACAGACCTTGTAAGTCCTCTTATAGGTGATTGCAGTGCTGATGAGATAGCAGCATTTTTTTCAGGGATAGACAATAATATGAAGGATATGTATGTCACACCTAAAGCGATAGATCAGGACATTAAAAATATAAGTGCGATAATATCATCAGCTATAAATAACCTGGAGCAGGCTGGAATATCTGGATAATTACAAGCTTTGAACGGACTGTAAAATTATTAGTTATAAATACAATATTTTGGCTGATGGATATTTTTAAATAAAATAGGTAATATTCTTAATAAGCATTAATACAATTAAATATCAGATATAAATTCGATATAAAAGTACAGTAAAGTTGTATACAAGAATGGAGGATTAGCATGGAGCGTAAGCACAGGCTGTCATCATTATTGTCAATTGTGATTATTGTAATTGTATTGGCACTTATAGGTAAGAATATGAAGGTAACAGCATTTATAGAGGATACATTTATTAGTGGCTGTTTAAGGCTTATGTCACCTGCAATGCTGTTTTATGACAAGCCACAACTGCTGGATAATAATATATGGGCACAGCTGGTTAATAATGTTGTACCTGTCAATGCTGTGATTAATAACCAGAATGATGATTATATAAAGCTTGCAGACAATGATGCAGGTGGTGTTATAAGTATTAATGCTGGAGCAGATAATCTGGTAAATGGTCTTAACAATGGTGAAGATAATAGCGGTACAAAAAATGAGACAGATAATAATGCAGGCAATGCTGGTGATACACAGCCGCAGGAGAGTATAATTGCAGGAAATACCACGCAGAACAGTAATATTAACAACAGCCAGCAATTGAACGAATCGGATATACGGAATATTATTTCAAGAAATACAGTGAGCGGTGCAGTATATGATAAATCGCAGCTTACAGATTATAACTTTGTGAGAAGCCATTTTTATACAGTTACATCAATAACGGATCTGACTGACAGTATACTGCGGCCGGCAGAATTTATAGAGAAAAATCTTGCAATAAGCAAGGATAACAGCAAGCCGCAGATACTCATTTTCCATACTCATTCACAGGAGGGATTTACAGATACAGTAGAGGGAGATGTGTCAACGACAATAATAGGAGTTGGCGATTATCTCACAGAACTGCTTGTCAATAAGTATGGATATAATGTCATACACGATACGAGTGTGTATGATTATGTAGACGGAAAACTTGACAGAAGCAAGGCATATACATATGCAGAAAATGGTATTGAGAAAATACTTGCTGACAACCCTACGATAGAAGTTGTTATTGATCTGCACAGAGATGGTGTTGCAGATACAACACATCTGCTTACTAATATTGACGGAAAAGATATGGCGAGGGTTATGCTTTTTAATGGACTTAGCTATAGTAAGGTAAATGGCGATATTGCATATCTTAATAATCCTTACAGGGACGATAATCTTGCTATGAGCCTGCAAATGCAGTTGTTAGGCGAGGCTTATTATCCGGGATATCTTAGAAATATATATGTTAATGCATACAGGTACTGCCTTCACAAAAGAGGAAGGTCAATGTTAATAGAGGCAGGAGCACAGACTAATACAGTTGGAGAGGTTAAAAATGCTATGGAGCCATTAGCGGATATTCTTAATAAATGTTTATCGGGTGAGAAAATGATTAATTAATTGTACTTGAATTACGGCTGATTTGATTGTATTATAATTACGTCAATCAGTTAAACTGATAAATCGATAAAATAAAGGCTAGGAGATATAAGTATATGAATAGAGTATTAGAAGATATACAGCCCAAGAATGTATTTAGATTTTTCGAGGATATATGTAATATTCCACACGGTTCAGGCAATGTTGAGAAGATAAGCAGATATCTTGTTGATTTTGCCAAGGAAAGAGGACTTGATTACAGACAGGATGAGAATTTCAATGTTGTTATAAGAAAGCCAGCAACTAAGGGAAGCACAGGAGCACCAGTTATTATTCAGGGACATATGGATATGGTTGCTGTTAAGACACCAGACAAAGATAAAGATATGGAAAATGAAGGCCTTGACCTTTTAGTTGATGGTGATTATATAAAGGCAGACAGAACAAGCCTTGGTGGAGATGATGGAATAGCAGTAGCATATGCACTTGCAATTCTTGATGATGACTCAATCAAACATCCGGATATTGAAGCTATATTTACGGTAGATGAAGAAGTAGGTATGCTTGGTGCAGAAGCTATGGATTGTTCAGATATTAAGGGAAGAATAATGCTTAATATTGATTCAGAAGATGAAGGTATCTTCTTATCAAGCTGTGCAGGTGGAGCTGTTATTATATCTAAGTATCCGGCAGTAAATACAGAAGTTACGGGAACAGAAGTCACAATAAATGTATCGGGAGTTACAAGCGGACATTCTGGTGTTGATATTATATACCAGAGAGCTAATGCCAATGTTGTTCTTGGCAGACTTCTTTTTGAATTATCAAAGCAGTACAACTATAATATCAGGACTATCTCAGGTGGTGAGAAAGATAATTCAATTGCCCCACGTTCAGAAGCAGTTATCGTTGTAGAAGATGGTGATACTGCTGGCGTAGTAGAAATGCTTAATAAGTATGCACAGCTTATAATTAATGAATATAGTGTTACAGATAAGGATATGTCTATTAAAGTAAGTCAAGGCAGTGGAGTTTGTGTCCAGGCAATGGATTACAGTTCTACTAATAAGGTTGTACTTGCACTTACACATATTCAGGATGGTGTTGTTAAATTAAGCAACGACATTAAAGGACTTGTACAGACATCAATTAATGCGGGTGTTGTAAGAATGGAAGATGGAAAGGTTGTAATTACGTATCTTCTTAGAAGCTCAGTAGAGAGCGAGAAAGAATACCTTATAGATAAGGTTACAAGTATGGTTGAGCTTCTTGGTGGTGAATATGTTATCACAGGAAAGTATCCAGCCTGGGAATACAGGAAAGAGTCAATGTTAAGAGAAATTATGTCTGATTCTTTCAAAAAATTATACGGAAAAGAACCGGTTATTCAGGCTATACACGCAGGTGTTGAGTGTGGTATGTTTGCAGATAAGCTTGACGGACTTGACTGTGTATCATTCGGACCGGATATTATTGATATTCATACATTTAATGAAAAGCTTAATGTACCATCAGTACAACGTACATGGGAGCTTATATTAGATGTACTTGCTTCATTCTAATTAATAAATACAAAGCAGTAATTGATATGCGTTAAATCAGAAAATGGCTTGCAAAAAGTTCATATTTAGATTATTTAGGCATATTGATTGCTGTTTTTTAATTTGTTTATACAAATGTAACAAAAATCACAGCATTTTTAATAAAATATTGACAGATGTTATATATAATGTTATCTTATATGAGTACATAGCATTTAGCTATAATCTATTAATGATACAATAGATAATTCGTAGTAATACATTTATAGAATACAATCTATTGTTATTGTACCTGAAAAGGTATGTCGTGGGCGTGGGTCTTGCCCAGTTAATTCCCAATTATGTATATATTCACTGCGCAGGAATATAACTATTATTTTACGAAAGGAATATATTAAATGAAAGAAACTAATACTATATCTATGATGAATTTTGAGGATTTTAAGAAAGTTATTATGAAGAAAGCTGAACCTGTAGCAGGAGAAGGTGGGACTGTTGATATAACACACGTTATAAAGAATAATGGTTGTGAATATGACGGGCTTATTATACTTAATGAGGGGAGTGTGATATCGCCAACAATATATTTGAATGATTATTATGAGCAGTATGTTAATGGTAAATCAATAGACAGTATATTTGCTGGAATTAAGGAGTTGTATTATCTGAATAAAGACAGATTATCGGTTGATACGCAGAGTCTTATGAGTTTTGAGGGGATAAAAGATAAAATTGTATACAAGCTTATTAATTACAATGCGAACAGGAAGCTGCTAAGCCTTGTGCCACACAAGAAAATACTTGACCTTGCAATGGTATATTACTGCATATTAGGGGAGATTGAGGATGGCAATGCAACAGCTCTTATATATAACAGCAATATAAAGAACTGGCACATAAAAGAAGATGAGCTGTACAGGACAGCGGTTAGTAATACACCTAAGCTTCTTCCTGTAAAGATATATGAAATGTCAGAACTTATAAAATATGTTGATACAGCAGAGGGAAGATATTCATTGGATGATCCTTGGTGCAGTAATCTTTATGTACTTACTAATAAAAGCCGAATTAATGGTGCGGCGGGCATTATGTATGAGGGAGTATTAAAGAAGCTTGCAGATAAGCTGGAGAGTGATATGTATATATTGCCTTCATCAATCCATGAAGTTATTATTCTTCCAAAGTCAACAATGTTTAATAAAGAGGAACTGATGGCTATGGTAAGAGATGTTAATACAGAGGGAGTTTCAAAAGACGAAGTTCTGTCATATACAGTGTATGAATATGACAGAAATACAGAAGAAATATATTCTTAAATGCACACAATGGGAGTCGAACCCACGACCTTTCGCTCCGGAGGCGAACGCTCTATCCAACTGAGCTATATGTGCTGATAATAATTAATAATACACTATTTTTTATAAACAAGCAAATGTTTTGATTTTGTTGTCTGTTTTTGATATTATGATATGAGTGCCTGAAGGATAAAATAATATATTCTTATTGAAAAATACATAAATACATATATGAAAATATGCAATGTATGGCATATTTAAAAATGTATAATGATATGTGGATATATAGAGAATGGAATTATCCTTCTGGCACTATAAAGTTTATGGCTTCTGATATTTAATCAGAAGGCGATAATTTTGAAAGGAGCACATATATAATATATATGCGGATAAATAAATATTTAAGTGCCAAGGGAGTATGTTCAAGGCGTGAGGCTGACAGGCTTTTAGAGGCAGGCAGGATAACAGTTGACGGGGCCGTTGCTGAATGTGGGCAGCAGGTTGATGATAATAATATTATATGTATAGATGGCAGTAAGATTTCTAATGATAAACCAGAAGATATACTTATAGCATTTAATAAGCCTGTTGGCATTGTATGTACAACAACTAACAAGCAGGGAAATAACAATATTGTTGATTATATAGGCTACAGTGAAAGAATATATCCGATAGGAAGGCTTGATAAGGAGTCGGACGGACTTATTCTTCTTACAAATAATGGTGAAATAACTGACAGGATATTACGCTCAGTTAATGGACACGAGAAAGAATACATTGTTAAAGTTAACAAGAATATAACTAAAGATTTTCTTGATAAAATGTCTGCTGGCGTGTATTTAAAAGAATTAAATGTCAAGACTAAACAGTGCAGAATATATAAAGTAAACAGCAATACATTCAGAATTGTACTGACACAGGGGCTTAACAGGCAGATAAGAAGAATGTGTCAGGAGTTGGGATATAAGGTTGAAAAGCTTACAAGAATACGGGTTATGAATATTGAACTGGGTGACCTTGCCTGCGGCGAATACAGAGTAGTAGAGGGTGCAGAGAAAGAAAAGCTTTATAACAGCCTGTAGGGTGTGAGTGCTGCTTTTTTGCTATAGCTGGATAAGAGAAGCTTTGAAATAGGTTTATAGGTATGTATATTTAATTGTTAATCTGGAGGAATATTAAGATATGGAGAAGTTAGATAGAATTAAGGAGCTTGTTGCACTTCTTAATAAGGCAGGAAAAAGCTATTATTCAGAGGGACAGGAAATAATGTCTAATTATGAATATGATGCTTTATATGATGAACTTAAAAAGCTTGAAGAGGAAACTGGCTGTGTGCTTTCGGACAGTCCTACAGTAAATGTTGGATATGAAGTATTAAGTGAGCTTCCAAAGGAACGACACGACTCACCAATGTTAAGCCTTGATAAGACCAAAGACAGGGAAAGCTTAAGGAGCTGGTTAAAAGACCAGAAAGGATTGTTATCGTGGAAGCTTGATGGACTTACTATAGTTCTTACATATGAGAATGGAGAACTGGTAAAGGCGGTAACAAGAGGCAATGGACAGATTGGTGAAATTATTACTAACAATGCAAGAATGTTTAAGAATATACCTGTAACTATAAGTTATAAGGGAAGACTTGTGTTAAGAGGAGAAGCAATTATAACTTATTCTGATTTTAACAGAATTAATGAGGAAATTCCTGAAACAGATGCCAAGTACAAAAATCCAAGAAATCTTTGCAGTGGCTCAGTAAGACAGCTCAATAATAAGATAACAAAAGAGCGTAATGTCAATTTCTTTGCATTTACGCTTGTATCAGCAGATGGAGTAGATTTTAATAATTCAAGAAAATGCCAGTTTGAATGGCTTAAAAGCCAGGGATTTGATGTTGTTGAATATAAGGAAGTTGATAAAGATAATATACTAGATGCAATTGACTGGTTTGAGCATACAATTGTTAATAACGATTTTCCGTCAGATGGACTTGTTATTATATATGATGATATTGCTTATGGTGAATCGCTTGGAAGAACAGCGAAGTTTCCAAGAAATGCTATGGCATTCAAATGGACAGATGAAACCGCAGAAACTACATTAAAAGAGATAGAATGGAGTGCTTCAAGAACGGGACTTATTAATCCTGTGGCAATATTTGAACCGGTTGAACTGGAAGGAACTAAAGTTTCAAGGGCAAGCGTGCATAATATAAGCATAATGGAAAGCCTTAAGCTTGGAATAGGTGACACAATTAAAGTATTTAAGGCCAATATGATTATTCCGCAGATTGCAGAAAATATTACACAGAGCGGAACAGTAAGGATACCAGAAGTCTGTCCGGTATGTGGTGGAAAGACAAGGATAAGCGATGTTAATGATGTAAAATCATTGTATTGTGATAATGAACAGTGTCAGGCTAAGCACATAAAAAGTTTTGCACTTCTGGCATCAAGAGATGCACTTAATATAGACGGTTTATCAGAGGCAACTTTAGAAAAGTTCATTCAGAAAGGTTTCCTTAAGAGGAGAGGGGATATTTTCAGAATATCAAGATATAAAGATGAGATAACAGCAATGGATGGCTTTGGCGAGAAGTCTTATAATAATCTTATTGATGCACTTGAAAAGGCGAAAGATACAGATTTAGTCAGGGTTATATATGGCCTTGGAATAGATAATGTGGGACTTTCCACAGCAAGATTAATAGTTAATAAGCTTAATAATGACCCTGAGGCAGTTCTTAATGCTACAGCAGATGAACTTACTGATATAGATGGAATAGGTGAAGTTATAGCAGAGGCATTTGTTGAATATTTTAAAAATGAAGATAAGAAAGATGAGTATCTTGACATATTAAGTGAGGTTAATATTAAAGAGGCTGAAAATGTACAGACAACCGAGGAACTTGCTGGCAAGACATTTGTTATAACAGGAAATGTTAATCATTTTGCTAACCGTAATGAACTTAAGGCACTTATAGAGAGTATGGGAGGCAAGGTGACAGGTTCTGTCACAGGTAACACATCGTATCTTATTAATAATGATAGTACATCGCAGTCAACTAAGAACAAGAAAGCTGCCCAGCTTGGTGTTCCAGTGATTACGGAGGAAGAATTCATCAAGCTTGCAGGAAAAGATGAATTGTTGTAGAATACATCATTAACAGTAAGTTTGACTATATTAAAATGTGATTTACACAGGAATCGAGGTAAATATGCCAATTAAAATACAGAATGATCTTCCAGCTAAGCACGAGTTAGAGGAAGAAAATATATTCGTGATGGACGAAAGCAGGGCACTTTCACAGGATTTCAGAGAATTGCAGATAGCAATTCTTAATCTTATGCCAATAAAGCAGGACACAGAATTGCAGTTATTAAGAGCATTATCTAATACTCCATTACAGATTGATGTGACATTTATACAGACAGAATCACACGTGTCAAAGAATACATCATCATCACATATAAAGAAATTTTATGAAACATTTTCTAATGTAAAAGACAGAAATTTCGATGGACTTATAATAACAGGAGCACCAGTTGAAAAGCTTGCATTTGAAGAAGTGAACTACTGGGATGAGCTTACAACAATAATGGAGTGGTCAAAAGAGCACGTTACATCAACACTCCACATATGCTGGGGTGCACAGGCGGGACTTTACTACCATTATGGAATTAAGAAAGTCCTTCTTGATGAGAAATTATCAGGTGTATACAAGCACCACGTTCTTAACAGAAAAGAGCCTCTTGTAAGGGGATTTGATGATTTCTTTATGGCACCACATTCAAGATATACAGAAGCGTGCAGGAAAGATATATTAAACAACAAACAGCTCAAGGTATTTGCTGATTCAGATGAAGCGGGCATATATATTGCAATAGGACAGGACGGCAAGCATATATTTGTTATGGGTCACCCTGAATATGACAGAATGACACTTGATCAGGAATATAAGAGAGATTTAGACAAGGGGCTTGAGCCACAACTTCCAGTGAACTATTATCCAGATGATGATTGCAACAGAAAGCCAGTGTTATCTTGGAGAAGCCACGCTAATAATCTTTATACTAACTGGCTGAATTATTACGTATATCAGACTACCCCTTATGACCTTAATGATAAGGTTCAGACGTATGGGAATTAGGGCTGGGATTTGTTGTTGTTTGGAAAGTAGGTGATGTTATTCTTGCAATATTGCTATTTGGAGAAATAAAATAATTATGTTTTTATTATAAGCACCAACAGAGTAAAATCTTAAGGTGCTTATTTTTTACGCAATTATAATGGCTGGTCTATATCTGATGGTATAGATACTTGACGTACGCAAAAACGTACGTTATAATAATTTTGACATAAAAATTTCTACATTCAAGATAATATTTAGCATATAATTAAAGAAGAACAGATGCAAAATATAATATAATTTATAAGAGATAAGATAGAAACATATAGAGTGTAAGAGAGAAAAACATAATAGAGTGTAAGAGAGATTTAATGAGAGAATAGTAATAAAAAATAATTACATTTAGTATAAAATAGAACAGTATATTTGATTAAAGGAAAAAGGTAAGGAGATTTTATTATGTCAGCAATTAATATAACAAACGCAAGAAAGGAACTCTATAATTTGGTGGAGGACGTTAATCTCTATAGTGAACCAACTTTAATTGTAAGTAAGAAAGGTAATGCGGTTCTGATATCGGAAAGTGATTGGAATGCAATTCAGGAGACGATTTATCTTAATTCCATTCCAGGTATGGTTGAGTCCATAAAAGAAGGAATGGATACGGCAATAGAGGATTGCGTGCCCGAAGAAGATGTAGAGTGGTAAAAATATGTACCGAATAGTTTACACTAAACAGGCAGTAAAAGACATTAAGAATTTGAAAAGTGTACATCTTGATGAAAAAGCAAAAAAACTAATAGAAGTTATTAAAGAGAATCCATTTCAAAATCCACCTCCATATGAGGAATTACTTGGTAATTTACAAGGTGTATATTCAAGAAGAATAAATATTCAGCATAGATTGGTATATCAAGTGTATAATGAGCCGATTATAGCTGGTGAAATTGAGTATAATGGAACGATAAAGATTATCAGAATGTGGACACATTATGATAAAGTAAGATAAAAATAATCAACAGAATTAAGGTGACCCAATATGATAAACGAAAAAGAAATAATGCCCTTTAATTTCTTCAAATATGGTGGCATATACACCGGTGGGCATAATGGTATGAGATATAAGATTGAGCGTACAGGCGAAAAGCCAGATTATGTACTTAATGTACTAATCTGGCAGGGTCCGTATGCCTCAACGGCGATGAAGGAAGAAGATATTACAGCTAAGGAATTTGAATATTCAGAAGAAGGCAGGAGTAGTGCAATTCAGTGGATACAAGATATGTATGATACTAATATTGACCGCTGGGAAAATGCACCATCAATTAATCAGGTAAAGTCAACCTTGGAATAGATTATTATATAGATTAAGCAGGATAATAGTATATTTGCACACAAAGAAAATATACTGTTAAGGGTCAGTGGAGTTACACAAGATAACAGGCTTGTTATTAATCTAAGTGCTATATTAGATGATGTAACTGCAATAATACTTAAGCTTAATGGAGTAATTATATTATTTATGATATCTGGCTTAAAATGATACATTTTGTAAAGCTTGATATAATGCAGGGTGCACACTAATATATTGCTGATTATAAGTCCGTAGATATATCCGGATATGCCAATTCCGGGAACGAGCAGTATTAATGAGGCTATTCTTATAGCAAGACCAGTTATGCTGTATGCACAGGTTCTTGCAGTCATATTAAGGCCGTTTAATATGCTTGCAAGGCTTGTTTTGACATATAGAAATGGACATATACAGGCAAGCATAATGGTATAATTGTATACACTGGGTTCGTGAAACAGTGTTGCTCCAAGTCTGCCAATGTATAATATAAATAGCACACAGCTCATTATACCAAGGTGCATACATATATTCACGGACTGGTGAAGAGTTGTGATTACACTGGAACTACGTTGTACAGAGTTGTCTTCTGACACTTTAGGAAGAAGCATAACAGACATTGAGTTGGTTATGGCAGACGGAAAGAGGAGCAGTGGAAGTGTCATTCCAGATATAATTCCATAAGTGCTGACAGCATTTTCTTTTGACAAGCCATATATAATAAGCTGGGCTGGGATTAATATTGCCTCAGCACTTTCAAACAGGTGCAAAAGGAGGCTGTTTAAGTTGAGCGGGAGAGCATATAGTGCAATAACTCTGATGTAAGAGGTTTTGCATGCTGAACAGCTATTGTTATTTCTAATAATTTTATTATTCTTATTATTCTTATTATTTTGTTTGTTGTTTACATAGACACATCCAATGCAGAATATATCTGCACAGACTTCACCTGCGATATTACCATATAAAGCATCAGTTACAGTTAAAGTTTCCAGATTTTCAGAAATCAGGTGATAATAGATTATCACACTGAATATTCGTATTAATTGCTCGATTATCTGTGATATTGCGGGAATAAATGTCTTTTTACAGCCGTAATAATAACCGCATATACAGCTGTGTATTGCGGATAAGGGAATACCAATTGCGATTATCTGGATAAGTGGAGCACAATCGGCGTTAAACATAAGTTTATCGGCTATTTCATATGAAAATGTGGCACATACCGCAGAAAATATACAGGATAACGGAAAACTCATTAAAAGACCACCAAGGAGTACATTGATATTTCCGTGTGTCTGTGCTGTGTATTTGGAAATTGCAGAATTAAAGCCACACATACATACAGAAAATGCAATTCCACATAAGGGAAGAACTAATTGCAGCATTCCCATTCCGTATGAGCCAATGTGTGAATTAAGAAAAATGCGGTAATAAAATCCAAGTATGCGGCATAGAAGTCCGGCGATTGTAAGAATGATAGTTCCTTTGATTACAGGAGTATATAGTAGTTGTCTGCCTGATTTGCTGCTCATAATTAAGAAAAGGCTCCGTTGTCTTTATTAACATAGTATGCAGCTTTTGAATATAATATTAATAAGTAATACAGTGGATTGTGAACTTAAATATTGACTGTATGGAAAGAGGGAAAAGCTGGGAGGAGGCATATGTTATATCTTGATAATGCGGCGACAACGCCTATGAGTTTGCCGGTGTGTAAGGCTATGTGGCAGTATATGATAAATGATTATGGAAATCCATCGTCAATATATGAATGTGGAAGAAATAATAAAAGGGCAGTTGAAGAAGCGAGGGCAAATATAGCCGGACTGATAGGCACAGAGGCTGATAATATATATTTTACATCTGGCGGAACTGAGAGCGATAACTGGGCATTAGAGGCAGCGGTTGCAGGAAAGCACAGTGGAACTATTATAGTAAGTGGAATTGAACACCCTGCAATATTAAATAAATGCAGGGATTTAGAGAAACGTGGGTATAATATAGAATATTTAAGATGCACATCGGATGGCATAATTGATATTGAGGATTTAAGAAGAAAGATAAAAGATGATACTTTGCTTATATCGGTTATGCTTGTTAATAATGAGATAGGAATAATACAGCCATTAATGCAGGTTAGTGCGGTGGCATCAGAATACGGTATTCCTGTTCATACAGATGCGGTTGCGGCATTTGGACATATTGATATTGATGTTCATAAGCTTGGAGTATCTATGCTTAGCGTGAGTGCACATAAAATATGCGGACCTAAAGGTGTTGGATTTTTGTATACAGACAGGGAGCTTGAGCCGTTAATATATGGAGGCGGACAGGAGAAAAATATGCGTTCCGGTACAGAAAATGTTGCTGGAATAATCGGACTTGCAACAGCTGCGGATATTGCTGTTAATACACTGCATTACAGAATGGAAAAAGAGTGGAATATACAAAGATATATGGCAGAGCGGATAGTTAATGAAATCCCGTATACAAGCATTAATGGCAATATGACAGGCAGGGTATCAGGAAATATTAATATCTGTTTTAAAGGTATAAGTGCAGGTGAACTTGTGCTTCTTTTGGATAAACAGGGCATATGCGTATCCTCTGGTTCAGCGTGTCACGGCAATCACGGCGGACCTTCGCACGTATTAAAGGCTATAGGAAAGACTGATGAAGAAAGCCTTGCTTCAATAAGACTTACATTTAATCATACATTAAATCGAAATCAGGCTGATTACTGCATTGATTGTATTAAGAAAAATGTTGCAGCATTACGGGAAATTAAAAATGATTAAAATAAATCTTGGAACTATAAAAAATAATGCACTTTACAAAAAGTGAAAAATATATCAAAGGATTAATATAATATCAGCCCATAAGGTATGAAAGAAAAATCCATACTTATGGGCCGGATATACGCTGTTAATTAATGCTGCAGATGCAGTGGCAGATACTTGGTCTTTTCAGATATTAATAAACATATATGGAGCAATCAGTCTACAGAAAAGCTGGTGATGATAACCCTTATGTGCTTATATAGATACGAATTCAGGCTTTCTTTCCTTGAATATAGTATAATAGTTAAATCCTGTATTTTTAAGCATATCAGTGATTATTTCATAGGAATATGCAATATGGCAGGCTTTATGGGCATCAGAACCTGTTGTTATAATCTCGCCGCCAAGTGAGTGGTACATTTTTACTATATCAAGGCAGGGATTAGGATTTTTAAGTCCGTATTTAAGTCCTGCGGTATTGATTTCAATGCCTTTGCCCTTGTCAATAAGAAGTCTTAGGATTGTATCGAAATAATCATAATAATCTTTCCAGTTATAATCATTATCCTGATCAGGAGCATATCTTACAATATAATCAAGATGTCCGTATACATCAAAGTTATCGCAAGTTTTAATGCAGTCGGTTATTGCTTCATAATATCTGCTTATTGCATCTTTTACGGACACGTTATCCCAGAATTCAGGATAATAAGGGTCGTTGCCATATACAAGATGTGATGAACCAATTATAAAATCAAGTCTGCCAGTAGGGTCGTAGTTGTTGATTTTATCTTTAGCAGAAGAAAGAAGTCCCTGTTCGACACCAATTCCAATAAAAATATCATTTTTATAATGCTCTTTTAATTCAAGCAGTTCGTCTGTATATTTGTCATAATCAAGGGCAAATACAACATTTCCGTCCTCTAAAGGGTAATCGTAGTCGTTGTGTTCTGTAAAACATATGCTTTTTAACTGCATATTGATGGCATTTTTGATTATATTCTCAGGAGTTTCGGTTGAATCAGACGAAAAATGCGAGTGAAGATGCCAGTCTGAAAGTTCAGGATAAGTTCTCATATATGTCTTCTCCATTTCATAAGTAAAATTAGATTGTTATTATGTGGGCTGCTAAACAGTCACGATGTATAAGTGAGCAGTAAAGATTATTCTGATACTTACATCATATTTATAATTATTATATTGTTGATTATAGCATTATTAGTTTGAAAATGGTACTAAAGCCCTTGAAAATATTTGAATTGATTGTTATTATGTAAACGTATTTTTACATTCTTTACACAAAATGCACAATTTCTTTACTTTTATTAAGTATAGATAAATCTTTATTAACAGATAATTAGTATGTGCAGGACAGGAGAAAAAAGTGAATATTGAGTTAGTTGGCAATTTGTTTATGTTTGCAGGCGGCATCGGTATGTTCTTATATGGAATGAACATAATGGCAGATGGTATGCAAAAGTCAGCGGGAAGCAAGATGAAACAGCTCATAGGCTATCTTACAAGGAACAGATTATTAGCTGTTCTTGTTGGAGCATTTATAACAGCCATAATTCAGAGTAGTGGCGCGACAACAGTTATGGTTGTTGGATTTGTTAATGCTGGTCTTATGACACTTGTACAGGCTGTAGGAGTTATAATGGGTGCTAACATTGGTACAACCATAACAGCATGGATTGTATCTTTAGGACAGCTCGGAGATGCTGTCAAAGTGTTAAAGCCATCATTTTATGCACCTCTGCTTGTAGGAATCGGTGCAATTCTTGTATTGTTTAGTAAGAAGCCTAAAAAGAAAATGGCAGGAGAGATAGTTGTAGGTATCGGACTTTTATTCTTAGGACTTGATTTTATGTCAGAGTCGATATCTCCATATACAGATGCACCTATTTTTTCAAAAGCGTTTGAAGTAGTAGGAAGTAATCCATTATTGGGCATTGCAATTGGTATTGTAGTAACAGCAATTCTACAAAGCTCTTCTGCATCAGTAGGTATATTACAGACACTCGCAATTAATGGAGTGGTTACTACCAATGCGGCAGTATTTATTACGTTGGGGCAGAATATAGGTTCGTGTGTAACTGCAATTATATCAAGTGCTGGTACAACAAGGAATGCAAAGAGAGCAGCTTGTATGCATCTTTTATTTAATGTTGCGGGAGCAGTTATATTTGGAACAGGTGCTTTTATATTATTTATGTTTAAACCTGCGTTAGCTGTGCATAATATAACAAGTGTGGAAATATCTATATTCCATACGTTCTTTAACATAATATGTACAACTATAATGATGCCATTTGGAAGTCTGCTTGTTAAACTTTCAGGCATAATTATAAGAGAGAAGACTGAAGATGAAGAAAATGCTTCATTAGAGGCAAGCGACAGTTATGCGGCAGAGTTATCAAGACATTTTGACAGCAGAATATTAGAACAGCCATCAGTAGCGGTTGACAGGGCACTCAGCGAAGTTATCATAATGGGCAATCTGTCACTGGATAATATAAAATATTCGGTAAGTGCTGTTATGAACAATGATCAGGATATGATAGATAAAGTCATAGAGACGGAACACAAGGTTGACCTCTATGAAAAGTATCTTACAGAATATCTCATAAAAGTTAATAATCTTTCCATAACGGAAGAACAGCATTTACTTATTAATGATTTATTCCATGCGATTATTGATATTGAGAGAGTGTCAGACCATGCAGAGAATATGTCTGATCTTGCCAAATACAAGATAGATAATGAAATAATATTCTCCCAGCATGGAATGGAAGAACTCAAGAAGTTATCTGAAAAGGTTATTGTCTGTTTCTCAGAGGCAATTAAAGCCAGGGAAAAGTTCAGCAGGGTTGCAGCAGATAATGTATGCCGTATAGAAGACGAGGTTGATGATTTAGAAGAAGAATTAAGAAATAAACATATCGAGAGATTATCTTCTGGATTATGTAAGCCATCTAATGGCGTTGTATTCCTTGATATTTTGTCTAATCTTGAGAGAATGTCAGATCACGCTAATAATCTTGCGGACTGTGTGTTAGCAGAGATAAAAGAGAAAAAATAAGCTGATTAGTGAGTTTCAGAACAGACTAGATATAATAAGATTAATGGAATATGGTAAAAAGTTTAATTTGAATGGCGAAATATATAATAATTTGTAAAAAATAGGAATTAACACTTGATATTTTAAATTGTTTTATGTAGAATACAATGTAGTTGATTTTTTATTAACAATCTTTATATTAGGAGGATTTATTTTTATGTCAGTAAAAGTTGCGATTAATGGTTTTGGACGTATCGGTAGACTTGCATTCAGACAGATGTTCGGTGCAGAAGGATACGAAGTAGTTGCTATCAACGATTTAACAAGCCCTAAGATGTTAGCTCATCTTTTAAAGTATGATTCATCACAGGGAAGATATGTTGATTTCGGTGAGGAAGATCAGGTAACAGCTGATGATGAAGCTGGTACAATTACAGTAAAGGGTAAGACAATTAAGATCTACAAAGAGCCAGATGCTAACAACTGCCCATGGGGAGATCTTGATGTTGACGTAGTTCTTGAGTGCTCAGGTTTCTATACATCAAAGGCTAAGGCTCAGGCTCATATCAATGCAGGTGCTAAGAAGGTTGTTATCTCAGCTCCAGCTGGTAACGATTTAAAGACAATCGTTTACAATGTTAACCACGAAACACTTACAGCAGATGATCAGATTATCTCAGCTGCTTCTTGTACAACTAACTGCTTAGCTCCTATGGCTAAGGCTCTTAATGACTGTGCAACAATCGAATCAGGTATTATGTGCACAATTCACGCTTACACAGGTGACCAGATGATACTTGATGGACCTCAGAGAAAGGGTGATTTAAGAAGATCAAGAGCTGGTGCTTGCAACATCGTTCCTAACTCAACAGGTGCTGCTAAGGCTATCGGTCTTGTTATCCCAGAACTTAATGGAAAGCTTATTGGAGCTGCTCAGAGAGTTCCTACACCTACAGGTTCTACAACAATCCTTAACGCTGTTGTAGCTAAGAAGGTTACTGTTGATGAAGTTAATGCTGCTATGAAGGCTGCTGCTACAGAAAGCTTTGGTTACAATGAAGAACTTATCGTATCTAGCGATATCGTTGGAATGAGATTTGGTTCATTATTCGATGCTACACAGACAATGGTTAACGAACTTCCAAACGGTGGATGCCAGGTTCAGGTAGTTTCTTGGTATGATAACGAGAACTCATACACAAGCCAGATGGTTAGAACAATTAAGTACTTCGCTGAATTAAGCAAGTAATTATAATATACATTGACCATTAAGGGTTAATTTATTTAACTTGTAATAATACCGGAGATGAGAATTCATTCTCCGGTATTTTGATAAGTATGTTAAGACTGTCCTGCTGTATGGCGGGACAGAACAGGCATACCTGGGTTGTTTACAGGTCACTGTCAATAAGCTAGTAATGATAATTTGGAGGATATAGATATGCTTAATAAGAAGTCAGTTGATGATATCAACGTTAATGGCAAAAGAGTTTTATGCAGATGTGATTTTAATGTACCATTAGATGGTGATAAGATTACAGATGAAACACGTCTTGTTGCTGCACTTCCAACAATAAAGAAGTTAATAGCTGATGGAGGAAAGGTTATTCTTTGCTCACATCTTGGTAAGCCAAAGGGAGCTGATAAGGCATTTTCATTAGCACCAGTTGCTAAAAGACTTTCAGAGCTTCTTGGACAGGAAGTTAAGTTCGCTGCTGATGATACAGTAGTTGGTGACAATGCAAGAGCTGCTGTTGAAGCTATGAATAATGGAGATGTTATTCTTCTTGAGAATACACGTTTCAGAGCAGAAGAGACAAAGAATGGTGATGAATTCTCTAAGGATTTAGCTTCAATCGCTGATGTATTTGTTAATGATGCTTTCGGTACAGCACACAGAGCACACTGCTCTAACGTAGGTGTAACAAAGTATGTTGATACAGCAGTAGTTGGTTACCTTATGCAGAAAGAAATAGATTTCCTTGGAAATGCTGTTAATAATCCAGTAAGGCCTTTCGTAGCTATTCTTGGTGGTTCAAAGGTGTCTTCAAAGATTTCTGTTATTAACAACCTTCTTGATAAGGTTGATACACTTATTATCGGTGGCGGTATGTCATACACATTCCAGAAGGCTCATGGTGGTCACGTTGGACAGTCTTTAGTTGAAGATGATTATCTTGACTATGCTAAGGAAATGATGGCAAAGGCTGAAGCTAAGGGTGTTAAGATGCTTATTCCTGTTGATACAGTAGTAACAAAGGAATTCAAGAACGATACTCCTTTCCATGTAGTTGAAGCTGGATGCCAGGAAGATGATGATATGGGTATGGATATCGGACCTAAGACTTGTGAGCTTTACAAGGATGCTCTTAAGGATGCCAAGACAGTAGTATGGAATGGACCTATGGGTGTATTTGAATTCCCTAACTTTGCAAAGGGAACTATTGCTGTTGCAGAAGAATTAGCTCAGCTTACAGATGCTACTACAATTATCGGTGGTGGTGATTCAGCAGCCGCAGTTAATAACCTTGGTTTCGGTGATAAGATGACACATATTTCAACAGGTGGCGGTGCTTCACTTGAATTCCTTGAAGGTAAGGAACTCCCAGGTGTAGTAGCAGCTAATGACAAATAGAGTGTTTACTGACATAAACATATAGCTTTGATTGGTTAATTGACAGTTAATTCAGTCGGGCAATACACAAAAGGAGCTGTATATTGATATATACGGCTCCTTTTGTTTGAAAATAATCATAAAACTAAGCTTGTCTTAATACAATATGTTGTATATATAAAATACTTAGGTACATACATTGTATTTATTTTAAATATTTGCATTATTAGTGGCTTTTTATAAATTTGTATGATATAATTTTTTTATTAAAATAACTGAGCTGGTAATAATGATAAATAAGCTGATCAGTTATATTGTATGGAGGCGTGATTGTAGTATGAGGAAGAAGATAGTTGCGGGAAACTGGAAAATGAATATGACACCAAAGGAAGCAGTATCGCTTGTATGTGAGCTTCGTGATAAGTTCTCTAATCGTGATGTTGATGTAGTGTTTTGTGTTCCATCAATAGACATTATACCAGTTGTAGACGCAGTCAAAGGAACAGATATTAAGGTTGGTGCCGAGAATATGCACTATGAAGAAAAAGGTGCATATACGGGTGAGATTTCACCAGGAATGTTAAAAGAGGCTGGTGTTGATTATGTTATAGTTGGACATTCAGAAAGAAGACAATATTTTGGTGAAGATGATGAGTGCATCAACCGCAAAGTAAGAAAAGCAATTGAATATGGATTGACACCTATTATATGCTGTGGTGAGACTATCCAGCAGAGAGAAGAAGGCATAACATTGGATTTCATTAATAAGCAGATTGACGCAGCATTTTTACAGGTGTCAGCTAAAGATGCTATGAAGTGTGTTATTGCATATGAACCTATATGGGCTATTGGAACAGGCAGGGTTGCTACATCAGCTCAGGCTCAGGAAGTATGTGAGGCTATAAGATTAGATATAAGGAAGTTATATGGAGAAGAAGCAGCTTCTTCAATAAGAATTCTTTATGGAGGTTCTGTTAATGCTGGTAATGCTGCAGAATTATTCAGGCAGCCTGATATAGATGGCGGTCTTGTAGGCGGTGCAAGTCTTAAGCCGGATTTTTGTGAAATTGTTAATTACAATATATAATAAGATACATAGTAAGCCATATACGGAAGTAATTCCAGGTATGGCTTATTGCTTTTTAATATAATTATAATTATTCTAAATTGCAAATTAGTAATAAGTATGCTATCATACAACAGGAATAATTAGAGAGAATATTAAAGATATTGCTATCTTAGAAAAGAGGAAAATAATATGAGTAAGAAACCAGTTGTATTAATGGTACTTGATGGTTATGGTTTAAGTGATAGAACAGAGGGTAATGCAATAGCTATGGCTAATACTCCTGTTATGGATAAGTTAATGAAAGAATATCCGTTTGTTAAGGGTAACGCATCTGGACTTTATGTAGGTCTTCCAGATGGTCAGATGGGTAATTCAGAAGTTGGACATATGAATATTGGTGCTGGCAGGATTATATATCAGGATCTTACAAGAATAACAAAGGCTATAGAAGACGGAGAGTTCTATAAGAATGAAGAACTTCTTGCTGCTATGGAGAATTGCAAGAAGAATAATTCCGATTTACATCTTTTCGGACTTTTATCAGATGGTGGTGTTCACAGCCACATTTCACATATATATGGTTTACTTGAGATGGCTAAGAAGAATGGAGTTTCTAATGTATATGTACACGCTTTCCTTGATGGACGTGATACACCTCCAGCTTCAGCTAAAGATTTTGTAGCCAGGCTTGAAGACAAGATGGCAGAGATTGGTGTTGGTAAAGTAGCTTCTTTAGCGGGAAGATACTATGCTATGGATAGAGATAATAACTGGGACAGAGTAAAGGAAGCATATCTTTCACTTACAACAGGTGAAGGAAAGTCAGCAGATAATGCAGTTAAGGCACTTGAAGAGTCTTATGCGGTAGATGTTACAGATGAATTCGTTGTTCCTACAGTAATAACAGAGAATGGCAAGCCACTTTCAGTTGTTAAGCCTGACGATTCAGTAATATTCTTTAACTTCCGTCCAGATAGAGCAAGAGAGATGACAAGAGCTTTCTGTGATGATAAGTTCACAGGTTTTGAAAGAGAATATATTCCAACTACATTTGTATGCTTCAAGGATTATGATGAATCAATCCCTAACAAGTTAGTTGCATTCAAGAAAGAAGAAATCAAGAATACATTTGGCGAATTCCTTGCTAATAATGGCAAGAAGCAGCTTCGTCTTGCTGAGACAGAGAAGTATGCACATGTAACATTTTTCTTTAATGGTGGTGTTGAAGATCCTAATGTAGATGAGTTCAGACTTCTTGTTAACTCACCTAAGGATGTTCCAACATATGACCTTAAGCCAGAGATGAGTGCTCCAGAGGTTGGTATGGATTTAGTTGAAGCAATTAAGTCAGATAAGTATGATGTTATCGTAATCAACTTCGCGAACCCTGATATGGTTGGTCACACAGGTGTTATTCCGGCAGCAGTTAAGGCTGTAGAAAAGGTAGATGAGCTTGTTGGCAAAGCTGTACAGGCTGTTAAGGATGTTGACGGAGTATTATTCATATGTGCTGACCACGGTAACGCAGAGAAGATGATAGATTATGAAACAGGTGCACCACATACAGCACATACAACTAATCCAGTTCCATTTATTCTTGTCAATTATGATGAAGCATATACACTTAGAGAAGGTGGAAGACTTTGTGATATAGCTCCAACTCTTATTGAGATTATGGGAATGGAGAAGCCGGCAGAGATGACAGGAGAATCACTTCTTATTAAGAAATAATTCATAGATAGGATTATATAGTGCACAGATGGACAATTAGTTATAGATATTAGTTGCACATTTAATATTTATTTGTTATAATCAATTCATTGTGATTATTGCAATAGGAGGTTTGATATATGTTTGGTATGTCATGGGCTGATACATTAAGAATAGTCTTAATGGGTATATTTATATTAGTATGTATATTTTTAACAATAGTAGTTCTTATGCAGGAAAGTAAACAGAATGGTTTATCAGGTGCTATTAGTGGTGCTGCTGATACTTACTGGGGTAAGAACAAAGGTCGTTCAATGGAAGGTAAGCTTGTAACTATTACTAAAGTTCTTGCTGTATTATTCGTTG
This sequence comes from [Lactobacillus] rogosae, assembly GCA_900112995.1. GTDB lineage: Bacteria > Bacillota > Clostridia > Lachnospirales > Lachnospiraceae > Lachnospira > Lachnospira rogosae. The sequence continues at coordinate 30,675 of FONU01000005.1, read as the reverse complement.
TAATATCTATTATTTTAAATATTAATTTCTAATTGATAACATTAACGCTCTTAAGATATAGTATCTTAAGAGCGTTTTTGTGTAATAAATATTAAATATATATTATATTGCAGATTGATATTGAATTATAGTAATGGAATGGAGGAAACTATGAAAAGTAGTGTTTTCAAGGAAAGAAGGAATAACCTTGCTGATTTGATACTCAATAATGAATTATATGTTCCTATGAAGACAAAGGAGATAGCAATTCTTCTTGGTATTCCAAAAGAATTAAGACACGAACTTCAGGAGGTTCTTGATTCTTTGGTTGCAGACGGAACTATAGGTGTAAGCAAGAAAGGCAAGTATATGAAGCCTGACAATGTTGCACTTGTGGGAACATTTGAGAGTACAAGCAGTGGGTTTGGTTTTGTTGTTGTAGATGGGCAGGATGATGATATATTTGTCAAAGCAAGTGATACTAAGTATGCTTTTTATCACGACAAAGTTAAAGTTGTAATTACAGCACAGAAGAATGGTGATAGAAGACGTGAAGGTAAGATAATAGAGATATTAGACCACGAAGTTAAGACTTTGGTTGGAACATATCAGAAGAATAAGAATTTTGGATTTGTTGTGCCTGATAACCAGAAGATTGGCTGTGATATATTCGTATCTAAGGAACACGAAATAGGAGCGGTTACAGGCAGTAAAGTAGTAGTTAAGATAAGCAGCTACGGCAGTGCAAGAAAGAATCCTGAGGGTAAGATAATTGAAGTAATCGGACATATGGATGATCCGGGAACAGACATTTTATCAATAGTAAAAGCTTATGACCTGCCAGAAGAATTTCCGGATAGTGTTAAGAAGGAATTAAAGGGCATACCAGATGAGGTTGATGGCAATGATATAGCAGGCAGGACGGATCTGCGAGATGTTGTTATGGTGACAATAGACGGCGAGGATTCTAAGGATTTAGATGATGCAGTATCATTAACTAAAGAAAATGATATATATCATCTTGGTGTGCATATTGCTGATGTAAGCCATTATGTTAAAGAGGACAGTCCACTTGATAAGGAAGCTCTTAAGAGAGGAACAAGCGTGTATCTGGTTGACAGGGTTATTCCGATGATACCGCACCAGCTTTCCAATGGAATATGTTCGTTGAATGAAGGATGTGACAGACTGGCATTAAGCTGTCTTATGGATATAGATATGAAAGGTAACATAATAGGCCATAAGATATGCGAGTCAGTTATCAATGTAAATAGAAGAATGACTTATACATCTGTTAAAAAGATACTTGAAGATAATGATAAAGAAGAATGTGCAAAGTACAGTGAGCTTGTAGATATGTTTAAGCTTATGCAGGAATGTGCTGATATATTAAGAAAGAAAAGATTTAAGAGAGGTTCAATAGATTTTGACTTTCCTGAATCTAAGATTATTCTTGATAAAGATGGACGGCCTGTAGATATTAAGCCATATGACAGAAATGTAGCAACTAAGCTTATAGAAGATTTTATGCTTGCTGCTAATGAGACAGTAGCAGAAGATTATTTCTGGCAGGAAGTACCATTTCTTTATAGAACACACGAAAATCCTGACCCGGAAAAGATATTAAAATTATCTACATTTATTAATAATTTTGGATATTCAATGCATATAACTGATGAAATTCATCCTAAAGAATTACAGAAGCTTCTTGAAAAAATAGCGGGAAGTGACGAGGAAAATCTTATAAGCAGACTTACATTAAGGTCTATGAAGAAGGCTAAGTATACAGCGGAATGTATTGGACATTTCGGACTTGCGGCAAAATATTACTGCCATTTTACTTCGCCAATAAGAAGATATCCGGATTTGCAAATTCATAGAATAATTAAAGAATGTCTTCATGGAGGAATGAGTGAGAAGCGAAAGCTTCATTATGATAAAATCCTTCCAGATGTTGCAGAACAGGCGAGTGCAACTGAACGCCGTGCAGATGAGGCAGAAAGAGATACTGATAAGCTGAAAATGGTTCAGTATATGAGTGCACATATCGGAGAGTATTTTGATGGTGTAATATCAGGAGTAACGAATTGGGGCATATATGTTGAACTTCCTAATACAATAGAAGGAATGGTTTCTGTCAATAATATGCGTGGTTACTATGTATTTGATGAAAATCATTACGAGATGTTTAATGAAACAACTCATCAGACATATAAGCTTGGACAGAAAGTCAGGGTTGTTGTTGTTGATACTAATGCAATATCAAGAACGATAGATTTTATGTTTGCACAGGATTATGAAGAATAGTAAGCAATTAAGTAATTAGATAATGGAGGATATGTATGGGCAAAGACAGTGCGAGCGGCAACAGATTAATTGCCAACAACAAGAAAGCGTATTTTGATTACTTTATAGAAGATAAGCTTGAAGCAGGGCTTGAACTTTGTGGAACTGAGGTTAAGTCAATAAGACAGGGAAAATGTTCTATCAAAGAGTCGTATATACAGATAATTAATGGGGAAGTATTTGCCATTAATATGAATATCACACCTTATGAAAAAGGTAATATTTTCAATAAAGACCCATTAAGACCTAAGAAACTGCTTCTTCATAAAAGCGAGATTAATAAGCTTGCCGGACAGCTTTCTACCAAGGGCTATACGCTTGTGCCATTGCAGGTTTATCTGAAATATGGCAAGGTTAAAATGCAGATAGGTCTTGCAAAAGGTAAGAAGAATTACGATAAGAGAGATTCAATAGCGAAGAAAGACCAGCAGCGGGAGGCAGCTAAAGACTTTAAGATTAGAAATCTGGGGTAGGTTTTGAATGGTTAGATTGCAATGATGAGGGTGTTCGGCTGGTAAAGGCAAAACTTTTAAGGTGAGCACTTTTGTGCTCATCTTATCATAATTTATAAAAAAATTAATTTTTTATTTATAAGAATATATTGACTTTAAGTGGTATATAATGTTATATATTATATGGTCGTTAAAGACTATAATTTAATATATGGGCTTGTAAAGGTTTCGACAGGGGTTTTGAAACTGGTGAAGCTATCCGTATGCAATGCGTTAAATGGCAAACTTAAATATAAACGCTGAAGATAATTTAGCATACGCTGCCTAAGTTGCAGCAGTCTGACCTAGAGCACTCACACTTTAGGATCCAGGCTTCGAATATGTGAGAAACGACATAGCTTAAGCTTTGCGGTTATGGACGTATTATGAAGCTACTAAGTGCATAAGGGTGTTAGTTCCCGTATGCATAAGGGAATGTCAAATAACTGACTATGATAGTAGAAGAACAGCGGATGGGCTTTTGGACAGGGGTTCGACTCCCCTCAGGTCCACTTAGCAACTTTTCGATTTTTATATTAACAAAAGAATATATCATTATAAAAATTTCTTATAAAAACCAGAGCAATTTTTATTTGACTTTTTAAAAAATAAGAAATATAATATCTAACAAACGAGTAGCAGACTAGCGTAAATCCAGTTTTGCTGCTCTTTTTTTGTGCGTAATTATACGCATTTTAATAATTATATAATTGTCATTAAAAAGTGTGTAGCTTATCAGCGTAAGTCCAGCTTACGGGATAAATACACACTTTTTTTATGCAGAAAAAGGAGGATTTTGATGGCAGAAAGTAACAGAATGAGAGAAATGCCAGTAAATAGGCTTATGGTACAGATGGGTATACCAATGATTTTATCAATGGCATTACAGGCAGTCTATAATATTGTCGATAGCGCATTTGTTGGAAATATGAAAGTGGGAAGTGAAGCGGCACTTAATGCCTTGACATTAGTATTTCCTGTTCAGATGCTTATGGTAGCAATAGGAATTGGAACAGGTGTAGGAACAAATGCACTTCTTGCAAGAACGCTTGGACAAGGTAATAATAAGAAAGCTGCCAAGATTGCAGGAAACAGTCTGTTTCTTGGAGTAATTATTTATGCGGTATGTTTATTATTTGGTGTTTTTGGGGTGAAAGCATATATTTCTTCACAGACTGTTGATACAGAAGTTATTTTGATGGGAGTAAGCTATCTTAGAATATGTTGTGTTATTTCCTTTGGAATTATATTCTTTTCGTTGTTTGAGAAATTATTGCAGGCAACAGGACGTTCACTTTATTCCACAATAGGACAGGTAGTTGGGGCAGTTGTAAATATTGTTCTGGACCCAATTATGATATATGGTATAGGACCTGTTCCACAGATGGGAGTAAAAGGTGCTGCATATGCAACAGTTATTGGTCAGGTTGTATCAGCAGGATTATTATTTATTTTCCATATAAAATTAAATAAGGAATTTGAGCATAGTGTTAAATATATGAAGCCAGATGCCGGAATTATAAAAGAAATTTATGCAATCGGACTTCCGGCGATTATAGCACAGGCTCTTATGTCTATTATGGTTTACGTTATGAATTTGATTTTGAAGTTCAATCCTTCTGCACAGACGGCATATGGACTGTTTTATAAAGTACAGCAGTTTGTATTGTTCTTAGCTTTTGGTTTAAGAGATGCAATTACACCAATAATAGCATTTGCTTATGGAATGGGAAGTAGAAAGAGAATAGAAGACGGAATAAAATATGGTCTTATATATACAATTGTACTTATGATTGCAGGGGCAGCAATTACAGAGATTTTTCCAGGTGCATTTGCAGCTTTATTTAATGCAGGGCAGTCAAGAGAATATTTCATAGGAGCAATGAGAATTATTTCAATAAGTTTTATATTTGCAGGAATAAATGTTGCGTATCAGGGAATTTATCAGGCATTAAATGGTGGAATAGAGTCACTGGTTATATCGCTTCTTAGACAGCTTATTATAATATTGCCATTGGCGGGAATATTTTCTGCTTTTGTAAGAAATGGACAGGCTGGTGTATCGCTTATCTGGTGGGCATTTCCAATAACAGAGATTATCGCTTGTCTGGCTGGATATGTATTTTTAAAGAAAATCAGAAAAAATAAAGTAGAGAAGTTAAGTGAATAAATTCATAAAATGGATTAGTCTGTGACAAATCTGAAATAAGAAAAATTTTAATTGAATGAGGAGGCTTACATATGGCAAATAAAATTATTACAATCAGCAGGGAGTTTGGAAGCGGTGGACGATTTATCGGAGAAGAAGTCGCTAAGAAGCTGGGAATGAAATATTATGATAAAGATATAATCAGCCAGATAGCAGAAAAGTTGGGATTTTCAAAAGAGTATATCAGTCAGAATGCAGAACTATCACCTAAAAAAGGGTTGTTTGCATATGCACTTACAGGACGTGATACAACAGGAAAATCAGTAGAAGATATGGTGTATGAGGCTCAGAGAAAAGTAATTCTTGAAATAGCAGAAAATGATAGCTGTGTAATTATAGGAAGAAATGCTGATTATATATTAAAAGACAGGACGGATGTTATTAATATTTTTATACACGCAGATATGCCTGAAAAAGTAAAGAGAATATGCAGATTATATAATGTCACAGAAACTGAGGCTGTAGCGATGACAGCAGATATTGATAAAAGACGCATGACTAACTATCGTTATTATACAGACCAGAAGTGGGGAATGGCACGAAATTACACATTGACATTAAATAGTTCACAGCTAGGGTATGATATGTGTGAGAAGATTATAATGGAATGTGCACAGCAGTAGATTTTTATATGTAGTGATAAGATTTAATAGTTGAATTGATTGCATTTGTGTGCTGATTATTTTATTATTAATGCAAAGCAATTTACAATTCCTGCGAGGAGTTTAAATACTTTGACTAAAGGCAATTATTATAGAATTGGAGGAATATATTATGTCCGCAGATAAGACTAATGTTATGAGAAGTCTTGACCAGAAGAAGATTAAATATAAAGTACACGAATATAAGGAGTCAGGTGCAGTAAGCGGTGTGGAAGTTGCGGCGGCACTTGGACAAGACCCTAAGAGAGCATTTAAGACACTTGTTACAATAGGCAAGAGCGGCAATCATTACGTGTTTATGGTTCCTGTAGCAGAAGAACTCGACCTTAAGAAAGCTGCCAAATGTGTAGGTGAGAAGAATATTGAGATGATAAAGTCAAAGGAACTGCTTCCGCTTACAGGTTATATTCACGGTGGCTGTTCACCGGTTGGTATGAAGAAGTTCTTCAGGACAGTTATAGATAAGAGTGTGCTTGATATTGAAGATACAATATTTTTCAGTGCTGGAAAGATAGGATTTCAGATAGAAACCGATTACAGCGAATTAAAGAAAGTGATAAAGATAGAAGAAGATGATATTACTGTTGAATAGGAGGTCTGCATATGGACAAGGAAGTCAAGAAGCATATGGTTGGCGGGTATGAGTTTAATACTAAAGAAGATGCCCAGTTGGCCAAAGATGAACTTAATGCTATTAAATATGTGTCGGCAAAGACTAATACGAAAGATCCTAAGCAGGTATATAATCTTTATAATAAAATAATAGAACGTAAATTATTCTCGACACAGATAGGAATGAATTACCTTAAGCAGTTACAGACATTTTTATACAAGAGCAGTGAGATACCTAATGACAAAATCCAGCCTATCCCGATAAATGCGGATACACAGGAAGCACTCGACAAACGAAAGGAACAGATAGAATTTAAGAGTGAACTAAGAAATCTGTCTATTCAGGTAGCAAAATACAGGAATAATTTCATAAGGGCTATGGTATTAAATATTATTCTTGTTATAGTAATTATTGCGATGTTTGTAATATTAAAGACAAGTTCTAACCCTAATATATTAAATTATGAGGTCACTATCCAGAACAGGTATGCCCAGTGGCAGCAGGAATTGCAGTCGGAAGAGGAGTCTTTAAAGGCAAGGGAGCAGGAACTTAACAATAAAAAGAGGTAATTAAAAAGCAGTAAACACATTTTCTTAACATTAAGGACACATTTTTAACATAATTATTATTTAATATACAATAAAGAGTGGCAAAATGTGCTTTAGCTTTTGCCTTATATAATATTATAGAAGTTATATAGACATATTTAAAGTAATTATTAACACGGATTGGAGTATACAATGGATAATATTAAAGTATTAATGGTTGATGATGAAAGCAGAATGCGTAAGCTTGTAAGTGATTTCCTTACAAGAAAAGGATATATAGTTATTGAAGCTGGTGACGGAGAGGAAGCACTTGACAGATTTTATGCGGATAAGGATATATCACTTGTTATTCTTGATGTTATGATGCCTAAGATGAATGGCTGGGATGTATGCAGGGAGATTAGAAAGAATTCTAAAGTGCCTATTATTATGCTTACAGCTAAGAGCGATGAATCAAGCGAATTAAATGGATTTGAATGTGGTGCAGATGAATATATAGCAAAGCCTTTCAGTCCTAAGATTCTTACAGCAAGAGTTGATGCGCTTATTAGAAGAAGTTACAGCATTGATAGCAGTGAGGTGACAGATGTAGGTGGAATTATTATTGATAAAGCTGCACATATTGTTAAGATCGACGGACAGGAGATTGATTTAAGCTTTAAGGAATTTGAACTGCTTACATATTTTGTTGATAATAAAGGTCTTGCATTATCAAGGGAGAAGATACTAAATAACGTATGGAATTATGACTATTTTGGAGATGCTAGAACAATAGATACCCACGTTAAGAAGCTTAGAAAGAAGCTGGGAGATAAGGGTGATTATATTAAGACTATATGGGGAATGGGATACAAGTTTGAAATTTAACTTAGTATTAGTTGAGGAATACCAAGATGAATAAACATTCGATTAAATTTAAAATAACGCTGCTGATTGGTGGAATGATATGTGTTCTTATAGTTCTTCTTCTTGTATTTAATATAATATTTTCAGAAAAGTTCTATATGGAAGATAAACAGCAGGAGATGTTGAACGCATATAGTTCAGTAAATGATGCGTGTATACAATATTCAGATGATAGTATTTCAGAAACAGATTTACGGAATAATCTTGAACAGATATCGACCTCTAAGGGCATATCTATGATTATAGTAAATAGTGACTGGACGACTTTTTATGTAAGCACTCACGGAGATGAGATGCTTCTGGAAAGATTGAAAAAGAGTATATTTAATAATGATATTTTCCAGAATATACCATCTAAGAGTAATAGTGATTCATCTAACACAGACGGAAGCACTGATAATAATGGAACTTCTTCTGATAGCAGGAATGGCCAGAACAGCGGAAGTGTCACAGATGATAATAATATGAAAAATGATTTTGGTGATTTGTCAGATAGTGATAAGTCAGCATTATTTGGTGGTAATTCTGATAACAATGGTGATAAGAAGACACCTCCGGAAAAGATTATCGATATGTCAGGCAACGGAGCTAACGAGGTCAGGGAGATTATACTTGAGAATGATAAATATACAGTTCAGGAAGTATATGACAGTCGTCTGTTAGATGACTATATCGAATTATGGGGAACATTGGATAATGGTGATTTTATTCTTATAAGGACTCCTATACAGAGTGTCAAAGATAACGTGCACATTTCTAATACGCTTATAACTTATGTTGGTATAGGAACACTTCTTATAGGTGTTGTTGCGGCATTTGTGTTATCCTCATATATCTCACGTCCTATAAAGCAGCTTTCTGATATAGCAGAGAGAATGTCTAACCTTGATTTTGAGGCACATTATGAGGGCGATGATAAAGGTGAGATAGGACTTTTGGGAGATAGTATGAATAATATGTCCCATAAGCTTGAGGAGAATATTTCACAGCTTAAGGCTGCCAACCTTGAACTCCAAAGAGATATTGATAAGAAGGAAAAGCTTGAGCAGATGAGAACAGATTTCTTATCAAATGTATCACACGAATTAAAAACACCTATAGCACTTATTCAGGGCTATGCAGAGGGGCTTAAGGAAGGCATTACAGATGATCCGGAGAGTATGGATTTCTACTGTGATGTTATTATAGATGAAGCCAACAAGATGAATAATATGGTGAAGAGACTTCTTACGCTTAACCAGATTGAATTTGGTGAAGATGAGCTTGTTATGGAAAGATTCGATATTAATGAGCTTGTAAAGTCAGTAGCCGCCGCTAATGAATTAAGGGCTTCACAGAAGGAACTAACAATACAGACATTTATGAGTGAAGAACCTCTTTATGTATGGGCAGATGAATATAAGGTTGAAGAGGTGATAACTAATTATATCTCTAATGCAATTAATCACTGCTGTAATGAGAACATCATTAAAGTGAATGTTGAACAGATTGATAAAGATAATGTAAGGGTTACTGTATACAATTCTGGAAAGAATATACCCGAGGAGGATATTGAACATATATGGGAGAAGTTCTATAAGGTAGATAAAGCCAGAACAAGAGAGTATGGCGGTAACGGAATAGGGCTTTCAATTGTTAAGGCGATTGTTGAATCTATGGGCAAGCAATGCGGTGTGAGAAATGTTTCTGATGGAGTTGAGTTCTGGTTTGACCTTGATTGCAAATTATGATAGAATTCATATAGTTGAATTGAATTGTGGTGCGTATTAGAGGAACGCAGGAATGGAGATTATATGAAGAAGATAGCTATAGCTGTCTTGTCAGCAGTATGTGTATTTGCGCTGGCAGGTTGTGCTGATGATGTAACAATGGACAATGAACAGAATGATATTGTAGCTGAATACATAGCAGGTACTCTGCTTAGACATTCCTATGCTAATGAATGGAAGTATTCTAAGCTTAGTAATCCAACATTTAATAAGTCAGGACAGAGTACAACAACTACTGGAAAGAATAATACTACTGGTACAACAGCAGCTAACAAGCAGACAACAACAGCCGTGGGACAGACAGGTACGACAAGTACAACAGGAACAACTCAGGCAGGTATTAAGGCGGCAAGCATTACTGAAGCCTTAGGTCTTAGTGGTGTTACTGTTAGCTATAAGAAGGTATCGGTAGGTAACAGATATCCAACAGATGCATATGCTGTATGTGTTCCGGCAGATAGCGGCTGTAAGGTAGTAGCAGTTGAGTTTACAATTAAGAATACAGGTTCAGCGGTATATAATGCAACAACTAAGTCAGCTAATGTCACAATGAAGCTTAGTGCAGGAAGTGGCACTTACACACAGTATAAGTCAATGTTAAAGAATGATATATGTAATCTTGATAAGGTTACAATCAATGCAGGAGAGGAATATACAGCGGCAGCAGTATTTCAGGTTTCAACAACAGATGCCGGAGCTTCTGGTATGAAGCTTGAAGTGTTATCTGGAACACAGCAGGTAGAAACAATTAATTTACAGTAATATAAAAAGTATCGGAGAGGTCAGATCCTGTCCGATACTTTTTTCATTTTATCTGAAATCTTTTCCTAATACATTTTCTTTAGTATACATAGCAGCTTCATCTGCTGTCAGGATATGTGCAAATGAAGCTCTTTCATTAGGCTTGTAGCCCTCACCATATCCGTTGTATTCAGCGTAAAATGCTGTTTCGTGTGATTCAGGCTTATTCCAGTCATGAAAACCTGAGCCAGCAATCTGAGAGGAATATTCACAGTTTATTAATACGGTCTTTGCGTGTATTCTCCAAGGCCTGCTTAAATAACAAGTTCCATCTGGACAGTTGCCAGTGAAATTACAATTTTCAAATACATAGCCATATTTCTGGTCTTCATATGTAGAAGGTGCGGTATAATAACTGTTGATTTCCTTATTGCGGTTTAAGGCATATAATGTACAATTCTTAAAATATGCAGTAGCACTTCCGAAGATGAAATCAATCTCACCGCTTATAAAGCAGTCTTCATATAATTGTCTTGAGAGAATTCTTGGTGCGAATTCTGTAGGACCTGTAAATCCGCCCGGCTGTTTTTCTTTAAGAGGGAGAGGACCGGTAAAGAGAGTGTCCTGATGACCAAGTAGTTTGCAGTTTTTGAAAGTAATATTATCCCCTTCCGCATATACAGCGATAGCTTGTCCAACCTCAGTACCAAAGCCTGATGAATTCACGAAGGTAATATTATAGGCGTGGAAGTTATTGGCGTGTACAAAGAAAGTATAAGACCTGAAGGTACCACGTTTGGTGTTATCAGGCATAGTCATTAATGCGTAATAGTCTTTGGTTATAATTACGTTATCCATAGACTCACCAATAAGAGTTATATTATTGTGTGTAATCTCAACACGCTCGTTATAAGTACCATTTTTAATAAAAATTGTCTCTGATACTGTTGAGCTGCTTATAGCATCAACAGCTTCCTGAATAGATGTATAGTCACCTGTATTATCTTTTGAAACAGTAATCATATAAGCCTCCATAAATTTTATTAGGTTTACATCTGATGAAATATAGTAAATGCAAAACCTATGTGCTATTATATCATTTTTTTCTTAAGTTAAAATGCTTTTATAGACATAAATATAAAAAAATTGTATACTGATTGATAAAATAAAAAGGTGTATTAAAGGATAAGTGTAAAATGATTAGAATAGTTGAAGATGTAAAAGATGTAAATATATATTTGGGACTGCGTGATAAAGTGGGCTGGATAAAACTTACAAAAGCTCAGGCACAGGAAGCACTTAATAACAGCGTGAAAGTGTTTACTGTATTTGATGATGACAAGCCTATAGGAATGGGAAGGGTTGTTGGAGATAAGGCAGTTATAAGCTATATTCAGGATTTGATAGTGATACCGGAATATCAGGGGAAGCATATCGGAAGTGAACTTATAGAACATATTATAGCGTATGTTAAGTCTATAACAATGGAGGACTCAAGAATGATGTTATGTCTTATGTGTGCCAAGGGACGTGAGATATTCTATGAAAAGCATAATTTTATTGCAAGACCGACAGAGGCGTTAGGACCGGGAATGATTCAGTATATATATTCAGAACAATAAAGCTTGACAATACATAAAAACAATTGTAAACTAAACTGGAATTGAGGTTAACAATCAACCTTAAATCTTTTATGAGGAAGGTAAAGACAAGTGAAAGAGAAGAAGTTTACAGTTTATCAGTTATGTTTTATGGCACTTATGGCGGCAGTTACATGCATATTAGCACCATTATCAATACCTATAGGGCCTATTCCAATATCACTTACTAATCTTGTGGTATATTTTACAGTATATGTGATTGGCCTTAAAGCAGGAACATGCAGTTATTGTTTATATGTGTTATTAGGAGTTGTTGGTCTTCCTGTATTTTCAGGATATGTAGGAGGTCCAGCTAAGATTGCAGGACCAACAGGTGGATATATTGTTGGATTTGTGTTGATGGCACTTATAGGTGGATATGTAATTGAGAAGACTAATCGTAATATGGTTCTTGTTATAATTGCGTGGATAGTTGGAACAATGGTTGATTACGCATTAGGAACAGCATGGTTTGCCTATGTACAGCATTGTACAGTGGGTTACGCACTTAAGGTATGTGTGTATCCATTTATTGTATTTGATCTTATTAAGATAGTAGCAGCTACATTTCTCGGAAAGGCGGTGCGATATGCACTTGTTAAAGCAGGGTTATTATCTAATGATAAGGTAGTAAGCGGGGTAACAGCATAATTTGTTATATATACAGACAACTAATAAAAAGCAGCTTTTCTACAGATAGGAAAGCTGCTTTTTATTAGCGATAAAGATGTGCTGATGTACACATCAATATCCGTATTAATAAATTAAATTGATTGATAATAATCCTGTAGAGCTTATTAAATTAAGCAAGTAAAGTCTTAACGTATTCAGCAATCTTTTCGTCCTTGCAGTTAGCAAAGAAGAGTTCCTGGAACTTTTCTCCAGCTACAGCACCCTTAACAAGATCCTGGTCAAGGTTCTTAAGAACACTGATTAAATCCTGATTAAGAGTAACCTTTCTTACTTCATCAAGAATCTTCTTATTTCTCTGTTCTGGAACAACTCTTTCCTTAGGATAACCACCACCTGGTTCGCCTTCAAATAACTTTTCAAAAATGTATGTAAGGTTTAATTCAGCACCCCAGCCAAATCCCTTAGCGAATGGAAGAGCGATTGCATTACCATCGTTAATCTGCATAAACATATATGCATCTGAAGGGTCAACAACGTGTCCACAAAGAACATTAGGGAATGAGTTAAGTGCAAGCATAGCACCTTCACCAGTACCACAGCCTGTTACTACAAAATCACAAGCACCTGAGTTAAGAAGGATAGCAGCTAATATACCATTCTGTACATATGTAAGCTGAGCTTTGTCATCAGCAGAATACATACCATAGTTGTCTACTGTATGTCCCTTGCTTTCAGCTACTTTCTTAAGATTAGAGTAAATTAAATCATTCTTTGCAGCCTGACTGTTTTCGTTAATTAAAGCGATTCTCATTATTAAAAACCTCATCTTTCCTGATATTATTCCGATTATTACGGATATATTAAATATACTGAAATATATAATATTTGTCAAATTGATAAAATAGCAGATATATGTTAAAATCCCTTAGTGGAAAAGGAGAATGTGTTATGGCAGTTAATAATAAAGATGCTAAAGCAACATTTATGGAAGCTTTAGACGGACTTAAAGAATACGCAAAGGTTAATGGAAATATAGTTACCAAGGACGATGTTAAGAGTTATTTTAACGGACTTGAATTAGATGATAACAGATACTCAATGATAATGGGTTATCTTATGGCTAATAATATTACAATAAATGGAGTAGATGGAGCAGACAATGAATTCCTCCATATGCTTGAAAGTACTAAAAATGATGCTGTAAATAATGATGATAATGGAATAGCACAGGAAGATACTTCATATACTGAAACAGACGACGGAATTATTAAAAAGATAAATGTTACAGAGGAAGAGGTTAATAATCTGCCAGAAAAAGAAGCTGTTATGGCGGCTCAGATGATAGCAGATAATATGGACTATTCCGAAGATGATATATATCTTGAAAGATACCAGAAGGAGCTTGAACAGATACAGCCAGTATCAGATACTACAAGAGCTTACCTTTTAATTAATATCGTTGAAGATAATGATAAAGAGTCTTTAAAGCTTTTGTCTGAGTCATATCTTGGAAAAATTGTAGGCTGGGTTGAACCTTTCAGGTGCAGGGGAGTGCTTGCGGCAGACCTTGTTCAGGAGAGTAATCTTTCAATGATGGCTTATATAGGACAGAGGCAGTGGCTTAATAATTACGAATGGAAAGATAAGATAAAAGAGGGAACTACAGAAGATTTAATTCAGGTGCTTAATGAGATTGACAATGAAGTTAAGTATCAGGCAGAAGAAAGTATGCGTATGCTGATTGATGAACAGATGGACAGCAATAAGATATCTGGAAAGGTTCTTAATAAAGTTAATTATGTCAATGACTGGGCAGTAAGATTAAAAGAAGAACTTGGAAGAAAGCCGTCAGTTAAGGAAGTCGCAGAGCGTATGGGTGTGTCTGAGGATATTGTAAGGGAAGCTGTATCATTATCGGCAGAGGCAATCGAAGATATAAGCGATGCCAAGACTAATAAAGATAATGATAAGTAAAATGGTAATTAAGTAATGTAATTATACATATGATAAAATGGTAAATAATTAATTATGATAAGCAGTATATTATAAAAGTGATTAATTAAGATAGGTAATAAATATTAGAATTTTTTAATTAAAATTACATATATTATATTGTATCTAAGAGATTTATGTAGTAGAATAATTATAGTTGATAAGAAGAACAATTTAATAATTCCTGGGGCGTGCGAGAACCTCACTTATTTTGATCCTACATTTCATCGACGGGATTCCTATATCTCCATTCTAATGTCGGGCCTCCTCTGAGTGGATGGCAGCGGTATGGATGCGGTAACCCACCTAGCATTGCTAGGAGTCGAAAACGTGGGGAACGGCGCTTTGGGATAATTGTGTTAAGTTACTATGAAGACAATCTTGTTTTCATAGTTTTTTTATTTAACAGGAAATTCTATCAGAATTTCCTGTTAAATAAAAAGCCCTCAGCGAAGATTCACACTTACACAAAGATGTAGTGTGCCGCAGATGACCGCATTCAGTACAGGAATGTGCTTTGCACATTATTCTTTATGTAGTAATAATCAGTGACTTTCAAGAATATATATAATTGATGCTGTACAGGCATAATATATTTGAGAGGTTAGGTTGATATGGTAAAGACCGTAATAATCAGAAAACGGACAATATTTATATATGGATTATTAGTGCTGGTACTGGCAATAGGTGTTGTTGTGCTGGAAACATTTATTAATAAATCCAATAATGGCGAATACATAACTTATGCACAGGCGGCAAAGATGATTGCTTATGCCAATGTAGATGATACGCAGGCATTTGAAACAGGAGAAGTGTGGTACAAGCCATATATTGAATATGTCAATATTAATGGATATATGCAGTGTGAAGAGGCTGACGATTATATTATGATGAAAGATGTATACATACTTTCAAAGAAACTTAATGCAGGTGATACAACATTTGAGAGCATTGGAATACAATCACTTAGCCAGTTAAACAATAATAACAGAGTTGTGACTAAGCAGGAATTTATAGATTATTACATATTGCTTCTGCCGTATTGCAGTAGCGGGCAGGAGGTTGAGAGAGTTGAACTTGGAATTGCTGGAACACCTGCGGAGCTTAATGTTAGTGAGTGGGAAATGTATACAACTAAGGGAAAGTATATATTTGACGGAATAATTGCAACACCTTATATAGACAGGCAGGTATTGGCAATAGTAAGGGATAACCGTTTATTGTGTATTGAAAGAAAAATATCTGACGAGGTTGATTACAGTAATGTGTGGCTTAAATATGACAATAACGGAATGTTATATGTGAATTTCTATGGAGTTGAGAAAAAGCTTAAGATAGGCAGGGTTAATGATGACATAGATAATACGCTTGCTGACATTCATCTGAGTAAGGGAAAGGTGAAGAATATATCTGTCAAAAAGGATATTATCAAAGGAAAAGTCCTCTCTGTAACTAATGAATATGTAGAGATAGATGGGTATGGAAAAGTTCCGTTAGATGAACAATTTATAATATATGATAATGTATCAGATGTGAAAACGCATAATTATGATGAGATTATAGTCGGTTATTCACTCCAGCGTTTTATAGTTGCTAATGGAAAGGTATGTGGGGCAATTATTGGCGAAGAATTAAAGCATGATAATATAAGGGTTATGTTAAAGACAACAGGTTACAAGGATTTATTTCATAACAGTGTGTCGCTGTCATCAGATAGTATAATACATATAACCTGTGCAGATGTACAATGGGATATTGCGGCAGGTGAAAGCTTTGATATAGACAGCAATGATGAAAGATTAGCCACGGGGCGTATTGTGCTTAGTACTGATGATGGAAGCATAACGATTAATTCTATTAAGAGAAGTCAGGGAAATCCGTCCTATAAGGGTAATATAGAGCTTGCCTTATATGATGAGGGTATTGCGGTGATTAATGAAATTGATATCGAAGATTATTTAAAAAAAGTTGTGCCTAGCGAAATGCCTGTGTCATTTGGCGTTAATGCCTTAAAATGTCAGGCTGTATGTGCAAGAAGCTATGCATATACACAGCTTACGAATAATTATTACAGTGAGTATGGTGCACACATAGATGATAGTGTGTCGTTTCAGGTATACAATAATACATATGACAGTGCAGAGGCTGATGAGGCGGTTATTGCTACGGCTGGAATGGTCGCTGTATACAATGGTGAACTTGTAAAGACTTATTATTATTCGACTTCCTGCGGTTATACAGCTGATGTGTGTGCGTGGGGGAGTGATGAGGATAATTATCCGCAATATGCTTCTGTAAGGGCAGGAACATCTGATTATAATGCTGATATTAAGTCGGAAAAGACATTTGAGCAGTTTATAACGGCCAAAGATAGCAGTGATTATGACAGTGAAGCAGATATGTACCGTTGGAAGACCGTCATAGGTATAAGTGAGCTTACGGCACATTTTAATTCACTTATAGGAAGTTATTTAAGAAAGAACGGCTCGGTATATATATTAGAAAATGGAGAGCCGTCCGATAAAGTGGTTAATGATATAGGAAATATTGCAAGCATTAAAGTGATAGAACGTGGCTGTGGCGGAGTTGTAGCTGCACTTATGGTAGAAGGCAGTAAGGAAACCTGTATTGTCAAAGGAGAAAATGCAGTAAGAAGCCTTATGGGTAATAATAAATGTGCAATAATAACTCAGAGCAGGGAGATATATAATGATATTCTTCCGAGTGCTTTCTGTATATTCAAACCGGTATATGATAATGGCACGCTTGTATCATACGAAATAACAGGCGGCGGCTACGGACACGGAATTGGAATGAGCCAGAATGCGGTTAAGAAAATGTCAGAAACTATGGATTATACAGATATTTTAAAATTCTTCTATAACAATATAGAGATTAAGAATATAAATGATTAGTGCTTGTAAAATGGATTAAAATAATCTGATAGAGATATAAAAATAGGACTGTTGCAGTGATGCTCCCGTTGTATAACGGAAGGGCATTCAATGTGACAGTCCCGTTTGCTTACTATTTGTACTTATAAGTATGTCGATATTGCTGGTGTCTGTATATCCATTTATTTCAATAATAAATATAGCTTTATTGTTTAGCAGCATTGACGACTGCTTTCTTAGTTTTTTTTGAATGCTTTGAAATACGCCAAGGTCTTAGTATATTCTTCTCGATAAGGGAATTGAACTCAGCACCGAGAAATAATATAAGAATACATATATACATCCATATAAGAAGAAGCATAAAAGTTGTAAGACTTCCATAAGTATATGAGTAGTGTGTCATATATGTAATGTATAATGAGTAAAGTTCAGAGAACAGATACCATCCAATACTTGCAAGAAAAGCACCTGGAATTTCTTCTAAAGGACGTTTTTTAATTGTAGGTATGAACGAATACATTACAGTGAAGAATATTGTAAGCAGAGTAGGAACAAGAAATAACCTGTTGCTGAATATTGCGTTAATAATTGTAATATCAATTGAAAATGCACTAAGATGTCGTTCAATAAATGCTGAAAGGTGTTCGCCAAATACGATTATGACAAGGCTTGTTGCAATTGATAATAGCAGTATTAAAGCATATATGCTTGAAAATAATCTCTGTATTAGCCAGCTTCTTTTAAGCTCGTAATTGTTAATACGGTTAAGGCAGGTCTTTATTGTCATAAAGCCTTTGCCAGCTGACCATATTAAGCCGATAGCAGTTACCGACAGAATTGTTATTGATGAAGAATTCTCAATATCAACTATTATGTTTAGTAACAGACCGTGGAATTCTGTAGGAATTATATTCTCAAAAAGATTCATAAGGTCGGTTGAAGTTACTGGGAAATAATGTATTATGCTTATTAGTGCAAGTACGAATGGCATAAAGCTTAAAAGCAGATAGTAGCAGGTCTGTGCTGCATATTCAGTAAGCCGGTCTTTGATGATTTTGTTGTAAGCTTCCTGACAGGTGAAAATCACACGGGCAATTTTCATGCTGTTTCTCCTCTCTAAAAATTTTAATAAAATATTTGAAAAAACCTCGGTATATACAGTGCTTTTGTAAGTTACAAGTTTGTGCTTGCCACAAACTTGATATTTGAAAAAACCTCGGTATACACAGTGCTTTTGTAAATCACAAGTTTGTGCTTGCCACAAACTTGATATTTGAAAAAACCTCGGTATACACAGTGCTTTTGTAAGTCACAAGTTTGTGCTTGCCACAAACTTGATATTTGAAAAACTTAGGTATACACAGTGCTTTTGAAAGTCACAAGTTTGTGCTTGTCACAAACTTGATATTTGAAAAAACTTAGATGTAAGGTTTTTTCAAATTATTATATGTTATTTTCCCACAATTATCAATAAGTTAATAACTTGCATTACTATTATATTTTATGTACAATATATAAGTTAATGAATAAAATCAGGTTAAGTGTAACCTGTTAATGAAAGGTAGGCTTGCTTATAATGGGGATTAGTGTAAAGCTTCAGGCTTTTGAAGGTCCGTTAGATCTTTTACTGCATCTTATAGATAAGAATAAAGTTAATATATATGATATTCCAATAGCTGATATAACAGAGCAGTATATGGAATATGTCAATAAAATGCAGGAGGAAGACTTAAATGTAGTAAGCGAATTCCTTGTTATGGCGGCTACACTGCTTGATATAAAATGCCGTATGCTTCTTCCAAAGGAAGTTGATGAGGAAGGTAATGAGCAGGATCCAAGAGCAGAGCTTGTCGAAAAGCTGTTAGAATACAAGCTTTATAAGGCAATGGCAGAAGAGCTTAAAGATAAGCAGATGGATGCCACAAAGCTTTATTATAGAAAGCCTGATATTCCTAAAGAGATCAGTGAATATGTGCCAGAGGTTGATATAAAAGATGTCATAGGAGATACCGATCTTTTAAAGCTTAATGCAATATTTTCAGACGTAATGAGAAGAAAAGATGAAAAGGTTGACCCAATAAGAAGCAAGTTCGGTAAGATAGAGAAAGAAGAAGTTACTATGTCAGAAAAGCTTGTTGATATTAAGGCGTTTATGATGGAACATAGGACATTCAGTTTCAGGGAATTTCTTATGAAGGGGGCTTCAAAGGTTGCGGTTATTGTTACATTTCTTGTTGTATTAGAGCTTATTAAGACAGGATTTGTTATTGTAGAGCAAGAGGGGACTTGCGAGGAAATATATATAACAGTGACGAAGGATCCGGAACTTATAGAAGGAATTACCGAAGAATAATTAATAATACAGCAATGCTTTATAAGTTTTAAAAGCATATATGTATATGACACAGTAAGTGTGTATTAATTCTGTTAATTAAAGCAGGATAAGAATGGAGTGCAGAATGAGTATAGAAAAGACAGAAGCGGCAATAGAAGCTATACTATTTACTATGGGTGAATCAGTAGAAGCAGAAAAGATCGCAGTGGCTATAGAACACGATGTCGATACAACAGTCAAGATTATCCATAATATGATGGATAAATATGAAAATGAAGACAGAGGTATCAAGATAATTGAATTAGAGGGAAGCTTTCAATTATGTACCAAAGAAGAATATTACGACAATCTTATTAGAATATGCAGTCAGCCAAGACGATATACATTGACAGATGCAGCACTTGAAACGCTCTCAATAATAGCGTACAAGCAGCCGGTTACTAAGATAGAGATAGAAAAGATAAGAGGTGTTAATTCAGACAGGTCAGTTAATAAGCTTGTTGAATTAGAACTTGTTAAAGAAGTTGGAAGACTTGATGCACCGGGAAGACCGATGCTTTTTGGAACAACTGAAGAATTCCTTAGAACATTTGGTGTAGGTTCTATTGATGAACTTCCGGTTATAAGTGAGGATATGGTTGAACAGTACAAGGAAGAGGCTGAATATGAAATAGCAAGCGAATTAAAAGAAGAAGCTATGAATGAGGAACAGCTTACCCTGGACATATAATCAGCTGGACATTTATGTATAGATAGTTAGAATATAATGAGTTCACCTGATACAAGTGGTTATCTTAAACAGTGGGCAGAAATGAGGTATATTATGGAAAGAGCAAATGCGTGGAATAAGTATGATTCTAAAAAGAAAGCAGAAGTATTTGATTTTGCGGAACAGTACAGACAGTTCATCTCAAAATGTAAGACAGAAAGAGAATGTGTAAAGGAAGGCGTTAGGCTTTTAAAGGAAGCTGGCTATGCGGACTTAAAAGACGTTATTGCTGATAACAGGACATTAAAAGCTGGCGATAAAGTGTATGCTGTCAATATGAATAAGGCACTTGTTGCGTTTAATATAGGTGAAGAACCTATAAGTGCAGGAATGAACATACTCGGAGCACATATAGACTCACCAAGACTTGATATAAAGCAGAACCCTCTCTATGAAGAAACAGGACTTGTTCTTCTTGATACACATTATTATGGTGGTATTAAGAAATACCAGTGGGTTGCAATTCCACTTGCCATTCACGGAGTTGTTGCATTAAAGAATGGAACAACAGTAGAGATTGTAATTGGTGAAGATATGTCTGATACAGTAGTTGGTGTATCTGACCTTCTTATACATCTTGCTTCGGAGCAGATGGAAAAGAAAGGCACAAAGGTTGTTGAGGGTGAAGCACTTGATATTCTTGTTGGAAGTATGCCACAGGAGAAGGAAGAATGCGATAAGGAAGCTAAAGATGCTGTTAAGAAGAATATACTTGCAATATTAAAGGATAAGTATGGAATAGAGGAAGAAGATTTCTTATCAGCAGAATTAGAAGCTGTTCCAGCAGGTCCTGCAAGAGATTATGGAATAGACAGAAGTATGATAATGGGCTATGGACACGATGACAGAGTGTGTGCATATCCATCACTTATAGCACTTATTAATTCAAGTGAAGTTAAGAGAACAGGTGTATGTATTCTTGTTGATAAAGAGGAAATTGGAAGCGTTGGTGCTACAGGAATGCAGTCAAGATTTTTTGAAAATATGGTTGCAGAAGTTATGGACAGATGTGGAAATTATTCTGAGCTTGGATTAAGAAGGGCACTTGCTAATTCTTATATGTTATCATCAGATGTAAGTGCGGCATATGACCCTAACT
The DNA here is from genome assembly GCA_900112995.1 of [Lactobacillus] rogosae. GTDB lineage: Bacteria > Bacillota > Clostridia > Lachnospirales > Lachnospiraceae > Lachnospira > Lachnospira rogosae. The sequence continues at coordinate 9,049 of FONU01000005.1, read as the reverse complement.
ATGCGAGTGTATTTGAGAAGAAAAATGCAGCTTATTTTGGCAAAGGCATGGTGTTTAATAAATACACAGGTGCAAGAGGCAAGAGTGGCTCTAATGATGCATCAGCAGAATTTGTAGGAAAGTTAAGAAAGGTTATGGATGATGCAGATGTATCATTTCAGACAGCTGAACTTGGTAAGGTAGACATCGGCGGTGGTGGAACAATAGCTTATATATTAGCTAATCTTGATATGAATGTAATTGACAGTGGTATTGCTGTACAGAATATGCACGCGCCATATGAAGTTATAAGCAAAGCAGATTTGTATGAAACATTAAAGGGTTATGAGGCATTTTTAAAAAATGCTTAATAATACAATAATGCAAAAGTGATTATATAATATTTGCAAAATATTAATATTTGGAAGGATGACATATATATGAAATGGAATAGATATTCAATTAAGACAACAACACAGGCTGTTGATTTAATAAGCAGTGCTCTTGATGATATAGGAATTGAGGGGATAGAGATACAGGACAATGTACAGCTTACACAAGAAGAAGCTAAGACAATGTTTGTTGATTTTATTCCTGAGCTGCCACCAGATGATGGAACAGCAGTTGTTAATTTTTATATTGATTCAGATGAGGACGATGGAACATTAGTTAAAAAGGCTGAGCAGGAAATTAAAGATTTAAGAATGTTTGTTGATATCGGTGAAGGAACAATAACAAGGTCTGAGACAGAAGATAAAGACTGGATTAATAACTGGAAGCAGTACTGGCATACATTTACAATCGGTAATCTTTATATTAAGCCAACCTGGGAAGAGATTACAGAGGAGATGAAAGGACATCCTGTCCTTAGCATTGATCCGGGAACTGCATTTGGAACAGGTTCGCACGAAACAACAAGAATGGTTATTAAGCAGCTTGAAAAGTACGTTAAAAAAGGTGACAGAATACTTGATGTAGGCTGTGGAAGCGGAATACTTTCAGTCGTTGCCCTTAAATATGGTGCGGAATATGCACTTGGTACAGATCTTGACCCTAATGCAATTATTGCCTCAGAAGAGAATTCGGTTCAGAATAATATAACTAAGGAGCAGTTTGAGGTTATTGAGGGTAATATAATTGATGATAAGAATATTAAGGATAGATGTGGATATGAATGTTATGATATAGTGTGTGCTAATATTCTTGCTGATGTATTAGAGCCATTATCAGTTAATATCCATGAGCATATGAAGCATGGAGCATATTTTATAACTTCTGGAATTATTAATATTAAAGAAGATGAAGTTGTTAATGCTTTCAAGAAGAATTCAGAGCTCGAGATAGTTGAGATTAACCACGATGGCGAATGGGTTAATGTAACAGCCAGAAGAAAGTAATAAATAGATAACGCGAAAGGATTACATATGTATCATTTTTTTGCAGAGCACGAGAATATATTTGACGATTACATTGATATTAAAGGCGGGGACGTTAATCATATTAAGAATGTACTGCGCTTAAAAAAGGGTGATGAGATACTTATAAGCAGTGGCGATAATTATGATTATAATTGTGTTATTGATACAATATCCGATGACTATGTACGTAGCCTTATAACATCAGTTAATGAGAAAGGCAATGAACTTTCATCAAAGGTATATTTATTTCAGGGACTTCCTAAAGCTGATAAAATGGAACTTATTATACAGAAGATGATTGAGCTTGGCGTGTATGAGATTGTTCCTGTAGCAATGAAAAGAAGTGTTGTAAAGCTTGATGATAAGAAAGCAAAGAGCAAGGTTGCAAGATGGAATACAATAGCTGAAAGTGCTGCCAAACAGAGTAAAAGAAGTATTATGCCAAAGGTTAGTGATGTTGTAAGTTTTAAGCAGGCAGTTGCTATGGCTTCGGAATTAGATGTATTATTACTTCCTTATGAGTGTGCAGAAGGAATTGAACATACAAGACAGGTTATTGCTTCTATCGGGAAAGGAAAGAGCATAGGTATCTTTATTGGACCAGAGGGTGGTTTTGATAAAGATGAACTTGAGCTTGCAACTAATGCAGGAGCTGATATAATAACACTTGGCAGACGTATATTAAGAACCGAGACAGCAGGTCTTATGCTGATGTCGGTGCTTATGTACAATATGGAGGAATAATAATGCAGGCATATCTTGATAATTCAGCAACGACAAAGTGTGCACCTGAGGTTGTAGATGTGTGCGTAAAAGTTATGAGTGAAGATTATGGCAATCCATCATCAAAGCATATGAAGGGCGTTGAAGCTGAAAATTATATAAAAGAAGCAAAAGAAACAATAGCTAAGACTTTAAAGTGCCAGGAAAAGGAAATACTTTTCACATCAGGCGGAACAGAGTCTAACAATATGGCAATAATAGGAACTGCTATGGCTAATAAGAGAAAAGGCAATCACGTTATTGTGTCATCGGTAGAACATTCATCTGTAAAAGAGCCTTTTAACTTTCTTAGTGAGAATGGTTTCAGGGTAACATATCTTAAAGTTGACAGAAATGGAATTGTGGACCTTAATGACCTTAAGGAAGCGTTAGATGATGAAACAATTCTTGTATCAGTAATGTATGTCAATAATGAGATTGGTGCAGTTGAACCTATTGAAGAAATCGGACATATTGTAAAAAGCTACAATCCTGATATAGTGTTTCATGTAGATGCAATTCAGGCATATGGCAAATACAAAATAGTACCTAAGAAGTATAACATAGATTTATTATCTGTAAGTGGACATAAGATACACGGTCCAAAGGGAAGCGGATTTTTATATATTAAGGATAAGACAAGAATTAAACCTATAATATATGGCGGTGGACAGCAGAAGGGTATGCGTTCTGGAACAGAAAATGTACCAGCAATCGCAGGACTTTCGGCAGCAGTCAAGCTTATATATAATGACCAGTTTGAGGATAAGATTAATAATCTGTACGAGCTTAAAGACTATTTTATAGATGAACTTGAAAAGCTTGCTGATGTTGTTATTAATTCATATAAAGGCACAAAGTCAGCACCACAGATTGTAAGCGTAAGCTTCAGGGGTGTAAGGGCAGAGGTGCTGCTTCACGCACTTGAGGATAAGAATATATATGTATCCTCAGGTTCAGCTTGTTCTTCTAACAAGCCGGGCTTAAGCAATACGCTTGTTGCGATAGGTCTTGATAATGACCTGCTTGACAGCACATTAAGATTCAGCTTCTGTTATAATACAACTAAGGAAGAACTTGACTATGCAGTCAGTGCATTAAAAGAACTTCTTCCTGTGTTAAGAAAGTATACAAGACATTAATAATATAATTAAAATTGAATGGAGATAAAAGATGTATAAAGCATTTTTGATTAAATATGGAGAGATAGGTGTAAAGGGTAAGAACAGATACCTTTTTGAAGATGCACTTGTAAGACAGATAAGATTTGCCCTTGAAAAGGTTGAGGGGGAATTCGTAGTATCAAAGGAAAATGGAAGAATATATGCTACAGCACAGACAGAATTTGACTATGATGAGGCTGTAGAAGCATTAAAGACTGTATTTGGAATAATTGGAATATGTCCAGTTGTGCAGATAGAAGATAATGGCTTTGATGACCTTGCTGAACACGTTATTAAGTATATTGATGAGGCATATCCTGATAAGAATGTTACATTTAAGGTAGATGCAAGAAGAGCAAGAAAGAACTACCCTATGAATTCTATGGAGATTAATATGGAGATGGGTGGAAGAATATTAGACGCATTTCCTGAGATGAAGGTAGATGTTCATAAGCCACAGGTGCTTTTACAGATTGAGATTAGAAAGCATATTAATATATATTCAATAGAAATTCCAGGACCAGGAGGAATGCCAATAGGAACTGCTGGTAAGGCAATGCTTTTATTATCAGGAGGAATTGACAGCCCTGTAGCTGGATATATGGTAGCCAAGAGAGGTGTGCAGATAGAAGCTACATATTTCCATGCACCACCATATACAAGTGAGAGAGCTAAGCAGAAGGTAGTAGACCTTGCAAGACTTGTGTCTAAATATGCAGGTCCAATAACTCTTAATGTAGTTAATTTTACAGATATACAGCTTGCTATATATGAGAAGTGTCCTCACGATGAGCTTACAATCATTATGAGAAGATATATGATGAAGATTGCAGAAGAACTTGGCAAGGAAAGCAAATGTATGGGACTTGTTACAGGTGAGAGTATCGGACAGGTTGCAAGCCAGACTATGCAGAGCCTTTACTGTACTAATGAAGTATGTACAATGCCAGTATACAGACCGGTTATTGGTTTTGATAAGCAGGAGATTATTGATATATCAGAAAAGATAGGAACATATGAGACATCAATCCAGCCATTTGAGGACTGCTGTACAATATTTGTAGCTAAACATCCAGTTACAAAGCCTAATCTTAATATAATCAAACAGCACGAGCATAACCTTGATGATGTTATTGATGAGCTTATGAAGACAGCCATAGAAACTACAGAAAAGATAGTTGTTAAATAAAATGATGTAAATAATAACAGGGTGCCATACGAATTAACGTGTGACATCCTGTTATAGAATAACCATATTAAACTGTCTGGCTGATTATACAATATATGGCTTTAATACAGCAAGAATTGTATCAATATCATTCTCAGCGTGAATATTTAAGTCGATAGGCTTTGATAAATCAAGGCTGAAAATACCCATAATAGACTTTGCATCAATTACATATCTTCCAGATACAAGGTCAAAGTCAACATCAAACTTTGTAATATCATTTACAAAGGATTTAACTTTATCGATTGAGTTTAATGAAATCTGTACAGTTTTCATTGGAATACCTCCCATAATATAATAATTTGCTTACTGAGTTAATTATAATATTTATGGGATTTATGTCAAGAACAAAGGAGGCCGATTTGAAAAAAGTTGCGATACACAACCTTGGTTGCAAGGTTAATTCATACGAAGCAGAGTCAATGGAGCTTATGCTTAAAAATGCAGGCTATGAAATAGTTCCATTTGATGAAGCGATAATTGCAGATGTATATATAATAAATACCTGTTCGGTTACTAATATAGCAGACAGGAAGTCCCGCCAGATGTTACACAAGGCTAAAAAGATGAATCCATCAGCAGTTGTAATAGCTGCCGGCTGTTATGTACAGGCAGATGAAGCAGGAGTTAAGAAAGATGAAGCTGTAGATATCGTGCTTGGCAACAATATGAAGATTAATATTGTTGATGTGCTTGAGCAGTATTTTAAGGATAATACAGCAGACGAATATGTGGTTGATATAAGCCACGATACAGAATATGAAGAATTAAAGATAGATAAAGTAAGTGAGCATACAAGGGCATACATTAAAATACAGGACGGATGTAACCAGTTCTGTTCATACTGCATTATTCCTTATACAAGAGGAAGAATAAGAAGCAGGGCGATTGAAGATGTTGTAGACGAAGTTAGAAGATTAGCTGACAATGGCTATAAGGAAGTTGTTCTTACCGGAATACATCTTTCTTCTTATGGCAGGGATACAGGTAAAGAGACATTGTTAGATGTTATAGAGGCGGTTAATTCAATTGACGGAATTGAAAGAATCAGACTTGGTTCATTAGAACCAAGAATTGTGACAGATGAATTTGTCAGCCGTATAAGCAGTATGAAAAAGCTTTGTCCACATTTTCACTTATCATTACAGAGCGGCTGTGATAAGACACTTAAGGCTATGAACAGAAAGTATGATACTGCTGAATACTTAAAGGGCTGTGAAATTCTTAGAAAATATTATGATAACCCAGCGATTACGACAGATGTTATTGTGGGCTTTCCTGGTGAGACAGAAGAAGACTTCAAGATTACGAAAGCATTTGTTGAGAAGGTGCATTTTTATGAAATGCACATATTTAAGTATTCAAGAAGAAAAGGCACAGTTGCAGATACTATGCCTGATCAGGTAGATGATAAGATTAAGACAGCAAGAAGTAATGAACTTATTGAGCTTGCTAATGAAATGTCAGCACAGTACAGAAGTACATATGCAGATAGTGATTTGAGCGTGCTTATTGAAGAAAAGCAGAATATAGCTGGAAAAGAGTATTATACAGGCTATACACCTAATTATATAAGAGTTATGATTTCGGCAGAAGAATTTGATAAAGAAAATGTTTGCAGTAATTCAGGCAATGGTAATATAATTAATAATATATATACAGTGAAGGGCTGCGGTCTTGATAAAGAAAAGCTGCATATAATCGGAATGGAGAATTATAATGGCTGAATTAAAGTTAAGAAAGAATGAAAAAGGAATGATACTTGCAATTGATATGGGAAATACCAATATCGTTATTGGCTGTGTTGATGACAAGAAAGTATTATTTGAGGAAAGATTATCAACAGATTATTCAAAGACAGAATTGGAATACGCCATAGGTTTTAAGACGGTGCTTGAAATATATAATATTAACTCAGATGACATAAAAGGAGCAATTATATCATCAGTTGTCCCGCAGCTTGTTAATATAATAAAAGCGGCAGTAGAAAAGACAGTTGGAATTACACCGCTTATGGTCGGACCTGGAATAAAGACAGGTCTTAACATTCTTATGGATCAGCCAAGACAGGTTGGAACAGATATGATAGTTGATGCAGTTGCTACACTTAATGGCTATGGTGCACCAGCCATAATTATAGATATGGGAACAGCGACAACTATAAGTGTTGTAGATGAGAAAGAGAATTATATAGGTGGAGTTATACTTCCGGGAATACGTGTGTCAGTTGATTCGTTAGTATCAAGAACAGCACAGCTTCCAAGAATAAGCCTTGATACACCAAAGAGTGTTATGGGTAAGAATACTATTGATTGTATGAAGAGTGGAGTTATATATGGCAATGCTTCGTGCATAGATGGTATGCTTGACAGAATTATAGAAGCTAATGGTTTTGGAGTTAATGGAAAGCCAGAAGCGAAAGTTGTAGCTACAGGTGGACTTGCAAAGGTTATAGTTCCTCACTGTAAGCATAATATACACATAGATGCGGAATTATTGCTTAAGGGTCTTAGAATTATATATGATAAGAATGTGGAGGGTAATTAAATGCTTAAAGGTAAAAATGTACTGCTTTGTGTTACAGGAAGCATAGCAGCTTATAAAATTGCAGAGCTTGCAAGCAGACTTGTTAAGCTTCATTGTAATGTTGATGTTATAATGACTAAAAATGCTACGAATTTTATCAATCCTATAACATTTGAAACACTTACAGGCAATAAGTGCATAGTAGATACATTTGACAGGAATTTTCAATTTAATGTTGAACACGTTTCACTGGCTAAGAAAGCAGACTGCGTTATGATAGCACCAGCCTCAGCTAATATAATAGGCAAGATAGCTAATGGGATAGCAGATGATATGCTTACAACAACTGTAATGGCTTGCAAATGCAAAGTTATGATATCGCCTGCTATGAATACTAATATGTATGATAATCCTATTGTGCAGGATAATATCGCCAGGTTAAGAAGATTTGGATATGAAGTTATTGAGCCAGATAGCGGTTATCTTGCGTGTGGTGACACTGGAAGGGGCAAAATGCCATCGCCGGAGAGCCTTTTATGGTACATTTTAAAGGAAACAGCATATGAAAAGGACATGAAGGGCATTAAGCTTTGTGTAACAGCAGGTCCTACAAGAGAAGCAATAGACCCTGTAAGATTTATCTCTAATAATTCTACAGGGAAAATGGGCTATGCAATAGCCAGAATGGCAATGCTTCGTGGAGCAGATGTTACACTTGTATCAGGAAAGGTTGATGTTCCACCAGTTCCATTTGTTAATATTATAAATGTTATATCAGCACAGGATATGTATGATGCTGTCACCGAAGAAGCAAAGAATTCAGATATTATAATTAAAGCCGCCGCAGTAGCGGACTATACACCTTTAAATGTAAGCGATAATAAGATAAAGAAAAAAGACGGCGATATGTCAATTGCCCTTAAACGCACAAAGGATATAATAGGAACGCTTGGAGAACATAAAAAAGAGGGACAGTTTATATGTGGATTTTCTATGGAAACAGAAAATGTAATTGCCAATTCCAAGGATAAGCTTATTAAGAAGAATATGGATATGATAGTTGCTAATAATGTAAAGGTAGCCGGGGCAGGCTTCGGAACAGACACTAATGTTGTAACTATAATTACCGGGGAAGATAATATTGAACTGCCTATGATGTCTAAAGAGGATGTTGCTTCAAAGATACTTGACTTTATAATGGCAAAGCGTAGGTAAGATATTGGCACGTTAATATATAATGTATGTAATAAAAGTAAATATTATAATAATTGATTTATATAAGGTTTAGTTTAAGACAGAAATTCATTGACTTAAAATTGCAATTTGTTAATTTGAAGTCAATGAATTTTATAGCGGAAATAGTGTGGATTTATGTTTGTATACAGATATATGCCATAAATTTACAAAAAAGTTTAGTGGTACAAATCCAGTAAATATAAGGCTTTACGAATGCTTATCATAGATTTGGCAAAAAAAATCAAAAAAAGTCGAAAAAAGATGTTGACATATGTGAGAGGTGGTGATATTATAATCAAGTCGCCGCGAGAGATGAGCGACACAAAAGCTTCTCAAGCACAGATGAATATTGGATTTGAGAGCGATGAACTTTGATAACTGAACAGAAAGACAACCTTGAAAATTCTTTTTAGAATTTCGAGATGAGTACAGAATTCAATAGAATTAAGTATACATCTTTTGTGAACATCATTCAAGCAATTGAATGAATCCTTAAACACAGTATAAGGAAACTATTATTAAGCTAGTTAGTTTGTAACTGACAAGGCAAACTTTTTATGAGAGTTTGATCCTGGCTCAGGATGAACGCTGGCGGCGTGCTTAACACATGCAAGTCGAACGAAGCATTTAAGACAGATTACTTCGGTTTGAAGTCTTTTATGACTGAGTGGCGGACGGGTGAGTAACGCGTGGGTAACCTGCCTCATACAGGGGGATAGCAGCTGGAAACGGCTGGT
>FONU01000023.1 GCA_900112995.1 [Lactobacillus] rogosae | reverse complement strand
ATATTTGCGAACCCATTGATATAACATAGAATCACGAATTCCTGCGTGAATTGCGACTGATTTGTTGGATTCTCCGGAAATCACTCTAGCAACAAGTTCCAATTTTTCTTCAGGGGACCATTTTTTATAAGATCCTTTTGGCTTTAGTGCATCGGGCCCTTGAGCATCTTCAAGATGCATCCAATCATTTAAGTAATGGATAAAACGTTCTCTGGAAATACCTTTAGGAATGTCTGGAACAATCCCTTGGCGATACATCTCTACACATTTCCTTTTAAATTCATAACTATATCGCATAAAAATACCCTCCTTACTGGTTTGTCCAGTAAAGAGGGTACATATCAGTATGCTTTCAGCTCTTATTTATTATAGTCAGGACAGTCCTAAAGAGCATCTTCTCCACGTTCGCCAGTACGAATACGAATGGCATCAGTTACTTCATAGACGAAGATTTTGCCATCGCCATATACACCAGTGTTGATTTCTTCGATAATCTGGTCAATGATTTGTTCGTAGGTTTCATCAGATACAATAGATTCAACCTTTACTTTAGGCAGCAGGTTGCCGCCGAAGTCAACGCCGTTGTATACCTGCTTATGTCCTTTCTGGCTTCCGTAACCCATTATATTAGTAATCATAAGCCCGTGAGCGTTGTTATTGTTAAGAATTACCTTTAAATCGTCAAGTCTTTCTGGACGTATAATTATTTCGAGTTTTTTCATAATTAAGCCTCATTTCTGCGCACGCTTCTAGTGCATAGTGAATTTGTTAAAAATGCATTATTAATATTCATAAAATTAATCTTCATAAAGCTGTTTGCTTGAGCTGTAAACTGTGAAGCAGTAGTATAAAGCACATATTCCAACGAGAGCTTCAACAAGTATTGAATATAAAGAAATTGTTGAACCAAATATCATAAAATGTGCAAATACAGCAGCCGATAAAATAAGCCAGGTCATTTGATAATTACGTGTTACAGCAGATTTCTCCTGAATATTAGATTCCATAATAAGTGCTTCTGTAAAATAATAAGTAAAATAGATTGCAAATATTACAGTTATTCCAAGTGAAATAGTAAGCATTGAGCCAGCAGCTTCCTGCCAGTCAATAAAGTTGATGACCTGTGCGATGACAGAAGCAATAAAGCCGACAATAGCAACAATGCCGGATTTCTTGAATCTGGAGTTACGGTTAATCATTGGAAGTACGCCAATTATAATTAAGAGAAAACCAACGCAGTCATTAGTTACATCAATATTAATATGACCAAATGTTACGTTGAAACGCATAGAAATAATTAATATTCCTACAAGAATTAAAATAATATTTTTTTTGTTCATATTCTGTGTCTTTAAGGAAAAGACATCTCCTTTCGATATAGTCTTTCAATACAATATAATATTTTAGGTAGATTATTTCAATAAAAATTGTATTAAAAAACAGATAATGGAAAGTTTGACAAAGTAAGCTTTCCGTTATTATCAAAAATTGGCTGTTGATATGACACTAAACTGTACTATCTAATGGTATGTAATATAGCAGGAAATATACTATTTTATATACTATAAGTATAGTGTGATATACAATATGGTATATGTCAAATAAAAAAAGAAAAGTTAATTTTAGGGGGGTTTTACAGAGGTTTAACACATAATTTATATGGGGAATAGTTGTTTATTATAAATGTGTGTGCTAGAATGTCAGATAATTATCATAAGCCCTATGTGCTTTAGAAATGGAGATGTGTATGTTAGATTGGAATACTCCAAAGCTTAGTGATAAAGAATGGATAGAAAAGTGCGTAAAAGAGTCACAATATATAGGGAGTGACGCGGCATTTGCCAATATATACCTGTTAAGAAGCAAATATAATATAAAAGTGACATATTATAAGGATTTACTCATAAGATATTATGAGGGGCTTGGCAATAGAAAAGGGTATACCTTTCCATTGGGAAGAAAAGATGTGTTATCCGCGCTTTATGCAATAGAGCAGGATGCTAAGGAAATGAACAGACCATTGGAGTTCTGTTTTGTGACAGAGGAACAGAAAGAAATATTAGAGAATACATTTGCAGGCAGGACAGAGAGTGCGTCAGATGCAGGCGATTATGATTACATATATGGACAGCCAGAACTTTCACTGCTTAGCGGAAGAATATATCATAAGAAGAAGAACCACGTTTCCAAATTTAAAAGGACATATGAGGATTATATGTTCTGTGAAATAGGAAATGGTAATCTTGATGATGTTATGATTATAGAAGAAGAGTGGTATTATGACCGCTTACAGCAGGACGACACTTCTGCAATGAAGGAATATGAGGCAATAAGGGAAGCAGTTGATAATTTTGAAGAATTATCGCTTTCTGGTGGAATTATTTATGCGAATAATGTTCCTGTGGCTATGACAATAGCATCATATATTAATGATGCTGCGGTCGATATACATTTTGAGAAGGCAGTCGGGGAATATGCTGTTAATGGTGGATTTGCCGCGATTAACCAGATGTATGCTTCAACGCTTAAAGATGTTAAATTTATTAACAGGGAAGAAGATATTAACATACCAGGTTTAAGAAAGGCGAAGGAGTCATATCATCCTAAGTTTATGCTTAAAAAATATGGTGTGAGAGTGAAATAAAATGCGTGTAGAATAATATATGCGTAAGAATAAGGAGTAATATACAATATGCTGTCAAAGGTATTATCAAAAGAAACTTGTGCAAAATGCCGTTTTTGCTGTTCGTTTAGAAGGTGCAGTCTTTGGGAAACACCTTTATTTCCTAAAAATGAGTGTGAAAAATTATCAAAGGATAATGAATATGGTGTCAAATCAGATTTTCAGATGCAGGGAGAGTATGGGCAGATGAAGCTTTTACACAAATATTGTACACAGGATAGTGAGGAAGAAGCAGCTTGTGATTACCTTGATGAACATAAGGGATGTATTCTTTCACAAGAGGACAAACCATTTGATTGTAAGATATGGCCTCTTAGAATAATGAGAAAAGGCGACAGGCTTGTAATAGCACTTACACCAACTTGTCCTTCGATAGGAAGAGAGCCGTCAGAGGAGTTAAAAGAGCTTGTTAATAACGGCTTAGGTGAGGTTATATATAATTATGCAAAGGAAAATCCATTTATTATTAAAGAATATAAAGAGGGATTTCCTATAATCATGGGTTAACAAAGTATAAAGCTTGCCCGATATATCAATCGTATGTAGTAAAAAATGATTAGGAAAGGGGTCTGGTTATGACTGTTATAGGAGCAGGAAGTTATAGTATTAAAAGTGTTAATTATAATAATGACATAACTGTTATAAAAGATAATCAGGATACAGACACTAATGTTTCGTCATCCGGCATTAATTCAAAGCTTGATAATGCAGAAGCTGCCAGTGATAAGTCTGTAGATGATGTATATGCAGATGACGAACAGGTTAAGGAAGCTGATAAAACACCAAGACATTCTGATCCTAAGAATTTTACATTTGACTTCAAGAAAGGGAATGAATTCAATCTTGAGGGTGCGACTAGGGATTATGAAGATATTAATGTTAGTAAAGCACTTACAGATATGAAGAAAGATGAAGTTCTTGAACAATATAAGTTCTTTGTAGATTCTCCAAATCTTGGAACTGACACAGATGGAACGGTACGGATTGTAAGGCGTTAAAGGCGGTATTATATGCTTTTTAAGGCACTTAATTTAATCACAGATAAAAAAATTCAAAATTTTCAAAAAAATTCAAAAAAACACTTGCATTTTGTAAAATGATAGTATATAATTCATTTTGTTGTCACGACAATGGGCTTTCGCCAAGTGGTAAGGCACTGGATTCTGATTCCAGCATTTCGGGGGTTCGAATCCCTCAAGCCCAGCTTGTACCCTCGCATTTATTGCGAGGGTTTTTTGTTTAACAGGAAATTCCTATAGAATTTTTTATTGAATATACTTTCGGGCAGGTTTGCACTGCGGCTGTCAGAAAAGTATTCATCGGGGGTTATAATAATTAAAGGAGGCAGTTATGATACAATTGGGTAAAACACAATGTCTTAATATAATAAAGAAGACTGATTTCGGTGTATATCTTGGGACAGAAGATGATAAGGTGCTTCTTCCAAAGAAGCAGGTGCCTGAAGATATAGAGATAGGAGATGCACTTACGGTATTTGTATACAGGGATTCAAGCGACAGGCTTATAGCTACAACTAACACACCTAAGATTGAGTTAGGCGGACTTGCAAGACTTAAAGTGTCAGAGGTAAGCAGTATAGGTGCATTTCTTGACTGGGGACTTGAGAAGAATTTACTGCTTCCTTACAGGGAACAGACAACACACGTTAATACGGGTGATGAATACCTTGTAGCTTTATATATAGACAGGAGCAACAGACTTGCCGCAACAATGAAGGTAAGCAGATATCTTCAGACTACAGATAAGTATGTAAAGGATAGTGCTGTATCAGGAACTGTTATTGGAATTAAGCCAGAACACGGAATATATGTGGCTATTGATGATAAATACTACGGATTTATAACAAGAAATGAAATGTCAGATGATATCAAAATCGGAGATGTAGTCCACGGAAGAGTTATAAAGGTAAGGGAAGATAATAAAATAACAATAAGTATACATCAGAAAGCTTATATACAGATGGACGAAGATTCAACACTTATCTATAATAAGATAGTTGAGCTTGGTGGAAGCCTTGGATTTACAGATAAGGCAGACCCGGAGGTTATAAAGAAGTATTTTAATATGAGCAAGAATGCTTTTAAGAGAGCAGTAGGAAGACTTTTAAAGCAGGAAAAGGTTGTTATTACAGAGAATTCAATAGTTTTAAAATAATAATTGTTCTAAAATGAAAATAATAATAGTTCTAAAACAATATTTCTTGAATAAAGATAACTATTGTTATACAATTTAACCTGATGTGAATGATATATGTGTGATTTCAGATTAGATATGCACAGTTACACATCAACTTTTATATATGCGAAGGCATTAGAAGGAGGATAATATGCAGAAAGTTATTAGTACAGACAAAGCTCCAAGTGCAATTGGACCATACTCACAGGCTATTGAGATTAATGGAATGGTGTATACATCAGGTGTTATTCCGGTTATTCCAGCAACAGGAGAAATTGCTGAGGGCGGAGTAGAGGCTCAGGCAGAACAGGCTTTTAAAAATCTTTGCAATCTTGTAGAAGAGTCAGGTTCAAAGGTTGAGAATATTGTAAAGACAACAGTATTTATTAAAGAAATGAATGATTTTGGAAAGATTAATGAAATTTATAAGAAGTACTTCAAAGAACCATTTCCAGCTCGTTCTTGTGTAGAAGTTGCAAGACTTCCTAAAGATGTATTACTTGAAGTGGAAGCTATCGCATGGAAGTAAAAAAGATTAATTGTTTTATGCCGGTATTGATTGTTTCGTATGTATTTCTTTCATCATTAGTATCATTGCTGATGGTTGTGGCAATTAATCAGCTGGGTATTCATATACCAGGCTGGGTGTCTTACGTTATCAGCGAGGCAGTCATTATTGTAATAGGGCTTATATATATTGCTGTTATGGGAATAAGCATAAAGCGTGATATGCAATATCATATAATTGCATTTAAAGATGTAATTGTTTCTATACTTGCGGGTTATATGATGATACCTATGGTGCTGTTTATTAACAACGTTTCAATGCTTTTTTCAAAGAATTATCTTGAAGCGGCATCACAGACGTTGCTAACATATCCATTTGTGGTACAGATTATACTTATGGCAGTTATACCAGCACTTGTTGAAGAATTCATATTCAGAGGCTTGTTTTATGGAACGTATAGAAAATGCGGAGTATTAAAGGGAGCTCTTATGAGTGGCCTTGTGTTTGGACTATTCCACCTTAATATTAACCAGTTCTGTTATGCATTTGTCATTGGTGTTGTATTTGCGTTTTTGGTAGAGGCTACAGGTTCTATATGGTCATCAGTGCTTGCACATTTTGCGATTAATACTTATTCAATTACGATTATACAGCTTCTTAAGATTACAGGTACTTATGATACAATGCAGGAAGCGGCTGGTGAAACAGTAGTACAGAGTTCGTCAATTTCTATGTTACTGACACTTGCTATGCTTCTTGGAGTATCGATTGGATTTATGTCGCTTGTGTATCTGTGCATTAAGAAAATGGCACAGCATAATGGAAGATGGGAATATATCGTTAATGATGTGAAATCTTTCAGAGTGCAAGAAAATGCTGCGTCAGAACAGTCAGTTCCTCAGCAGAAGATTATGACAGTTCCAGCAATCGTTACAGTTATTGCAGTTGTTATATATATGATTGTAAGTGAAATATTTTAATTGGGAAATTAAATGAGTTAAGATAATTAATAATGAGCATAATTCGTATGCAGAATAATACGCCGTCAGTTATCAATAAAGATAATTGACGGCGTATTATTGGTTTAATGTATCAGATAAAAGGAGTAAGAAATATTCTGTTATATACGAATATCAATATTCTGTCCTAATTCAGGATTAACAGATGCTTCCATCATCTTAGTAAGACTGTCTCCTGATGTCTCAAGAGTGTCAAGAGATTGTCTGAGCACAGCAACCTGAACATCATTCACTACATTGATTGTACTTAAGTTAGTAGATAATCCAGCTATGTCCATATATAAATCCTCTCTTCTTTGGAATAATTAATAGATTAATATAATTATAAGCACATAACAGCCATAATGCAAGGGTAAATAGCTGAATATATATAAAGATACTGCAAAAAATAGTAACAGGACAATAAGCAGGGAGGCTGGATAATAAAGATAATAAGACATAGACCAGGAAATATGGATAATGATAATAAAAGAGAATGTTAAAAATATTAATTTAAAATGGATATATATAATTACAGGAACATTTCTTATGGCAATTGCATATAAAAGCATATATGATTCTGCTGGAATGGTTACAGGCGGAATATCAGGAATAAGTATCATAATAAGAAGATTGTCATTAATTGCAAAGGAAAGCTGGAAGTCGGGGTGGCTTCCGCAATCTGGCATACCGATATGGTTCACTAATATTATTCTTGATATTCCTTTATTCATATGGGCATACTGCAAAAAAGGCATAGATTATATTAAAGATACGCTTGCTGCTGATGCACTGCTTACATTTTTTATGGCAGTACTTCCAGCAGATACAAGAGTAGATGTAAGTTATTTAAAGACTGCCATAATTGGAGGCATAATGGCAGGTGTTGGTATTGGAATGGTATTAAGGACTGAGATTACGACGGGGGGAACGGATCTGCTGGCGGGTCTAATTGTTGAAAGAAGCAGATATTTAAGTGTGGTTGTAATTATGAATATAATTGATGCTCTTATAATAATAGCAGGGGCATTTGCATTTGGAATAAGGGTTACGATGTATGCAATTCTGGCGATTGTTATAACAACTTTTATAGCTGAATTTATTATAAGATGGCATATGAAAGTTAAGAGTTTTGGTGATGTTAGTGAAGATTGATTGAGTAAATTTGTGCAAAATACACATCAATTTAATAATTATGGTAAAAGTGATAAAAAAGCAACTGCGATATTTGGCTAATTACCATATAGCCAAGGACAGGCATTTAGTGTAGAATAAGCAGTATCAGAAAGCGTGCATACGCTTTTTATATTTTAGGAGGAAAGTTTTCAATGGCAAGTTTATCACTTAAAAATGTTTGTAAAGTATATCCTAACGGCTTTGTAGCTGTTAAAGATTTCAACCTTGAAATCGCAGATCAGGAATTTATTATCTTCGTAGGACCATCTGGTTGTGGTAAGTCTACAACTCTTCGTATGATCGCTGGTCTTGAAGAAATCAGTTCTGGTGAATTATGGATCGGAGACAAGCTCGTTAATGATGTAGAGCCTAAGGATAGAGATATCGCTATGGTATTCCAGAATTATGCGTTATATCCACATATGTCAGTATATGACAATATGGCATTTGGTCTTAAGTTAAGAAAGGTACCTAAGGATGAAATAGATAAGTCAGTTCATGAAGCTGCTAAGATTCTTGATATCGAGCACTTACTTGATCGTAAGCCAAAGGCTCTTTCAGGTGGTCAGAGACAGAGAGTTGCTATGGGACGTGCTATCGTTCGTAGTCCTAAGGTATTCCTTATGGATGAGCCTCTTTCAAATCTTGATGCTAAGTTAAGAGTTCAGATGCGTGTTGAGATTTCTAAGCTTCATAAGAGATTACAGACAACAATCATCTACGTTACACATGACCAGACAGAGGCTATGACACTTGGTACAAGAATCGTAGTTCTTAAGGATGGTATTATACAGCAGGTAGATACACCTCAGAACCTTTACAATACACCTAACAACATTTTCGTTGCTGGTTTCATTGGTTCACCTCAGATGAATCTTATCGACGCTACAGTAGCTCAGGAAGGTTCACAGGCAGTTCTTAAGATGAGCGAAGAAGTTGTTATCAAACTTCCAGCTGAAAAGAGCAAGAAGCTTATCGATGAAGGTTATGTTGGAAAGACAGTTGTAGTTGGTATCCGTCCAGAAGACGTTAAAGATGATCCAGAATTTATCGCTGCTCATCAGGATACTAAGTTTAAGTCAACAATCAGAGTATATGAATTACTTGGTGCTGAAGTTAACCTTCACTATGAAATCGGTGATGTTACATGTACAGCTAAGGTTAATCCTAGAACAACAGCTCGTCCAGGTGATGAAGTTGAATTCGCTATGGATGTTGCAAGACTTCATGTATTTGATAAGGAAACAGAAATGGTAATTACTCACTAATTACTATACATAATTAGATATTTGTATTATTCAAATATAATTATTTTATAAAATTTAGAGGAAGTGTATAATTTCTATACATTTCCTCTTTTTTTTTTTGTCATTTTGCTTTACAATGATATAGTAAATGTCAAAAAGATGCGAAGGAATGGAGTATAATATGATTTCAAATCAGATTTTACAGACAACCGTTGATGGGTTAAAAGAAATATCACGAGTTGATTTATGTGTTATTGATGCAGAGGGCAAGGTTGTAGCTAAGACATTTGATAATGTTGCTGAATGTACAGCAGATGCACTTGTATTTATAGATTCACCAGCAGATAGTCAGGTGGTTAATGGATATCAGTTCTTTAAGGTTGTTGAAGATGGCAATCTTGAGTATATAATATTGGCTAAGGGAACAACTGATGATGTATTTATGTTAGGAAAGCTTGCAGCATTTCAAATACAGAATCTTTTAGTTGCTTATAAGGAAAGATTTGATAAGGATAACTTTATAAAGAATCTTCTTCTTGATAATCTTCTAAGGGTTGATATGTATACAAGAGCTGAGAAGCTTCATATTGATACGGATGTAAAGAGAGTTGTATATATTATTGAGACTAAGCACGAGAAAGATATTAATGCATTAGAGACAATAAGAACTTTATTTGCTTCAAGAACAAGGGATTTTATCACAGCAGTTGACGAGAAGAGTATAATACTTGTCAGAGAGGTTAAGAGTAATGAAACTTACGAAGACCTTGATAAGACAGCAGAAGTTATTATAGATATGTTAAATACAGAGGCTATGAGTTCTGCTCATATTGCTTATGGTACTATTGTTAATGATATAAGAGAAGTATCACGTTCTTACAAGGAAGCTAATATGGCTCTTGATGTAGGCAAGATATTCTATAGTGACAAGAATGTTGTTGCATATAACAGACTTGGTATTGGACGTTTAATATATCAGCTTCCACTTCCACTTTGTCAGATGTTCATAAGAGAGATATTTGACGGAAAGTCACCTGATGATTTAGATGAGGAGACATTATCAACAATTAACAAGTTCTTTGATAACAGCCTTAATGTATCAGAGACATCAAGACAGTTATATATCCACAGAAATACTCTTGTATACAGACTAGATAAGCTTCAGAAGACTACAGGCCTTGATTTGAGAGTGTTTGATGATGCCATAACATTTAAGATTGCACTTATGGTAGTTAAATATATGAAATATATGGAAAGTAAAGATACATACTAATTTGGAGGAATATTAATAATGATTATAATGGAAGATGTTACCAAAACGTATACATCTGGAGTTCCTGCTTTGAACGGAATTAATCTTCACGTTCAGAAAGGAGAATTCGTGTTTATAGTAGGTAAGAGTGGTTCAGGTAAGTCAACTCTTATAAAGCTTCTTCTTAAGGAACTTGACCCAACATCGGGTAAGATATACGTTAATAAAAAGTACCTTAATAAACTTACAAGAAAGAAGTTACCATATCTTAGAAGAGATATCGGTGTTGTATTTCAGGATTTCAGACTTTTACCAGATCGTAATATATACGATAATATTGCATTTGCACAGAAAGTTGTCGAAGCTCCTAATAAGAAGATTAAGAGCAGGGTTCTTGCTATGCTTTCAATGGTAGGACTTCTTGATAAGTATAAGTCATTTCCTAATGAGTTATCAGGTGGTGAACAGCAGAGAGTTGCCATAGCCAGAGCACTGGTTAATAAGCCAGCTATATTATTGTGCGATGAGCCTACAGGTAACCTTGACCCAGCTAATTCTAATGAGATTATGAAGATATTAGATCAGGTTAACAAGCAGGGAACAACAGTACTTGTTGTTACTCATAATATGGAGATAGTTCAGCAGATGAAGAAGAGAACTATTACTATGAGCGAAGGCAAGATTATCAGTGATTTGGAAAAAGGTGGTTATTTCTATGAAGATTAGATCGTTATTTTATCATATTAAAGACGGATTAAAGAACATCTATCGTAATAGATTGTTCTCTCTTGCGTCTATAGCAACAATTACAGCGTGTATATTCCTTTTTGGTGTATTCTATGCACTTGTATCCAATTTTCAGTATATGATTCATAAGGCTGAGAATGAAGTATGCGTAACAGTATTTTTCGATGAAGGACTTACAGACGCAGATATTAAGAAGCTTGGCGATACGATAAGCCAGCGTAATGAAGTGTCAAGAATTCATTATACATCAGCTGATGAAGCGTGGGAGAATTACAAGGCTGAGTATTTTAAAGATTACCCAGAACTTGCAGAAGGTTTCAAGGATGATAATCCTCTTGCTAATTCTTCATCATATGAGATATATCTTAATGAAGCTTCAAGTCAGGCTACACTTGTAACATACCTTGAAAATCTTGATGGTATAAGACAGGTTAACCGTTCAGAGGCAACAGCAAGTGGACTTGCCAGTGCCGCAAGACTTGTTAGTTACATAACAATAGCAATTATAGTTATTCTTCTTGCAGTATCTATATTCCTTATTACTAACACAATTGTAATAGGTATTACTGTCCGTAAAGAAGAGATTTCTATTATGAAGTATATAGGTGCTACAGATGCATTTGTTAATGCACCATTCTTCGTAGAAGGTATTGTAATTGGACTTGTTGGTTCAATTATTCCAATAGTTATTCTTAGATTTGTATATGAGAATATTATTAATTTTGTTATGAATAAGTTCTCGATACTTCAGAATATTCTTGCATTTATGCCGGTTAATGATGTATTCAGAATACTGGTTCCAGTAGGAATTCTTCTTGGTATCGGAATAGGTGCATTAGGAAGCTTCTTTGCTGTAAGAAAGCATGCTAATGTATAGCAGATAATATTAGCCAGACATAGGACTGCTGCATTGAATTATATGATTATGTATTATATATGAAGATTATATTATGTGATTGTATATGATATGTGGAAGTCCTATTTAAAAATAAAAATGGTATCCGACAGTATAGATTGTTATGCTATTGTTAAGCGGCTGTTTGTATGCATTTTATAAATGGTCTGGCTGAATGGAGGAGTTGTATGAGGAGAGCATTAGCAAAAAGGCTTATTCCATTGTTGATGGTACTTGTGCTTGTAATACCATATTTTGCAGTGTCATATTATGATGTATATGGAGATGATAAGCAGAATCTCAATGATGCTAACAGCAAGAAAAAAGATTTGCAGAGCCAGTATGAACAGACAGAGAAAATAATTGAAGACTTAAAGGCACAGAACGATGATATGATAGCTTATATTGCCCAGCTTGATGCACAGATGTCCAGTGTTGATGGCGAGCTTAATGAGGTTAATGAGCAGGTTGAGCAGATAGAGGCTGAGATAGCGGATACAGAAGAAAAGCTTGCACAGGCAGAGATAGAGGCAGAAGAACAGTATAGTTCAATGAAGCTTAGAATTCAGTTTATGTATGAACATAATGATGAAACATATTTTGCATTGCTTATGAATTCTCAGAGTATGGGTGATATGCTTAATAAGGCGGAATATATTACAAAAATCTCACAGTATGACAGGGAAATGCTTGAAAAATATAATGCTACTGTTACTTATATAACTGTCGCTAAAGCACAGTTAGAAACAGACAGGGAGACACTTGTAACCAAGCAGGAGGAGCTTGAAGATAAGAGAGCTTCACTTTCACTGCTTGAGTCAACCAAGAAGAGTGAGATGGCTTCATTACAGAAGAATAAGCAGCAGCAGGAGAATTATAAAGCTAAGATAGAAGCTGATATAAAGGCTCAGGACGAATATATTGCCAAGATAGAGGCAGAGATTAAGGCCAAGGAGAATAGTGGAAGTGCCAATGTTGTAAAATATGATGGTGGAAAGTTCAAGTGGCCTACAGAGTCAACAAGGATAACCTCACCTTATGGTGATACAGAGGGCAGAAGCTCTCCGCATAAGGGAATTGATATCGGTGCACTTAACAGAGGCGTTGCGGGTGATGCTATATATGCGGCGTATGATGGTGATGTGGTAATTGCGACATTTAGTTCATCAGCGGGTAATTATATTATGATTAATCATGGTGGTGGATTGTATACAAGATATCTGCATGCTTCAAAGCTTCTTGTCAGTGCAGGAACACATGTAACTAAGGGACAGAAGATAGCACTTATGGGAACAACTGGTGATTCTGACGGAGTTCATCTACATTTTGATGTAAGATATAACGGAAGTTATGTTTCACCTTGGAACTACTTAAGCAAATAAATATTAATAAATGCAGAGGCATATAGGTATGGACAATCAAAATAACAACATTTATTCAAATGATAATGTCAATAGTGATGATTTTAATGCTGGTGATAACATTAATGTAATTAATAATGTTAATGCAGATAATGACAATAATGCCGGAAACAGAATTAATAATAGTGCTTCGGATAATCGTGGAAATATTGGTGATTTGTATGGAATGAATGATTTAAGAAGAAATGCACAGCCGCCAAGAAAGAAGAAATCACAAGGCTTTGCAAGTGGAATGATTATCGGTGCTGTATCAGCATTTATGGCTGTTATACTTCTAATATTAAGTGTGGCAGCAGTGTGTATAGCTAAAGGCTACATTCATATAGGTGTTAATGGAGATGTATATATACAATCTGATGCAGTCACAGATTCAGACGGAATTGGAAGTGAGGTAGAAGGCAAGCTTAATGCAATTGATTCTGTGCTTGAATCCTTTTATTTTGGTGATGTAGATGATGAAACCGCCAAAGATAACATTTACAAGGCGTATCTTAGTTCATATGGTGACAAGTATACCATGTATTATACAGCGGATGAATATAAAGCCTTAAAGGAGTCAACAAATGGCAAGTTCTATGGCATAGGAGCAGTCTGCCAGCTTAGCGGTGAAGGTGGTGTTCTTCTTGTAGATGTATATGATAATGGGGCAGGTTATCAGGCTGGACTCAGGAGTGGCGACAGGGTTGTAAATGTTGATGGCAGGGACATAACAGATATGGAGCTTTCATCAGCCGTTGCACTTATTAAAGGCGACAAGGGTACATCTGTCACGCTGGAGGTCATTCGTGGAACTGAGCGACTGACATTTTCTGCGGTAAGAGATGCTGTTGAAGCAAAGACAGTGTCATATACACTTCTTGATAATAATATAGGTTATCTTTCGATATCACAGTTTGAGGAGGTAACAACAAAGCAGTTCAAGGCGGCTGTTGAAGATTTGCAGTCACAGGGTATGAAAGGACTTGTAATTGATATAAGAAACAATCCAGGTGGATTGCTTGATACGGTTGTAGGTATGCTTAAATATATGCTTCCTGACGGACTTATTGTGTATACAGAGGATAAGCAAGGCAATAGAAAAGAGTATAAAGGTCAGGATAATGATGAGTTCAATCTGCCACTGGCAGTCATTGTAAATGGCAACAGTGCCAGTGCCTCAGAGATATTTGCAGGTGCTATACAGGATTATGGCAAAGGAACGATAATTGGAACCCAGACATATGGCAAAGGAATTGTGCAGACAGTTAAACCACTTACAGATGGAAGTGCAATAAAGTTCACAATTGCCAAGTATTTTACACCAAAGGGTCAGGATATACACGGAAAAGGTGTTACTCCAGATATGGTAGTGGAATATGATACTGATGCAGATGTTGATACCCAGCTTGATGCGGCAATTAAGAATGTGGAAGCACAGATTAATTAAATATATGCAAATGTAAAATATATAAATTACAGTAAGCCTGATGGCTGATATGCGGATTGGCAGTTTGTTGAAATCTGTTGTGTATCAGCAGTCAGGTAATTTTTATCACAAAATAAAACAAATGTTCTATTTTTAATAGACAAAGGCATTTATTTGTAGTAAAATCAATATATAAGGTAAATACTATTAAATAATATTGTTGTTGACTATTTTACTATAGATTAACGAAGGGAGAATTGTTATGGAATTCAAGTTACACGCTCCTTATAAACCGACAGGAGATCAGCCCCGTGCAATAGAGAAGCTTGTGCAGGGATTTGAAGAGGGTAATCAGTTCGAGACCCTTGTCGGTGTTACAGGCTCTGGTAAGACATTTACTATGGCAAACATTATCCAGCATGTACAGAAGCCTACTCTTATAATCAGTCATAATAAAACATTAGCAGCACAGCTGTACTCTGAGATGAAAGAGTTCTTTCCTGAAAATGCAGTGGAGTACTTTGTCTCTTATTATGATTATTATCAGCCAGAGGCTTATGTGCCACAGAGCGATACTTATATAGCCAAGGATTCTTCGATTAATGACGAGATAGATAAGTTAAGACATTCAGCAACAGCGGCACTGTCTGAAAGAAATGATGTAATCATAGTTGCTTCAGTTTCATGTATATATGGATTAGGTGCACCTATTGATTATAAGAATATGGTTATCTCACTTCGTCCAGGTATGGAAAAAGACAGGGATGAAATGATAAGAAAGCTTATAGATATACAGTATATGCGTAATGACCAGGATTTTAAACGAGGAACATTCAGGGTAAGGGGAGATGTTGTAGAGATATATCCGTCAGCTTCCAGTGGAGATGCTGTGAGAGTAGAGTTTTTTGGTGATGAGATAGACAGGATAAGCGAGATTGATTCTCTTACCGGTGAGGTTAAATGTAACCTTGACCATGTTGCTATATTTCCTAATTCACATTATGTTGTTGAAAAAGAGAAGATGGAAAAGGCGATTGAGAATATTAAGAAAGAGCTTGCAGAGAGAATAGAGTATTTTAAGAGTGAGGATAAGCTTCTTGAGGCACAGAGAATAGAAGAACGAACGAACTTTGATATAGAGATGATGCAGGAAACAGGCTTCTGTTCAGGTATTGAGAATTATTCAAGACATTTAGCAGGGCTTCCGGCAGGGTGTCCACCATATACGCTTATGGACTATTTTCCAGATGATTTTATGATTATTGTCGATGAGTCACATATAACTATTCCACAGATAAGGGGAATGTATGCAGGCGATCAGGCAAGAAAGACGACACTTGTTGATTATGGCTTCAGGCTTCCATCAGCGAAGGATAACAGACCGCTTAATTTTCAGGAGTTTGAGAGCAAGATATCACAGATGCTTTTTGTATCTGCTACACCTAGCAGGTATGAGGAAGAACATGAGCTTATGAGGGCAGAACAGATTATAAGGCCTACAGGACTTCTTGATCCTGAGATAACAGTAAGACCAATAGAGGGTCAGATAGATGATCTTATAAGTGAGATTAATAAGGAAGTTGAAAAAAAGAACAAGATACTTGTAACTACACTTACCAAGCGTATGGCAGAGGATCTCACAGATTATCTTAAGGAAGTCGGCATAAGAGTCAAGTATCTTCATGCGGATATTGATACACTAGAGCGACAGAAGATTATAAGGGATATGCGACTTGACGGATTCGATGTGCTTGTTGGTATCAATCTGCTTAGAGAGGGACTTGATATTCCAGAGATAAGTCTTGTGGCTATTCTTGATGCTGATAAAGAGGGCTTCTTAAGAACAGAGACTTCACTTATCCAGACGATAGGACGAGCTGCCAGAAATGCAGAGGGACACGTTATTATGTATGCAGATACTATAACAGAGTCTATGGAAAAGGCTATATCTGAGACGGAAAGACGTAGAAAGATACAGCAGGAGTACAATGAGGTACACGGAATAACCCCTCAGACTATAAAGAAGGCAGTAAGAGATCTTATAAGTATATCTAAGGCAGCAGAAGCAGATAATTCAAATGGAAGGCTTGATGTAGATTATGAATCTATGAGCATTAAAGATCTTGAAAAGGTTAAGAAGCAGATTGAGAAAAATATGCGTAAGGCTGCAGCAGAGCTTGACTTTGAACAGGCGGCTATGCTTCGTGATAAGATGATCGAGATTAATAAGTATATTTATGAGGATAAGAAGTCAGGCAGATAGAATTAATAGCT
Source organism: [Lactobacillus] rogosae (assembly GCA_900112995.1). Taxonomy (GTDB): domain Bacteria; phylum Bacillota; class Clostridia; order Lachnospirales; family Lachnospiraceae; genus Lachnospira; species Lachnospira rogosae. The sequence continues at coordinate 31,004 of FONU01000023.1, read as the reverse complement.
ATTATACCAGGTGAGGCAATAAGTTCAAAAGCAATATTACGCAGTCAGGAATGACAGGCAGATATTATCATTACAGTATTATATGATGTATGTGTCATAATTATAAAAAGCAGTTGCTGATTACAGAAAAAGCTTTATGTACCTGAGATGATTAAGGATTAAGAAAGAAGAAATAACGGAGAAAATAGAATATGGAAAAAGGCGATTACAGGAATTATATAAGAATAAGAGGTGCAAATGAGCATAATCTTAAAAATATTGATGTAGATATACCAAGGGACAGTCTTGTAGTACTTACAGGTCTGTCTGGTTCTGGTAAGTCAAGTCTTGCCTTTGATACTATATATGCAGAAGGCCAGAGAAGATATATGGAGTCATTATCTTCATATGCAAGGCAATTCTTAGGACAGATGGAAAAGCCGGCGGTAGAGAGTATAGAAGGACTTTCACCAGCTATTTCCATAGACCAGAAGTCAACTAACAGAAATCCACGTTCAACAGTTGGAACTGTTACAGAGATATATGATTATTTCAGACTATTATATGCAAGAATAGGTACACCACATTGTCCAAAGTGTGGCAAAGTAATCAACAAGCAGACTGTAGACCAGATGGTTGATACTATTATGGAGCTTCCAGAAAGAACAAAGATACAGATATTAGCTCCAGTTGTAAGAGGAAGAAAAGGTGAACATAAGAAGCTTTTTGAACAGGCTAAAAAGAGTGGTTATGTAAGAGTTATTGCTGATGGCAATATGTATGAGCTTACAGATGAGATAAATCTTGATAAGAACAAGAAGCATAATATAGAAATTGTTGTTGACCGTCTTGTAGTCAAAGATGGAATTAATAAAAGACTTACAGACTCAATAGAAACAGCACTTAAGCTTGCAGAGGGACTTATGACAGTTGACGTTATAGACGGTGAGCCAATTAACTTTTCACAGAGCTTTTCGTGTCCGGATTGTGGCATAAGCATAGATGAGATAGAGCCAAGAAGCTTTTCATTCAATAATCCATTTGGTGCGTGTCCAGATTGTTACGGACTTGGTTATACAATGAATTTTGATGCAGAGCTTCTTATACCAGATGATTCATTAAGCATCGATGAGGGAGCTATAGTTGGTATGGGATGGCAGTCTGTAAAGGATGAGGGCAGCTTTTCTAGGGCTATTATGAGCGCACTTGCAAAGGAATATAACTTCAGTTTATCAACACCATTTAAGGATTATCCAGATGATATTAAGGATATGATTATAAATGGTACTAATGGCAGAAGTGTTAAAGTGCATTACAAAGGCCAGAGAGGCGTTGGAGAATACGATATAGCATTTGAAGGCCTTATCCATAATATGGAGAAAAGATACAGGGAAACTTACTCAGACAGTGCAAAGCAGCAGTATGAGGAATTCATGCGCATAAGACCTTGTAAATCCTGCCACGGACAGAGATTAAAGCCATCATCTCTTGCTGTTACGATAGCAGATAAGAATATATATCAGATTACGGATATGTCTATTGTTAAGTTAAAGAAGTTCTTAGATGAGCTTGAGCTTACAGACAGACAGAAGTTTATCGGTGCAGATATACTTAAGGAGATTAAGGCAAGAATACAGTTTCTTATGGATGTAGGACTTGATTATCTTTCATTATCAAGAGCTACAGGTACGCTTTCAGGAGGAGAGGCACAGAGAATAAGACTTGCGACACAGATAGGTTCAGGACTTGTTGGTGTGGCTTATATACTTGATGAGCCAAGTATCGGACTTCATCAGAGAGATAACGACAAGCTGCTTGGGACACTTATACATTTGCGTGACCTTGGTAACTCAGTTATTGTGGTTGAACACGATGAAGATACTATGCGTGCCGCAGATTATATTGTTGATATAGGACCGGGCGCCGGACGTAATGGTGGAGAAGTTGTTGCGACAGGAACAGCGGCTGATATTATGGCATGCAAGGATTCGCTTACAGGTGCATATCTTAGTGGAAGAATCAGGATTCCAGTGCCGGCGAAGCGAAGAAAGCCGACAGGCTGGATAACTGTTAAGGGTGCAAGGGAGAATAATCTTAAAAATATTGATGTTGATATACCACTTGGAGTATTTACATGTGTAACAGGTGTATCGGGTTCAGGAAAGAGCTCCCTTGTGAATGAAATTCTGTATAAGCACCTTGCGAAGTCTTTAAACCGTGCAAGATGTATCGCTGGTGACCATGATGATATTACAGGAATCGAGCAGCTTGATAAGGTTATAGATATTGACCAGTCGCCAATAGGAAGAACTCCACGTTCTAATCCTGCGACATATACGGGCGTATTTGATATGATAAGGGATCTTTTTGCTTCAACAACAGATGCTAAGGAAAGAGGTTATAACAAAGGACGTTTCAGCTTTAATGTAAAGGGAGGACGTTGTGAGGCTTGTTCTGGAGATGGTATTATCAAGATAGAAATGCATTTCCTGCCTGATGTATACGTGCCTTGTGAAGTGTGTGACGGAAAGCGTTATAACAGAGAAACACTTGAAGTTAAGTATAAGGGAAAGAGCATATATGATGTGCTTGATATGACAGTTGAGGATGCAGTTGATTTCTTTGAAAATGTGCCATCAGTCAGAAGAAAAATAGAAACTCTTAATGACGTTGGACTTTCATACATTAAGTTAGGACAGCCATCTACAGAGCTTTCAGGTGGAGAGGCACAGAGAATAAAGCTTGCTACAGAACTTTCAAAAAGAAGTACAGGAAAGACTATATACATTCTTGATGAGCCTACAACAGGACTTCATTTTGCAGATGTCCACAAGCTTGTTGATATACTTCATAAGCTTGCGGAGGGCGGTAACACTGTTGTTGTTATTGAGCATAATCTTGATGTTATCAAAACAGCCGATTATATTATAGATATGGGACCAGAAGGCGGCGACAGAGGTGGTACAGTTATTGCAAAGGGTACACCAGAAGAGGTTGCCAAGGTTAAGAAGTCTTATACGGGACAGTATGTTAAGAAGTATTTATAAGGATGGTGCAGATGACTGCATTGTGGATGAAAGTTCAATGATAGAAGATGTTTAAAATATCTAAATTGGCAAATTTGAAAATTGCAGGTGCTGGTCAGTGTTATAAATTATAAAACATATCTTTTATAGTTACTTTAAATAATATAAAGTGTAAAAATACGACATTTGATTGCTAGGAGAAGAAAAATGGTATCAGGCATTATATTTGATATGGATGGTATTCTTATAGATTCAGAAAGACAGTCTAATGAGGGCTGGCTATGGGCGGCAGGGCAGCTTGGAGTGGATATGCCCATGTGGCTTATAGACAGCTTTAAGGGTGCTCCGGCAGAGCTTTGCTGCAAGTTCTTTGATGATTATTACAAGGGTGTGATAGATTATTGGGAAGCGAAGGAGCTTAGAACACAGCATGTATACAAGATAAGGGAAACAGAAGGTATTCCTGTTAAAAAGTGCGTAAAGGACATATTTGAATATATAAGAAATAATGGACTAAAGTGTGCAGTTGCTACATCAACAAGGCGTGAAAGTGCTGAGAAAACACTTCATGAAATAGGAGTGTGGGATTATCTTGATGCGGTTGTATATGGAGATGAAGTCGAACATGGAAAGCCAGAACCAGATATATTCCTTCGTGCGGCTAAGGCAATAGGCGTAAATCCGTCAGAGGCAGTAGTAGTTGAGGATAGTATCAATGGAATTAAGGCTGGATATGCGGCAGGTATGAGAGTTGTCCATATTCCTGATACAATAGCAATAGATGATGATATCAGGAAGCTTACATATATGGTATGTGATGACCTTAATGGACTTATCGATGTTGTGGAAAGTATTAACAAACCGGCTATTAACAGGAAAAATGTTATCAATGCATTTGCAGAGTATGTAAGAAATTACGATCCATCAGATGAAAAGATAAAGCTTAAGATAGATCATACCTACAGAGTAGCAGGACTGTGTCAAAGAATTGCAGAATCATTAGGCTTAAGTGAACCAGATGTAGATATTGCATGGCTTCTTGGAATGTTACACGATATAGGAAGATTTGAGCAGATAAGACGTTTCGGTACATTTAATGATGTCCAGTCAGTAGACCATGCAGAATTCGGGGCAGACCTACTGTTTAAGGAAGGTCTTATAAGGAAGTTTGCAGAAGGGTATTATGAAGAATGTGAGCTTGCACAATCGGATAATCAGTCTGATTATTGTCAGGAAGAACGGAAAACTAAAGAATTCTTAGTTAATAATGATGCAACGGCTGTCGATGATGAGCAGATAATAAAAAACAATGAGTACCACAATAAAGATACAGGACTTCTTGAAATGGCAATAAGACAGCATAATAAGTATCGTGTAAAAGAAGACCTCACCGAAAGACAGCGTATGTTTTGTGATATACTGCGTGATGCAGATAAGGTTGACATATTTAAGGTAAATGCAGATATTCCTATGGAGATTATATATGATGTAACAACAGAGGAGCTTAAGAATGGAATTATAACCAAAGAGGTACTTGAGAGCTTTTATAAGAAGGAAACAGTACTTAAAAGTGTAAGAAGGAGTGCAGTTGACCATATAGTAGGGCATATATCACTGCTTTTTGAACTTGTGTATAAAGAAAGTTATAGACAGGCCAAGGAACAAGGTTATGTATATAAACTGCTGAATTTTAAGTCTGATGTACCTGAGGTTAATGCAGAATTTGACGATATGAGGAAATATGTAGACGAGTTCCTTATGGAAATATAAAGCTGTATAAATCTGAAATTAAGCGGTATAAGCATACAACAGATTAATAATAGGAGGTTGTGTTGTATGGGATTGTAATAAAGATTGAAGAATATGCTTGTCATTATACCGCTTGTTTACTATAATAAATGTATATATGAGTTGTAGATGTGTTATATATACTGATATATACTTTAAATGCAATGGAAAAAAATATAAAACAATAAGAGCTGTAAATTGATATAAAAAATTGTTATGTAAAATACCTAATTAATATATGTGTGTGTTATATGTATATATTATATATGTATATGTTATATATATGTATATTATGATACCAGGGGCACAAGGTCTAAACCCACATGGGCTCGCTCATAGGTGGGTTTAGACCTTGTGACACGCCCCCGATATGAGCATAAAAGTGGGATGATAATCTCACGATATGTGAATATTGGGTAGGATTGTGGGAGTGCATAGCACGGAACAATCCGTAGGTATCAAAGTCGGGGCTTTTGACCCCTACATAATATTATTTATATATGCATATTGTGTCTGTATATTTTTTATGATTGGCTGATTAAAGTATAGAAATGCATATAAAATATATCTTCAACGCAAACTTATGATTAGGAAAGGGACAATATGAATCAGGAAAAGGTTATAGTTATTGACTTTGGCGGACAGTACAATCAGTTAGTTGCACGTCGTGTCCGTGAATGTAACGTATATTGTGAGATATATTCTTACAAAACACCTCTTGAGCAGATTAAGGCGATGAACCCTAAAGGAATTATCCTTACAGGTGGTCCGAATAGCTGCTATGAAGAAGGTTCACCTACTTGTACTAAAGAGCTTTTTGAACTTGGTGTTCCAGTGCTTGGATTATGTTATGGTGCTCAGCTTATGCAGCACGTTCTTGGCGGCAAGGTTGAGAAAGCTCCAGTAAGAGAGTATGGAAAGACAGAGACATTTGTTGATAAGAGCAGTGCTTTATTTGGAGATGTTTCAGAAAAGACTATCGTGTGGATGAGCCATTTTGACTACATTTCACAGGTTGCTCCAGGATTTAAGATAATTGCACATACAGCAGACTGTCCAGTGGCAGCAGCAGAGTGTGCAGAAAAGAATCTCTATGCAATCCAGTTCCATCCAGAAGTTCTTCATACACAGGAAGGTACTAAGATGCTTCACAACTTTGTGCGTGGAGTATGCGGATGTGCTGGAACCTGGAAAATGGATGCATTTGTAGAGAATACTATTAAGGAAATACGTGAAAAGGTTGGCGATGGTAAAGTATTACTTGCACTTTCTGGTGGAGTTGATTCATCAGTGGCAGCAGGTCTTCTTTCAAGAGCTATTGGAAAGCAGCTTACATGCGTATTCGTAGACCATGGTCTTCTTCGTAAGAACGAGGGCGATGAGGTTGAAAGTGTATTCGGTCCAGAAGGACAGTTTGACCTTAACTTTATAAGGGTAAATGCACAGGAAAGATATTACTCTAAGCTTGCAGGTGTTACTGAACCAGAGGCTAAGAGAAAGATAATCGGTGAAGAGTTCATTCGTGTGTTTGAGGAAGAAGCCAAGAAGATTGGTGCAGTTGACTTCCTTGCACAGGGAACTATATATCCAGACGTTGTAGAGAGTGGACTTGGCGGTGAATCAGCGGTAATCAAGTCACATCACAATGTAGGTGGTCTTCCAGATTTCGTTGATTTCAAGGAGATTATTGAGCCACTCCGTGATTTATTCAAGGATGAAGTACGTAAGGCTGGTCTTGAACTTGGCATACCAGAACATCTTGTGTTCCGTCAGCCATTCCCAGGTCCAGGACTTGGAATAAGAATTATCGGCGAAGTAACAGGCGACAAGGTTCGTATCGTACAGGATGCCGATTACATCTACCGTGAAGAAGTAGACAAGGCAGTAGAAGCCTACAAGAAAGAAAATGGCAAGGCACCAGCCTGGATGCCAAACCAGTACTTTGCAGCCCTCACTAATATGCGTTCAGTTGGTGTTATGGGTGATGAAAGAACTTATGACTACGCAGTTGCACTTCGTGCAGTCAATACAATTGACTTTATGACAGCCGAAAGTGCCGAGATACCATTTGAGGTACTCCAGACGGTTATGAGTAGAATTATAAATGAGGTGCGCGGGGTTAATAGGGTATTCTATGACCTGACTAGTAAGCCACCGGGAACGATTGAGTTTGAATAATGTACATGAGCCAAGAAATGCTGAAATTACGGCGTTTCTTGGCTCGTTTTTGGTTGAGTGACAATCAAATGACAATAATTTTGGAAATCATTGATTGGATTCGCTGGAAGAATTATTTCCACGATGTTCATAGTTCCATGTGTTTTGACCATGTGAAAGATATTGAGATGTGTCATTTTGCGTTGAAGATGGAACTACCACATCACTAGGTTTTGTATCTTGACCAGCAGCAATAGTATTTAAAAAATCTTGAATATTGTCCATTAGTAGACCTCCTTTCTATGCAAAAATTAATAGAATATATTCTGCAAAACTGAATGAAACTACGATGCTCATAAGTAAAGTTACTAGGGATATTTTTTTGTAGGCGTTCTCAAGTGCTTCATTATTGCTCAAGACAAATTCTGTGTACTGCTTAACAGCGAGCATGTTAGCTTGACTAGAAGGTTTATTCCATAAGCTGTAGTCTATCAATAATTTTGGATTAAAACGATGTAATTTGATTGGTCTTAATCCAATAACAAGTATAAGCATAGAAGATATATAACACAAGCTTATTATTATAAAGAGCACAATACATAATACAAATATAATGCCAGCTCTTGTTGTCTGCGGGAAAGAAAGTGTTACTAGTTTATCTAGTAGAGTTAATATGAAAGCAAAAAACACACTACAAAATGTAATCATTATATAGATTTTATTATCGTATTTGTTTGCACGTTCTGTAACATGTTTGTATTCCTCAAGTGTTATTTCTAAACACTCGGCAGAAGAATCATATGACATATTTTGTGTGTCCACTTTATCAATTTTTACATTGTATTCCATAAGTTACTCTCCTTTCTTCGTTTTCCTTTTCCTCTTCACATAAGAGAAATCCGGAAACAAGTCTTTTAACAATTCTGAGGTTTCTTCTGCATCGTCATCCTCACTCATATTCTGAATTAGTAGCTGATCGTCATCATTGAGATTCAACGAAACAGTGTATTCTTTATTTGGCCCTATTGGATTCATTGGGTACTTTACCTCTTTGAGATAATATTCCGTTTCTGATATTTCTCCATCCTCCAGCTTGTCTCGCAAGCGTGCCCAATACTCAACCATCTTTCGGAAGTTATCAAGGTCTTCTTGTGGACGAGGACCGGCACTAGGAAGCCGCTCTTCAAATTTGAAGCATATTTCTCCATCTTTTAGGGTAGGTCGTAGTCCATATGCCCATTCAATGTCAAACAGCACATGAAGCGCACTGAATATATTTGCCACATCAGGGTCAGACAACGCATAAAAGCTGACCCCTAGATTTCTTGCAATATTTAATAAAGTTGCTTCATCAGGATATCTGTTTCCAAGTTCATAGTTTCTGATAGTGGATTCGTTTAATCCACATTTATCTGCTAATTCCTTTTGTGTCATGTCAGATGCAATTCTGAAATTTCGAATCAAATAGCCTACCCGGCTGGTGAATTTCTCGCCCATTTTACTGCTCCTTATTAGTGTAATGAGTACCATCTTATGCATGATGTCACAAGGTACAAATCATATAACTGCGTACATTATATCATTAACAGTACAAGAATGAAATGTTTTTTACCGAAAAGTATTGACAGTACAAAAGTGAACTGGTAATATAACACACATCACAACCGTTCGGAAATGAACTGAATAATAAAACGAGGAGGCATTAGCTTATGGAGAACAAGAGATTTTTGACAGCGCAGGATGTAATGAAAATGCTGGGAGTTTCACTATCGTATTCCTATAAACTGATACGACGGCTGAATTCAGAACTTGAGGCTGATGGATTCGTGACAATAAAAGGGCGTGTCAGTACACAATATTTTATGAAACGAATCTACGGGCTATCTACGGATAAGGAGGTGGGATAGATGGCGGTTATCAAGAATAATAAGACTGGAATGTGGGAGGTGAGAACCTATTATAAGGATTTGACCGGAGCAAGGAAGCAGAAAACCAAGAGGGGATTTGCCAAGAAGAGCGAAGCCCTTGAATGGGAGCGTAATTTCAAACTGAAAGAGGAGCAGAGTATCAGTATGAGCTTCAAAAGTTTTGTGGATATCTATTTGACGGACTTAGAGCCAAGAATAAAACGCAATACTTTTCTTACAAAGAAGCACATTATTGAGACAAAGATTCTGCCCTATTTCGGGAAACGAAAACTGGATGATATTCGGACCTCAGATGTCATTCAGTGGCAAAACGAGATTATGAAGCTGAAAAAAGATAATGGGGAGTTATTCTCCCCTACCTATCTGAAAACAATTCATAATCAGCTCAGTGCCATATTAAATCATGCGGTAAATATGTATGGTCTGAAAGATAATGTGGCACGAAAAGCTGGAACTATGGGCAAAGAAGAAAATAAGGAAATGGAGTTCTGGACACAGGATGAATTTCAGGCATTTTTAGAGTGTGTGGCAGATAAGCCTATTTCGTATTATGCATTTGAAATGCTTTATTGGACTGGTATTCGTGAAGGTGAGCTGCTTGCACTGACACCGGCAGATTTCAAGTTTGAAAAGAAAACTCTTCGGATAAATAAGTCATATCAGAGGCTGGAAGGCAAAGATGTGATTACAGATCCGAAAACACCAAAGAGTAACAGAACAATTGTCATGCCGGATTTTCTTGCTGTAGAGATGGAGGATTTTATAAGCAGCCTTTATGGAATAAGGGATGATAACAGAATTTTCACTATTTCAAAAAGTTATCTGCATCATGAGATGGATAGAGGTGCAAAGCTTGCAGGAGTGAAGAGAATACGAATTCATGGATTACGACATTCGCACATTTCATTGCTAATCAATTTAGGATTTTCTGCATTGGCAATAGGGGAAAGAGTCGGACATGAGGCGGTAGATATCACATATCATTATGCACATTTATTTCCAACGGTGCAGACGGATATGGCAGCACAATTGGAAACGGAAAGGGAGGCGTTAGTCAATGTCAGAAAAGAATAGAGATGATAAGAACAGATGGCGGAATGTTACAATAGCATTCCGCATGTCACCAGAGGAAAACGAGGAGTTGAATAACAGAGTGAAGCTCAGCGGATTTTGTACCAAGCAGGATTATATAATCCAGAGTGTTCTTCATCAAAAGGTGGTTGCTACAGGCAATCCGTTGATGTTGGTGCAATTCCGGCAGAACCTGCAAAGGATTGAGCGTGAGCTTGAAAGGATTGAAAAGGCATCGGATATGGATGGGGAGTTACTTACTCCCATTCGCTCCATGCTGGAAATATTGGAAGGTTTCAAGGAACAACCGGGAACATTGGCAGATATGAAGAAACTAACAGTACCAAATGAGGAATAACAGATATTTTGTATAAAGGAAGTGACTGCTATGAGCGAAGAAACATTATTTGAAAAATTAGGTGTGAAATACATAGAAAAAGACGGCATTTTTTATCCGTTGATTACATCCGGTGGAGAGGAGAACAGTACAGATGTCGGTAAATATGGTCGTATGTGGATGGATTACATACAGAAGGAATATCCGCAACGATACAGAAGTCTGGTACGATTTGGCGAATTATATGATAAAGCAGCCGAGGTAAATGAAGTGGCTTATGAATTGCTGGAAGATATTGAAAATGAGTGGTTGCGTAAACATAAACCAAAGCAGTCGAATTCTTTTGTGGAAATGTATCTGCTAAGGACTCAGGCAAGAATGATAGCAGAGGAAGTAGTTCTGCATGATGTGGTGAACTGTTTTCATTAGGCGATAAGTGGAGTTCTGTATCGGAGCTGTGGCTGGTAAATAGTATGTCGCGTATACGCGACTCATAAGCTCCCCAAAGGGAGCTTTATCCAGCGACGAGAGCCATATAGCCACTCCGGCGAGGAGCGCAAAACCCGCTTGCGGGTCTGCATTTTTGATGGCGAAGCTGTCAAAAGTGCTTTTGCGTTACTTTTGACAAAAGTAACAAAACCTTCCCAGGAAAAACTTCTGTTTCGTGCCGTAGCCGGCACTCATTACGGATAAGAAGGATGTGTCTGTATACATACAAAAAGAGGAGGATTTTGACAATGGAAAGAACGATTAGTTTTATGAATGGGGAAGGTTCTATTGGACACAACACGAGAAGATTTATAGCTGACAATGTAGACGCCAGCCGCACTCCAAATAATATCACACTTATCCATGAGGATATTAAACAGGCATATCATAAACTGTTTGATAAGGCACTTAAGGAATACAATGCAAAACAGAAACGCAAGGACAGGCAGATTAAAAGTTATTATGATAAGATTTCCCGAAGCAAGCAGGAAAAATTATTTTATGAGGTTATTGTTCAGATAGGCAATAGGGATGATACCGGAGTAGGTAGTTCTTCTGCAGAGGTTGCAACATGGGTGCTGAAGGATTATGTGAAAAAGTTCCAACTTCGCAATCCACAGCTTTATGTGATTGGTGCTTATATTCATCTGGATGAGGAAACACCACATTTGCATCTTAATTTTATCCCTTGGGTATCCGGTTGCAAGAGAGGATTGGAGACAAAGACAAGTCTTAAGGCGGCACTTGTTACCAGAGGATTTGTAAGTGAAGGAAAAGGGAACACCGAATGGAAGCAGTGGGCGGAGGCAGAGAAAGATGATATTGCTCTTATTATGAGCCGGTACGGAATTGATTGGAAAAAGAAAGACACACACAATAAGCATTTATCCGTACTGGATTATAAGAAGCAGGAGCGGGCAAAAGAAGTGGCTGCACTTGAGGAGGAGATAGAGGGTGCACAGGTTGTTCTGGAATTAAAAGAGGAACGGATTGATTCTTTGGAGAAGGAAATTGAAAGTAAGCAAGACAGTTTTAGAAAAGAACAGTCTGAGGCTCAAAAGAAGCTAGATGATACCATATCCGAGAACCAGAAATTACAGTCGGAAACAACGGATTTGCGCTTGAAGAACTCACAATTACGGCTGGAATATTATGAGAATATAGATAAGCTCACAGATAAACAGAAGGAAATTGAGGTGGCGCAAAAAGAGGCTGACAAGTGGATGATGATATCGGATACTGCAAAATTACAGACTGAACGGGCTGAATTTGAACTAGAAGAGGTGTAAAGGCTTAAGAAGGAACTGCTTGGTGCGGTCGATGGAGATGATTATCTGAAGGAGCAGGTGATAGAGCTGAGGTATCAGAATCAGATATTGCGGGAGGAAAACGTAGCCTCAAGGAAAATCTGGAAAAGGCGTATGAGTTTATGAAACAGTTTGTGATTGGCGGGATTAATCTGCTCGAGAAGTTTATGGAGTGGATTGGGGAGAAGGTCAAGGATGTGGGGAGAGGAAGGTGATGTTAAAAATTCACAAAATAGAAAGGCAATTAATGTGGAGAATTCATGAGAATTGTGGTAAAATTATTTTGGGATTTTGTCTTTATTTCGATGAATGGGAATGCTATTTTAAGTAATATTACAAATATGAGTCCTGATTATTGAACATATATTATATGTATAATGTTGTTGGATAGACAATTTTCTAATTACTTATTAAGGAAGTTAGTTGTTATGCGAACAATGTTATTGAGCTTCAAGCCAGAATGGTACAATAAAATTATGGATGGTAGCAAGATATTTGAGTATAGAAGAACATTTCCAAATGAAGAAATAATGGCATATATGTATGTCAGTTCTCCAGTAAAAATGATAGTTGGAAGGATTCATTTGGGTAAGAGAATTGATATTAACACATGGAAAGAACAATACAAAGCGGACAAAGAAGTATGTGAACGAATAGATGATTTCCTGACAAGACATACTTATGCCATGCCGGTGTTGTCTTTTCAGATGACGAAGGAAATAGAGTTAGAAATACTTCGTAAGTTTAACCCAAATTTTGTATGTCCTCAAATGTATTATTATTTGGATAATTATCCGGAATTGTTTGATTTTATAAGGAAAAATGCAACTGACATTGGGAAATTACACATTAATTCATTTGTGAATATAGAGAAAGATGAAATTTGCAGAAAACAGTATTAGGAGGTTTGCCATGGGTGATTTTGGTGCTGCGGAAAGAAGAATATTAGAATTTATGTCAAAGGGGACAGAATTTGTCTTCAATGGGAAAGGATATACAGTAATGTTATCTGGAAAACCAACATGTCATAAAGGTGAACCGAAAACGGATATTTATATATTGGCAGAATCTTGTGAAGATGAAGTTGAAATAAAAATTTCTTATAAGAAAGAAAATGCGGATTTTATTGAAAACAAGATGAGCGCAGAACGTGCAGAACAATTATTTGGTGAAGATTGGATAGATATTATAGAACACTCTACTACAGCTATTCAGGATAAATTTTATGAGCGAATGCTGATTTATAAAAATGGATTTAGAAGAACTGAAAAGGGTTCAATTACCCTCGGATGGAAATTTGAGTTGCTTAATAAAAGTGGTGGAGACTTATCTGGGAAAATGTTACTTACAGATGAACAGGTAGTAGATGTTTATGCAGGAAGTAATCTTTCTCCAGATAAGAAAAATGCGAGTGTTTGTGGGCAGATCATAAGAGATAGTGGTGTCGCTAACTACATATTGATGGATGAGAATGTGTATTCTGCGCAAGATGTAATAGATAAAATGATTCCTATAAGAGAATATGTAATGATGCACCCAGATATTTATTTTGCTTGTAAGGCTTTGAATTACAGAACTTTTGCTGAAAAATGGGATGGGAATAGACCATTATCAGTTCAAGTAAATTGGGATGCACTTGATAACAGATTAGTTCCCGAACTTGTTTTTGACAAGCCTTTGATAGTAAAAGGTAATGAGGTGGCTGAAAGACTTATTCATTATATGCGGAAATTAAATATCAGAACAACAGATGATATTGATGAGGATAATTCGGGAACTGATAAAATAGTATAGAGGTGATAACATGGCTGTTATTTTAGAGGAAAGAGGGCGTGGTAAATTTAAACCAGCTCCAGACTATAAAGTTGATGAAGTAAAAGAACTTCTAAATAAAAAAATTGAAGAAGAAAGACAGGCATTTGCAGATTGTAGTGAAGAGATTGAGTTTGATAAGCTTAACTATGATCCTAATAAGTGGAACCTGCTGTCGCTATTTTCGGGATGCGGTGGTCTGGATTTGGGCTTTGAATTAGCAGGCTTAAAAGCAGTTATGGGCGAAGAAGTTATGGAAGCAGCATTTGCAGACAAAAAGGTCTTTGATGAAAATATCAATAATAATGTATTCAATACGATTTATGTAAACGATATATTTGATGAAGCAAGAGAAACCTATGCACAGAATGCAGGTAAGTATATATACATGGACAAGAGTGATATAAGAAAAATAAAGGAGTTTCCCCAGGCAGATATTGTATTAGGCGGTTTCCCTTGCCCAGGCTTTTCAGAGGCTGGACCGAGATTGGTTGATGATAAGAGAAACTTTTTATACTTGCATTTTATTCGTTGCCTGATGCAGAGCAAACCCAAAATTTTTGTGGCTGAGAATGTAAAAGGAATGATGACTCTTGGAAAGGGTGAGGTTTTCAAGCAAATTGTTCAGGACTTTGCAGCAGCAGGATATACAATATATCACAAACTTTTAAACTCGGCAGAATATGGTGTGCCACAGATAAGAGAACGAGTGATTTTGGTTGGTGTCAGGAATGATACAGACTTTGAATATGTTCATCCGAAACCTACACATGGGTATGGCATTGATGGATTGAAAGAAGTAGTAACACTTCGTGATGCAATTGGTGATTTAGAGGATGATCCGGGAGATTATTTTACAGGCTCGTACTCTACTATTTTTATGTCGCGTAATCGAAAAAAACTGTGGTCACAACCAAGTTTTACGATTCAGGCATCTGGTAGACAGGCGCCGATCCATCCGGCAGGAGCACCTATGGAACATATAGGCAAGGATAGATATATCTTCAGCGATGGAGAAGAAAATAATCGGCGCCTATCAGTGAAGGAAATTGCAAGAATTCAGACATTTCCGGATTGGTATGAATTTAGCAGAGGAACAAGTAACAGAAATGATAATGCCAAACTTGATTTGGTGTATAAGCAGATAGGTAATGCAGTGCCGGTACGCTTAGCATTGGCTGTTGCGGAACCGATTGCGGAGTTTGCAAGGACACAATTAGAACAAGAAAAAGAAGATACAAAGTATGTGATTGTTCATGAAACGGAGAAAAGAATGATGGCATAGAAAAGTAATAATACATTTTGGATAGAAAGTGGTGATGACATGCAGGATTTTTCAAGTGTAAACATAAAAAATATGATTATTCATAATGTAGGAAATAAAGTAAAAGGTGAATCACTAGATTTATCAACAGAAATATGTGATACTAATAATAAAGTAACAAATCAGTATCTGAAACAATTCTTTTTTTCAACATTTAAATTTGATATAACATACAGGTTTGTACATGAGACAGATATAGCAATGAATGAAATATATAATTATGTAAAACACATATTTGATAATTCAGATCAGTTTTATGAGCAATCTGTAAATATTGCTAAGCACCTGTATGAAGTGTCAGTGCATCCTAACATAAAAGCAGGAGAATTGTGTATAGTATATTTACAAAACTGCATAATAGATGATAATGTCACTGATGCTGTAGGAATTTATAAATCAGAATCTAAAGATTATTATTTGCAAGTTAATAGTACTGAAAATGGATATGATATTGAATGCCAACAGGGTATTAATCCTAAGAAATTGGATAAAGGATGTCTTATATTTAATTCATCAGATTCAAATTATAAAGTATGTGTTGTAGATAAAAATGTTAATGATGCCATGTATTGGAAAAAACTTTTTTTGATGATTGAGGAAGAAAAAAATGAATATGCCAATACATCAAAGACATTGAAATCATGTAAAAGATATATTGCTAAAAATGAAGATTTAGAACCAAAAAAGAAATTGGAACTTATAAACAATTCTGTAGAGTATTTCGAAAATAATGATGAATTTGATTTGGAAAAATTTTCAGAAAAAGTATTTAATAATAAAGAAGAATCAGATAAGTTTAAAGTATATTTAGATTCATATGAGATAGATAATAAATTTAGTATATCGTCGAATGCTGTAACTAAAATTAAGAAAACAATAAAGAAGAGTATAAGATTAGATGATAATGTGGAGATTAAATTTAATGATACTGTAGATGATATTAATAATTTGATTGAGAAAGGTTACGATAAGGAAAAGAAAAAAAAGTATTATAAAATATATTATAATGATGAAGATTAGGAGGAGCAAATATAATGGCTGGTGGTGAAAAAGCGAAAAGCTCTGGTGAATACGGAGAACAAATTGTAAAAAATATTCTTGATATGATGGGATGGAATAATGCAAATAGTGGGGTGACGGTACCATGTGTACATAAAGAAAAACATAAAAGGGAAAATTCTAAAGAGTCTCAAAAGCATGGAATTGATTATGTCTATACATATAAATCTCAATTAAGAGATGCCACTAAGCAAGATGTTTTGGTAAGCGTTAAATGTAGAGATGGATATCCAGTAACAGATAGCGGAATAAAAAGTAAATTTAAAGAATTTGTATTAGATTTGGCATATGCGATGGAGTGCTATCCAGTATGCGAATTAGCAAAGAAAAAGATACCTAATACAGATAAGAAGGTTATATCGGGATTAATATTCTGGATTGACAGAAGTCGTGAAGATGGGAGAGAAAATGAAAGTGTTATAGACAAAATAGGAAATTTTTATATGAATCAAGAATGTGTGTATGAAACAATAGCATTGGTAGACAACAAAAGAGCACAATTCTTATATCAGTTGTTATCTTATGCTCATTCAAAATATGGTAAAGAAAACGTTGAGTTTTTTTATATTGACACGGGGTTGAATAATTCTAGCCTACAACGCGTATATAGAGGAAAAGAAATGCCATATGAGTATATTAACTCAAATGTTATTCCGTTAGCAATTAGCAATGGTGACGAAAAAAGATTGTTTATTGGTGTTGCTGAAGCTTTTTGTAAAGAGTATTTAGAACGCTTAATAGGATTAGCACAGGAACTAACTAGTACATGGACTGCAAAGGTTACAATAGCATTTCCAGATTATAACTCGTTTGAACATAAGGAAGTTGTTTTAATGGCAAAAAGTTTTTTTGAAAATGCTGATTTTGTAAAAAATATTGAGGTTATAACGTATAAACCAGATTTCAGAGATGGGGTGATTTAATAATGGAGGAAATAAATATAAAAACATTGCTTCCGGTTGGTGAAAAATTAAAACCTTTGTTAAGAAGATCATGTATAAGTGAGTCTGATTTAAAAGGGATTTTAGCAGAACGTGGAGTATTCATAGGCGACAATTCTAAACAAATGTCAATACCGCTTCTTACACTTTCAATTATAAGTCCTAAAGAGTTTGAAAAATTACAAGAGTTTCAAAAGACGAAAGAAGATAGTGTGAAATTTCGCACCTCAAAAATTGAATCATCGACAAATGAGAATTTAAATGATATAGTGCCACTTTCTTTGATTGAACCTCAAAAAATAATAGATGATTCAAGTAATTATACTGTTAATACGGATATGCAATTTACAATGAATTCTGAAAATAATCTTGTTCTTGAATACGAAATTTTACGAGACGATATCACGAAAGATTGGGCAAATTGTGAGAGTAAATTTTCAGGAAGAGTTGAAATTGTAAAAGATGAAAAAACCAAAGAAATTACATTTAGAAATGAATTCACATCATCTGAAACAGAAGTAATTAATCGAAAAGTTGTTAAGGATGTAGTGAAACTTTTGAAGGACAAAGGTGCAGTAGCAACTTCTGATTATGCAATGGAGTTATCTGCTAAAGAATTCAATAATAATCAGCGATTTATGTTTATGTTGTCAATAGCTAATAACAGTCCAAATGGATTTTTAGAATTTGAAGCAGTGAAAAATATAGAAATAGGACCAGATAGGGAATCAAAACAACCACTGCCTGATTCAGCAAAATGGATGAATGGAAGCGTAAAAAATATTATAATTAACAGTGAAAAAGGGGAAACATTAGAGAACGTAGAATACATTTCTGATCCATCATATCATGATGTACTAATACTTAGGCAGGTTCAAGCACAGTATAGATTCGAATTTGGAGAAATGAATGGGAGGTGCATTATTGAATATGGTTTTCCACATTATTTTAGAAAAAATGTAAAAGGTGATTCATTTGAATCGCGTTTGGCAAATATTTATTTTGGAAAAGCAAGCAAAAGTCAAAATGTAAAAAATGCAACTAGATTAATATTGGAAGAATTTGAAAAATTATATCAAATGCAATATCATTCGTGTTTGAAAAAATAAAATGGGTATAATTGCATTAAAGATTTACTGGTGAAGTGACAAGTTATTCTACTGACAACAAAATGACAATATAATCACCTAAAAATCCACGCAACAGGTACAATTTGGACAAAACTCCTGGATTTTCACCACCAAAATCAATACATTACACCACACAACAACTTTACAAAGAAGAGTTTGAATAACGGATTAAAATGCCGAAAGCCTGTATTTATGCGGGTTTCCGGCATTTGTTTTATCAAATGGCTCTAGTTTGGCTCTATTTGTGGGTGGAGTAATGATTTTCATAAATCAATATATTGCTTTGTTAGGTTGATTAGGAGAAAATATGACAGATAATGAAAAGAGATTTATAAAAGATATATTTTCGGGAGACAGTAGTGGTCATGACTATTATCATACGATACGAGTATATAAACTGGCTACTAAAATCGCAAAACAGGAAAATGCAGATGTTAAAACAGTGCAGTTGGCAGCTCTGTTACATGATGTGGATGATATTAAGCTTTTTCCCGACAATTATGCTATCAAGAAAAATGCAGTTGATTTTATGACAATTAACAAAATAGATGGTAAAAGGATAGAGGCGGTATGCAAAATTATAGATGAGGTTTCATTTGCAGGAACTGATTCAGTCGTACCTGATACCATAGAAGGAAAATGTGTGCAGGATGCAGACCGACTGGATGCTATAGGAGCTATTGGAATTGCCAGAACATTCGCATATGGTGGTAGTAGGGGAAGAAAGATTTATGATCCGGAAATAAAATCTAAAATGGGAATGAATAAAGAAGAGTATCGGAATAATCAAGATTCTACAAGCATTAATCATTTCTATGAAAAGTTGCTTTTGTTGAAAGACATGATGAATACGACTGAGGGAAAGAAACTGGCAGAACATAGACAGGTTGTAATGCAGGAATTTCTGAATGAGTTTATGCTGGAATGGGAAGGGAAAATGTGATGGAAGTAAAATTTTATGATACAGTTAATGATGAACTATTGAAATTTGCAGTAATTATCTCACAGAGTAACGGCAAGTGGGTATTTTGCAAACATAAAGAAAGAGATACATATGAAGTGCCGGGAGGGCATAGAGAAGCTGGGGAGGATATTTTTGAAACAGCTAAAAGGGAGTTGCAGGAAGAGACTGGGGCTATCAAATTTGAGATAAAACCAATATGCGTATATTCGGTGACAGGTAAGACTAGAGTAAATGATACTGGTGAAGAAACATTTGGACTGCTTTGCTTTGCAGAGATAACAGAGTTTGCGAAAGAATTACATAGCGAAATGGAGAAAGTTGTGCTTATGGATGAGTTGCCTGAGAACTGGACATATCCGTTGATACAGCCGAAATTGATAGAGAAGTATTTACAGGTAAAAATAATTCTATAATTGGAGCAACAGTAACTGTCACAGTCGATAGACCATTAGGAAGTTATCATCCTGAATATAAGGATATGTATTATCCAATAAATTATGGTTACATTGAAGGAGTTATGGCACCAGATGGAGAAGAGCAGGACGCTTATATATTAGGTGTAAATGAACCAGTAAAGAAGTTTACAGGTAAAATTATTGCCATTGTTCGGAGAAAAGATGATATAGAAGAAAAGTGGGTAGTTGTGCCTGACGGAATGATGTTTTCAAAAGATGAGATTAGGCAGCAGATTTATTTTCAGGAGCAATATTTTGATAGTGAAATTGTGATGTAATATTAAGGAGATTGCTATGTCATTAGGATTAAAAAGAGGAACAGTGCAGCTTGAACCACATGATAAACAGTGGGATGAGGCTGCCATTCAAACAATCAAAATACTTAATTCTATATTAGGAGATGCTGCTATTGATATACAGCATATTGGAAGTACAGCAATACCGGCAATTAAAGCAAAACCGATTATTGATATTGTCGTTGGGGTAACTGATTTTGAGAAAATAATGTCATATAATGAGCAGTTACAGAAGGATGGAATCTTTTATCGTGGTTCGGATGTGGAAGATCAGATTCTTTATGTAATGGGTGATATGAAAAAGGATATCAGGACATACCATATTCATGTTGTGAAGTGGAATGGAACTGAGTGGAGGAATTATATTCATTTTAGAGATTGTCTAAATGCTAATGCGAATATGGCTTTGCAGTATCAGAGGGTGAAGGAAGAACTGGAAAGTAAGTATGCTGATAATAGGGGATTGTACACTAAAGGAAAGAAAGATATAATAGATATTATTCTAAATAATTAATAATTTTTATTTTGTATGTCTTGACAAAAAATAATTATGAATTTACTATGTTAAAAAGCGATGAAGAGAGATAGTAAATATTTTGAAAATTACAGAGAGGAGTTGCTTGGTGGAAAACTCTATTGAAGAAATATTGAACCAGTCTTGGAGCCGTGTACCGACTGATTTATTCATTAGGCTACACTGGGAACGCCCATTACAGCGTCAGGGTATCGAAAGAAATTTCCGTACTTGCTAAGGTCTATATTGCGAAATATAGATGAATTAAGGTGGTAACACGAAGCTATCAGCTATCGTCCTTAAAGTAAATTTAAGGAGGGTAGCTTTTTTAATGCATAAAATAATAGAATCGGAGGAATTAGTGATGAATTATGTTGTTGACAGTTACGAGAATTACAAAGAGGAAAATCGTTTGACTACAAATAATGCAAGAAGAATTGAATTTGTAACAACTACAAGAGTTTTGGATGAGATTATCGGCACCAATAGTAAAATATTAGATTGTGCAGCAGGAACAGGAATTTATGCTTTCTGGTTTGCAGATAAGGGGCATGATGTAACTGCTACAGATATTACGCCAAGGCATATAGACATTATTAATCGAACTCTTACCAATAAAAATTATCATATGAATACTTCTGTTTTGGATGCTACAGATATGTCCTGTTTCGCAGATGATTCATTTGATATTGTTCTCAATATGGGACCATTTTATCATTTGATTACAGAAGAGCAGAGAGAAAAATGCATGAAGGAATGTCTAAGAGTGTTAAGGAAAGGCGGGCTTTTGGTTACTGCGTACATTCCAAGATACTATGTTTTTCAATATATTGCTACGAGCAATGAAAAATATTTGGATGAACACTTGGCGAAACAACTTATTGAAACTGGTGTGCTGAAGCATGATGATGAGAAGTGCTTTTGGACAGATACTTATTACTCATCAAAAGATGAAATGGAATCAATTTATCGAAGATATGGATTAAAAATTGTAGACCATTTCGCTCAAGATGGTTTAGCTCCTCTTTTATCACAAAAGGTTGACAAATGGGATGAAAATCAGTTCAAAACTTGGTGCGACTATCATTATAGTGTATGCCGTGAACAGTCGGTTTTAGGAGCAAGTAATCATGTTATTATAATTGGGAGAAAATAATAAGATTTTGAAAGATATAACATTTATCCTTGCATTAACATAAGTTCCTGTGTTAGGATACCATTTAAGGAAAGTACCCATGACAGGGAGTTAAGCGTCCTGGGGACGCTTGTTTAGCGCCGACCGGAGCGGAGTGTAGACGTGGCGCCGATGACGGCTTATGAGATCCTTTCGATTTTCATTGGGATATTAAAAGGATATTTCTGGAAAGGACTAAGGAAGAAAGTGTACGAGAGGCATTAAGTGGTACTCATTACGATGTAGTAATTGATAAAATTGCATATTGCTCAAATGATATTACTCATGTTTTTCAAAACGAAAAAACATTGTTGGAATAATTAGTAAATTTTATATGGAGGTATTAATGAAAGAGAAATTTATATCATTTTTAGAGGTTATAAAAGGGCTTATAAAATTCCCAATCGTATTTGGATTAGTTGTAGTGGCATTTGCTTTAAATATTATTCAGGAATTCTTTCCGACGAAAGGCTGGATTCAATTTTTACAGTTAATCGGAATCATAATAATTGCTGCAATTTGTGCTGTTATTCTTCTTACTGATAAGAATGGGAAAAATTACATTAAAAAAATTGGTATTTTCTCGTTTTTCTGGTTTGCATCGTGTATAGCATTAGTTGATTTTAATAGTTTTAATTGGGAATTGTTGATTCAGATTATTACTTCTTATGAATTTATCTTTTTGGGATGTTTGATACCAGACTATTTTTCTCAGATTGAAAGAGAACGCGATAATTCAATCAAAAAAATGGAAGAGAGAAATTCAATATTAGAGAATAATCAATCTCATCAATCATAATAATTATTAGTATAGAATAGTAGAACTATCTCGTGTATTATATACTGCTATTAGATATTTTGAGGTTGTTTTTAACATAATTTATACATAGCCATTAGGAAGGCAGCACACTTTCTTAATGGCTTTTTCTATGCCCGGAGAGGAGGTGAGATTAAGATGAATATCAAGAAAGTGGATGATAAGCCAATGGTTATTCACACCAAGAAAAAGATGGAGTTTCATACAAAGGAACCAGATAAAAGGTCTTATATACAAAAGACATAAAAGATTCGTAAACGCTCCAACCCATGTACCTACAAATACTCCGAAAAATTTGATATAACCATAATAATCCAGTTGCACAAGTTGTACGATTTTAACAAATTGTACAATTCGTACAATTATCACAAATTTTTCAGGGGGTTATAATTATTGAATGCTAGGGAGCTGGAAACACAGCACAATCTTAAAAAGTGGGCAGCTATAATAAAAGAATGCCGTTCAAGTGGCATGAAGATACTTCAGTGGCTTGAGATAAACAACATATCAAAAGACCAGTATTACTACTGGCAGAAAAAGCTTAAAGAAACATGTATTGATACTTTTGAAAGACAGGCAGCTACATTTGTGGAACTTCCTGTAACTAAAGAAGTCCCGGCATCAACAGAATTAACTATTACACATACTATATGTGAAAACAAAAATGATGGCTGTTCTTTTAAAGATAATACAATAGCTGCTGTAATAAAAACCAATGGAGTTACATTTGAAATCACTAATACTGCTACACCTGATTTTATAAAAAATCTTATAGAGGCATTTAACCATGCTTAATGATGCAGCCGGTTTTAAACGCATATTTATAGCAGCCGGCTACACGGATTTACGGAGAGGAATAGACGGACTTGCAGGAATCGTACAGTATCAGTTTGAACTTGATCTACACGATAAAGATACAATCTTTTTATTCTGCGGAAGAAAGAATGACAGGATAAAAGCACTTCTATGGGAAGGTGACGGATTTCTGCTTATGTATAAAAGGGTTGAAGAAGGCAGTTTCAAATGGCCAAGAAATGTAACAGAAGCACTGGAGATAAATGAGCAGCAGTTTGAACAGTTAATGAAAGGCTTTGAGATTATAGCAAAACGCCCGATTAAGCCACAGGATAATCCTGGAACACTAATGTAAACATTGTGCAGAAAGTAGATTTTTTATAATATAAAAAGTTTTCAAAACTATAATCGTGACAGCAAATATATGGATTATCCACTAAATGCAGGACATAAAAGAATTAATACATCCCTGTGTCCTGCCTTATGTGGATAATAGTTCTAAAGAACCAGAAATACCGGCTTTTTAGAAGTGTTATCCACCGTCATAATGACGAATCAGACAAATGCCATAAGTGGCATAATAACACGATTTCTGCTATACTTAATGCCATGAAAAGGAGTATGTGGTTATGGAGATTAAGTATACAGAGAAAGAACTGAATAGCATAGATAAGACACTTCTTATAAAGATGTTTCTTAATCTTCAGAACCAGATGGAAACTCTTACAGTAGAAATGAAAGCACTTAATGATAAGATGCAGAAAATGATGGAACAGCTGGTGCTTGCCAATAATAACAGGTTTGGAAGAAAGACAGAAAAAATGTCTGATACAAACCAGATATGTTTTATGGAAGTAGATGGAAAGATAGTATTCTTTAATGAAGCGGAAGCAGTGTCTGATCTTGATGCAAATGAGCCGGAAGAACTGGAAATAAATGCCATACATGGAAAGAAGACAGCTGGCAAACGTGTCGTGGATATGGAAGGACTTCCTGTTGAGCGAATAGACCATTACATGACCGAAGAAGAATTAAAAGCAGAATTCGGTGAAAAGGGATGGAAACAGCTTCCGGATACAGTCGTTAAAAGGTATCACTTTACACCGGCTAAGATAACAGTTGATGAGCACCATATAGGTGTATATGCCGGCAAAGAAGACGGACATATGAAGCGTGCACCACATCCAAAGGGATTACTGCCATCAAGTCCTGTAACGCCATCACTTGCAGCGGCAGTCATGAATGGCAAATATGTAAATGCTGTACCTTTATACAGGCTTGAAAAAGAGTTTGAGAGATACGGACTTGCCATAACACGCCAGAACATGGCTAACTGGATGATACGTCTTGCAGATGAATATCTAGGAGTAATGTATGATTATCTTCATATGAAGCTTTATGGATTTCATGTAATCCAGGCAGATGAGACTCCTGTGCTTGTAAACAAAGACGGCAGACCAGCCGGTTCCAAGAGCTTTATGTGGGTATACCGTTCAGGATATATGTATTCAGATGAGCAGATAGTCCTGTATGAATACCAGCGGACAAGAAATGCTTCACATCCAAGGCAGTTTCTTAAAGATTATTCCGGGGTATGTGTAACCGATGGTTATCAGGTATACCATACAGTAGAAAAGGAACTGGAAGATCTTAAGATAGCCGGATGCTGGGTACACTGCAGGCGAAAATTTGATGAGGCATTAAAGGCAGTTCCAAAGGCTGCCCAGAAAGAAAGCCTTTCATATCTGGTAATAAAACAGATACAGGCAGTCTACCGTGAAGAGGATAAGCTGAAAGAACTCAAACCAGAAGACAGACTTAAGCAGCGTCAGGTGGTAATAAAGCCACTGGTTGATGCTTTATTTGCGTACCTTAAATCAAACGAAAGAAAAGCCAGCACAGCTAAACTGAAACAGGCTGTCACTTATGCACTCAATCAGGAAAAATATCTGAGAGTATTTCTTGAAGATGGTGAAGTCCCAATGGATAACAATGCATCGGAACGTGCAATAAGAGGCTTTTGTATAGGCAAGAAGAACTGGGAAATGATAGATACAATCAATGGAGCTACATCCTCAGCAATAATATACAGCATAGCAGAGACAGCTAAAGCTAATAACTTAAAGCCTTATGAGTACTTTGAATATCTGCTGACCCAGATACCGGCACATATGGATGATACAGACCGCTCATTTCTGGAAGATCTTCTTCCATGGTCACCAAAGCTGCCAGAATACATCAGAAAACAAAAAGACCGTGGTTAACGGTCTTTTAAAAGTCAAGGTACATGGGTTGGAGCGTTTACAAAGATTCTGCTAAGAATGTTGTAAATATCAATGAAAATGCAACAACTAAGGGTAAAAGATTTTTTAGAAACAGGATAAATGAGGCGAACAGTTCAATCAAAATTAAGTCTCAGAGGCTTAAAGTTGCAGGTGTTGCAGGTGCCGGGGTAGTTGCAAATCAAGTCGAAGGCGGAAAAGAGGTTAATGAAGCTGTAGGAGTAGCTGTTGCAATTTCAAGTCCGGTTATTAGGGGAGCAAGGATGTCATCTGGGCTAATAAGAGAGGCTGGTATGCAGATAAGAAAGCAAAAATTTAAGAAAGTTGAAGCGGGGAAGAAAATTGCAAGGCGGGAATGCAGTCCAATTTGTATTATTCAGCTTGGTAGGTCTTTGCAATATATTTAACTGTTCAGCAATTTGCCCTGTAGAATAGCCATACAGGTACATAAAAAAGATTAATCAAACTGTCTTGGCTTCCTCTTCGTTAATGATAAGATTTCCATCTTCATCGTGGTCATAACCAAGAAGAACAGGAGTTAAAAATAAGCCTCTTCCAAATCGCATATCAATGGAACGCTCCATTGTTTTTGATTTAGTGTGACTTTCTTCTTGTGCCATAGTTGAGACAAAGGCAAGACTCATTTCATAATCTTCCTTAAGGGTATAAATACTTTCCGTTTCAAAGAATATGCCAATGGGTGGATTGAGGGCACGC
Organism: [Lactobacillus] rogosae; assembly: GCA_900112995.1. GTDB lineage: Bacteria > Bacillota > Clostridia > Lachnospirales > Lachnospiraceae > Lachnospira > Lachnospira rogosae. The sequence goes on along the minus strand of FONU01000023.1, from coordinate 4,642 downwards.
AAATGTATGGCATTATCAATACAATCGACAATATTACGGGCAAATCTGGATACGCTTTTAGTAATAATCATATCTACTTTTCCCGCATCATAGTCACGCATAAGTCGTTTGAATGCATCTCTGTGTTGCAAGGAAGTTCCCGAAATACCTTCATCAGCATAAATATCAACAAGAGTCCAGCCAGGTCTTTTGTTGATCATATCTTCATAGTGATTTTTTTGAAGCTCATATGATGATGTCTGATTAATTCCATCTGTGGATACTCGTGCGTAAACAGCTACTCTTTTTTCACTTGTATCATTGTAAAAATCTTCTTGAGTAATACATGGAATTATGTCAATCAGGTCAGTATCAATTCCTTTGTATCGTTGACGAATCTTGGTTTTTTGGTCTTCGACAGACAAAGTATGCTTTTCCACTTCATTCATTTGCATTTGCTCCTTTATTTGTTTCGTTCTGATTATCTATAATAAGCGATTCACCAATTATCAAATCATCTATAGGAACATTGAATAGTTTACTTAGGGCAAATAATACATCTATCTTTGGAATGGATTCTCCTCGAAACCATTTATAGATGGCTTGGGGATTTTTCAAATAAAGGTATTCTTTGATATCGTTAATGGTGTAACCCTGCTGTAACATTATCTTTTTTATCTGTTTCCCGGTTGCCTGCATATCTATTGAGATAAATTTCTTCATAGTAATTAGTTCATTTTTGCCCACGTTATTAATATACTATAGTGGAAATAAGGTAAAAAAATAAAGGCCTGAAGGCTAAGCTTTACAAAGCATTCAGGTCATATTTTGAGATAGTATTAAGGTTGAGTTGTGTAAAATCAGATAGAATCTTTGTATTTGAATAAGGCTTCCTTAACATCCTGCATTATCCTGAGCAAAGATTTTCGTTCAGCAGCAGTACAGTCAGAAAGCAGTTCGTCAAACTCATTCCTTTGAATCTGCTTAACTTCATTGTTTGATGCACGGAGCAGCCAATCAGCAGAAACATTAAGAGCTTCGGTTATTCTTATAAATATTTCAATCCCAATTTGTTTCTTTCCATTTTCAATGTCGCTTATGTGAGAAATAGAAACTTGAGCTTTTTCGGCTAAATCAGCTTGGCTCATACTTTTTTTCTTTCTTGCTTGTGCAATTCTTAATCCGATTTCTTTCAGATTATCATTCATTTTATTTCACCTCTTGGCTTATAGACGATATTATGATGCTATGATATAGTCTATAGACTATTTTTGAAATAGCCAATAGGATAATAATTAGTCTGTAGACCAAACAAAATTTTTAGGAGGTGTGTTCTAATGGAGTTTGATTACAGCGAAATCGGAACTAACATTAGAAAAGCAAGGAAGAAAAGAGGCATTACGCAGGAAGAACTGGCAAATGTAGCAGACATTTCTACGCAGCATTTATGTAGGATAGAAAATGGAGTCAGGACACCAAGTCTTGAAACTGTACATAGGATTACGTATGCACTAGGCACTACGGCAGATGTACTATTTGGAAATGTAGTTGACAAAACTGTGGACTATCAGGAGGAGCTGAAACTGATTTTTGATGACTGTAACGAATATGAGAAGAATGTCATAGGTGAAATATTAGTGAATGCAAAGAAACGTATCAGAAGAAATCTTCCACTTATTGATAAAGAGAAATAGTTTAAACTACAAGGACAATGACAGCTAAGTCAAATAATGTTATGGAGAAAAGAGAAACATAGTTTATATAAATATTATATATGGCAGGGCGGATTGTTAGCGATATCTCCAGAATCGTAAACGAGCAATGGTATGATTATTGATAGGACCGTAATAAATTAAAGTAAACGGATAAGTGAGTATGATAGTTGAAGGGTGGTCATATTATTATACAAGGAGGTGATAATGTCGATGAATATTGAAAAAAGGCATAGATTCTGGTATGATAATCATAGAATAAACATAGGAGGAATTTTTGTGGATCCAATTACTCAAAAATTTTTAGGTGAATTTTGCAAATTATTTGAAATAGATGAAAAAAAGACAGATACAGCATTTGAACATTTTTGTAATTATTGCTGCGTTAATAAGGAAAATGGAATTGTTGATATTAAACTTGAAGAAATATCAACAGGGAAGAATGCGCAGGGAATTGATGGAATTGCTATTATTGTAAATCATAAGTTGGTGACTTCTATTTCAGAAATAGAATTTCAGATTCAGAATTCTAGAATGCTGGATGTGAATTTTGTATTTATTCAAGCTAAGACTTCTTCATCATTTGATAATACATTAATGTTAAATTTTTTTGAGTTTACAAAATCGTTTTTTGAAGGAGATGGTAGCGAATTTACGACATCTGAAATTCAAAACTTCTTTGAAATGAAAGAGTTTATTTATAATAATGCAGAATACATGACAGAGAGTAATCCAAAATTGTCAATGTATTACGTTACTACTGGAAAATGGGTTGATGATAAAACTCTTGTTAAGGTAAAGAATAGAAATGAGAAAGAATTACAAAACTTAAATATTTTTTCGGAAATAAAGTTTGTTCCTTGTGGAGCAACAGAGATTCAGTCACTATATCGTGGAACAAAAAATATGTTGACAGCGAAGTTTAAATTTGAAAAATATATTGTTATGTTTGGAGATGAAGATAGTGATAGCATAGGATATAGTGGAGTAATCCCGTTTAGCGAATATAAAAAAATTATTATGGGTGATGGTGATTCGTTAAAGCCTGTTTTTGATGATAATATTCGAGATTTTTTAGGAAATAGAAATCCGGTTAATAAAGCCATAACAACTACATTGCAATTAATGGATAAAAATTCATTTTGCATGTTGAATAATGGGATCACAATAATAGCTGAAAATGTACAAATAACAGGAACAACTGCGGTACTTACAGATTATCAGATAGTGAACGGATGTCAGACAAGCCATGTTCTGTATGAGAATAGGAATTTAGATGGAATTGAGGAGCTTTTAATCCCAATTAAAGTAATAGGAACAAAAGATGATATTACACGTAATAGTATTACTAAGGCAACAAATAGTCAGACATCAATAAAACCAGAACAGTTAGAGGCTTTATCAGATTTTCAAAAAAATTTGGAAACATATTATAGCACTTTTGAAGATGAACGAAGATTATATTATGAAAGAAGAACTGGACAGTATCGATTAGAGGCTATTCCAAAGACTAGAATAGTTAATATTCCCCAACAGATTAAGTCGGTAACAGCGATGTTTTTGAATAATCCACATGGTGTCTCTGGTAATTATGGTACTATTGTTAAAGCAGTTGGAAATAAGATTTTTAATGCGAATGATCAGAAAATATTATATTATACCAGTTCTATAGCACAGTATAAAGTTGAGAGACTGATTTCTGAGGGGGTGATTGATAAAAAATACAATAAATCACGTTATCATGCGATGATGCTGTTTCGAATATATGTATCCGGAAAAAAGGTTCCTCGTTTTAACGAAAATAAAATGGAAGAATATTGTAACAAGATCATTGATACGTTATTTGATGAGGAAAAATGCAAGTCGATATTTATGAAAATAATTGAGTTTATTGTTGCTCAAGATGAAATTGATTTTAATGATAGAAAAACATTTGAGAGAAAAGAGACTACAGATTTGTTGTTGAATAAATCTGCTGAATTAAAAAGATATATAGATGGACAGTAAAACACGGAGACATTTATATTAAATCACAAGGACACAGCTTTAAACTATACAATGATAGGTGCGTATGTATTTGATAAGTTATTATTGGGAGAATAATTCTTCTGGTAATAGCTTATTTTTATGGAAAGAGGCATCAGTAAAATGGAGAAACCTATGTATGAAATTCTAAGCAATGATATAGAAATGGTTGAAGATATGATTGATGCACTTATGATTGCTCCAAAGGGGTATAAGTTGCATCCAATGGGAAACAAATGTGCTTTGGCAGTTGATCATATTCATGAATGTGTGTATGCGGATGAGGAAATGTGGATTAATGATTATGAATATGAGATTGTCAGTGAGGCAAAAGAAATGGCATTACCTGTAGAGACAGATGTGCCGGATGAAAAGCTTGCAACATACGCAGACAAGGAACTATATGTTGTTATTGGCTATGATGATGTATGTGGGAATGGTAATTATGAGGCAATTCTTTATGGGGTGTACAGTACGGAGCAACTTGCAAGAGAAACTGCGGAGGAACTTTTTGAACTGGGGAATATACATCATTATGAAATAGAATGTCCTAAGTTAGATGAATTTGGATGGAGATAGGAAATGTGGTTAATAGTTTCATAAATCACATTAAGGAATTAAACTGCAAAGACACAAGAGTAAACTACAAGGACTGTAATGGGAAATTTGTAGGAGAGTTATTTGGAGAAATCCTCACGTAAATGATATTTTAAGAGAAATAATACAAATGATTGATAATGTAAATCAAAACGATACATTATAATTATAAGAGGTGCATATAATATTATTATTGTATTTTGAGATGGAGGCGATTTTATGGCTACAGTACCTACACAAGTAAGAATAGATGAAAATTTAAAGAAACAGGCAAGTGAACTTTTCTCACAGTTAGGAATGGATATGTCCGGTGCAATGAATATATTCTT
>FONU01000018.1 GCA_900112995.1 [Lactobacillus] rogosae | reverse complement strand
TTTTTTTCAAGTTCATCTCTGGCTGTTGCGTAATATGATTTTTTGAAAAGCATATCCCATGAAAGATATTTTGCCATACAGTCAAACTGCTTATCAATCAACTCATACTGGATACTGTCTACGGGAGAACCGCCTACAACAATCGTGCCAACTTTTTTATTTTTTAACTGCAATCCACGGCAGTAGCACTTATCAATGATAAGTTTCAATTGTGCTGACATTCCCCACCAATAAACTGGTGTAGCAAAAAGAATCATATCTGCGGCAGCAATTTTATCAATTGTAGGATTTGTATCATCCTTATCGATGCATCCCTTAGAGCATTGACAGACGCCACATCCCTTGCATGGTGCAATGTTGAGTTTGTCAGGTTCAATGATTTCAATTTCATTCTTTTCTGATGCTCCTTTTATAAATGCATTGATTGCTGTCAGCGTGTTTCCTTTTCTGGCACTTCCATTAATGATTACAATTTTCATGCGTGTATCCTCCAACTTCCGATTTGTATTTCTGTTTGTTTTAAAAATGGGCAATCCCGATTGGGACTGCCCATTCATTTATCACTCCAAAATCCAACGGCTTTGCCGTTGCCGTGCTTCGCACTCCTTGATTTTGTCGTTGTCACATCAGGTGAAAACAAATACTCGCTTTGCTCGTGCTTGTTTTCCTGCTGATGTTCCAAATTATGCGATTTTTTCTTGCTTGCACTTAATTTTGCATCAATTGATGTAAGTTTGATGTAAATCGCTGTTTTTTTAGTTTTTTATCAAATGAAGTACGTCCCGTCTATTCGGTAAAACGGTACTTCTTAATAGAGCTTTGCACCTGCCGGGATGTGGTTATCAACCATAAGAAGATGAAGCTCTTCATCCTCAGAATCCTTGAGGTTGTTTACTGCTGAAAGTAACATACCACAAGATTCTATTCCCATCATCTTTCTTGGTGGAAGGTTTGTGATAGCTATAAGTGTCTTTCCAACAAGTTCTTCTGGCTCATAGTAAGCATGGATTCCGCTAAGTATTGTACGGTCTGTGCCTGTTCCATCATCTAAAGTAAACTGAAGTAACTTCTTTGACTTAGGAACTGCAACACACTCTTTTACCTTAACAGCTCTGAAATCTGACTTACTGAATGTGTCGAAGTCTACTTCTTCCTCAAATAATGGTTCTACCTTAACATTAGAAAAATCAATCTTATCATTAGCTGTAAAGAAACCATTATTATCACCTTCTGATGCCGCTGCTTCTGTAGAAGTACTCTTTTCAGACTTTGCAGCATTCTTGTCTGAACCTAATGACTTCATTGTCGGGAACAAAAGTACATCCCTGATAGCTGGTGAATCTGTAAGGAGCATAACAAGTCTGTCGATGCCGTATCCGATACCACCTGTTGGAGGCATACCTACTGCAAGTGCATTAAGGAAGTCTTCATCTGTGTGCTGTGCTTCCTCATCACCATTCTCTGCATTCTTATCCTGCTGTGCAAAACGTTCTCTCTGGTCGATTGGGTCGTTAAGCTCTGAATAAGCATTACACATTTCCCATGTGTTGATGAAAAGCTCAAAACGTTCAACCTTTTCTGGATCAGATGGCTTCTTCTTAGTAAGTGGAGAGATTGCAAGCGGATGATCCATAATAAATGTAGGCTGGATTAACTTCTCTTCGCAGTACTCTTCAAAGAATAAGTTAATGATATCGCCCTTTGTATGACGTTCCTCGAACTCAATTCCTCTTTCCTTAGCAAGAGCCTTAGCTTCTTCATCTGTCTTTATTGTATCAAAATCAACGCCTGCATATTCCTTGATAGCATCATTCATAGTAAGTCTTCTGAATGGCTTTCCGAGGTCTATCTTAGTACCGTTGTAAGTAATTTCAGTTGTTCCGCATACAGTCTTTGCAAGGTGTCTGAACATGCTCTCTGTAAGCTCCATCATACCTTCATAATCTGTGTATGCCTGATACAGCTCCATAAGTGTGAACTCAGGATTATGTCTTGTGTCAACACCTTCATTTCTGTATACACGTCCGATTTCATATACTCTTTCAAGACCACCAACGATAAGTCTCTTAAGGTAAAGCTCTAAAGATATACGAAGCTTAACGTCCTCATCAAGTGCGTTGTAGTGAGTTTCAAAAGGTCTTGCTGCTGCACCACCTGCATTAGAAACAAGTGTTGGAGTTTCAACCTCCATAAAGTCCCTGCCGTCAAGGAATCTTCTGATTTCCTTTATGATCTGTGATCTCTTTACAAATGTATCCTTAACCTCAGGATTCATTATTAAATCAACATATCTCTGACGGTATCTCATATCAGTATCTGTAATTCCATGGAACTTCTCTGGAAGTACCTGTAAGCTCTTAGAAAGAAGTGTTATTTCTTCTGCATGAACTGATATTTCACCTGTCTTAGTTCTGAATATAAAGCCCTTTATACCATATATATCACCTATATCAGACTTCTTAAAATCTGCATAAGCATCATCACCGATAGCATCTCTTGATATATATGCCTGCATTCTACCCTTAAGATCTGCAATATTACAGAAAGATGCCTTTCCCATTACTCTCTTGAACATCATTCTTCCTGCAAAGCTTACCTCAATAGGAGAAGCATCCATGATAGCTCTTCTCTCATTGTAATCGGCATTAACTGCCTCTCTTGCCTGCTGCTCATCCATACCATCAGTATTAACTGCTGGTCTGTCGCCAAGAAGTTCCTTTTCGTGTGCTTCATAGATGGCTCTTATTTCATCTGTATGATGTGTAACATCATACTTTGTTATCTGAAATGGATCTTTACCTGCTTCCTGTAATGCAGCGAGCTTGTCCATTCTTACTTTAATCTGCTCATTAACATCTGGCTGTGAATTATTCTTATCTGCCACTTTCTTATCTCCTTTATATATAATTAGTCATTCTGTACTGAGATAATCTTATATTCAATAACTCCTGCTGGTGCTTCAACCTTAACTGTATCTCCAACCTTCTTGCCAAGCATAGCTGCTCCAAGTGGTGATTCATTTGATATCTTGTTATTAAGACTATCTGCTTCTGAAGAACCTACGATTACATATTCAATATCTTCATCATATTCTACATCGTGAAGCTTAACAACGCTTTCCATCTTGATAGCGTCCTTATCTGTATTGTTATCCTGAACAACTTCTGCGTTCTTAAGAATTTCTTCAAGTTCTGCAATCTGTGTTTCAATATCTCTCTGCTCATCTTTAGCTGCATCGTACTCAGCATTTTCTGATAAATCGCCCTGTTCTCTTGCTTCCTTTAACTTCTGGGCAACTTCCTTTCTTCTATCAACCTTTAAGTGCTCAAGTAAAGCTACTCTTTCTTCATATCCTTTTTTTGTAAGTAACTGTTTCTCTGCCATAGCTCGTCACCTTTCCATAAATAATATTTATATAGTATTATTACTATTGCTTAATAAAATGTTCAAGATATTATATCTCAACTAATACTTTATGTCAATCCACGCATCTGCTGTACAAATTCATTGAACTCGTCCTGCTTTGTTATATGATTAACTTCATTTCTTAATGCCGCCGCGTGCTTTATTCCTGCTGTATACCACGCAAAATGTTTACGCATCTCGCGCACTGCTGTAAATTCGCCCTTTACATCGCATAACATCTGGCAGTGCCTGATAATCATATCAACTATCTCATCTATTGACGGAGGTGCTGTAATATTTCCTGTTTCAAGATAGTCCTTGACCTGTCTGAATATCCACGGATTACCCTGTGCCCCGCGTCCTATCATAACGGCATCACAGCCTGTCTCCTTAAACATTCTTACTGCATCTTCACCACTTCTTATATCGCCATTGCCTATTACCGGAATATGAACCTTTTCTTTAACACGCCTTATTACATCCCAGTCAGCCTTTCCAGAATAATACTGGCTTCTTGTCCTTCCGTGAACCGCAACCGCGGCCCCACCTGACTCCTGTATAATATATGCTATTTCTTCAGCGTTAATGCAGGTTTCGTCAAATCCTGTCCTTATCTTTACGGTGACAGGCTTATCAACTGCATTTGCCATAGCCTCCACTATATTTCCTACAAGCAGGGGATTTTTAAGCAGTGCCGACCCCTCTCCGTTATTAACCACCTTAGGAACTGGGCATCCCATATTGACATCTATTATATCAAAATCTCTTTCTGCAAGCCTTTTGGCGATGTCTGCCATTATCTGTGGTTCTGAACCAAATAACTGTACAGCTATCGGACTTTCTTTCTTATCTGTCTTTAATAATTCTTCTGTATTTTTATTATTATACAATACCGCCTTGGCACTCACCATCTCTGTATACAAAAGTCCACAGCCCTGTTCCTTGCATAAAAGACGAAATGGCAGGTCTGTTACTCCTGCCATCGGTCCTAATGCGACATTTGTTTTAATATCAACATTACCTATTCTCATCTTAACTCCGTTGTTATAATATTTTACTCATCCAAACCTAAGAAGAATACTTTATAGAACATCTCTAACGATTCCAGCAGGTCTCTTTTTTCATACTGATTCTTCTTAACAAGAAGTCCGCACGCTATATCATCATACAGCAGATCTTCTTCATCTGCTGTGGATTTGAATAACAGGTTGCCCTCCTCGTCAAATTCCATATCAAGTATTCCGCCGACTTCCTCTGTAAAAAGAACACACATTATCTTTAATTCGTTCTTTATATCTTCTGGAAGCCTGTCAAAATCCGGGTTAAAATAATATTTCTTCTCATAAGAATTAGATGCACAAAGCACCACATTTTCATCACTATACATATCCATATAATCCTCTCACTGAAACTTCGCCAGCTCTTATTGCAATCTCTTTTCCTGCTTCATCTTTTACAATAAGCTCGCCTTCTTTATTAATTCCAATCGCTGTTGCTATAAGCTCCTCTTTCTCATATATAGCACGGACTGTCCTGTCCTTATTAATAAGAAGTTCATTATACTTATCGACAAGCAGTGACAAATCGTTAGTCTTAAGGAATTCGTGATAATATTTATCAAAGCTTCTTGAAAATGCAGCAATTATATTACTTCTCTTAATCTTTCTATGTGTTTCAAGATATAAAGATGTAGCCATATCCCTTATTGCCTCATCAAATTCTGTTGTATTGACATTAATTCCTATGCCTATTACAACATAATGTATAAGATCCATCTCTGCACTCATCTCAGTAAGTATGCCTGTTATCTTCTTACCATTCACAACGATATCATTAGGCCATTTGATATAACAATCTATATCCTTGACTTCTTCCCTTATAGCCTCTACCATTGCTATCGCAAGAACAAGTGTAAGCATTGAAGCACTCTCCGGGCTCATATCTGGACGAAGCAGAAGGCTCATCCATATTCCTGTTCCCGCAGGTGACTCCCAGCTTCTTCCTCTTCGTCCCCTGCCGCCTGTCTGACATTCCGCAACAAATAATGTTCCGTCAGGAGCATTGCTTTCTGCCGCAAGCTTTGCCTGGTTATTAGTCGAATCTGTCTTCTCAAAATATCTGATATGCTGGAATATCCCCTCAAGCTTATTATCATCAGAGCTATTATCTTTAAGCTTGTTATAAGACTCTTTGTCTGTGCTTACATTTCTATCATTATTGCCAGCTTCCCTGTCCTGTTCTTTATCAGCCCTGGATTTTATTGCACTGTCTTTTATAAGAAGGCTTCTTATCTCTGTATCTGTTATTATATCAGGATATTCTGTAATTCTGTAGCCTTTGTTCTGCACAGAATCTATAACATAACCTTCCTCTTTTAACTGGTTAATAGCTTTCCATACAGCAGTCCTTGATACGCCAAATGCCTCACACAACTGCTGTCCTGATATGTATCCATCTGCATTTCTTAACAAATGTAATATCTCTGATTTCATATTCGTACCGTCCTATAATTATTACAATACCACAAGTGCAGTAAATACAGTCATTATTCCTAGAAGAAGTGCCACCACTGCAACTATAACACCAGATACCTTATTGCCATTTATAAAATGCTTCACAGCCGTAAGTGTATTAACAACTGTTCCAAGAAGAAACTCTATCGGAAAAAGCACTCCGCTTCTGCTTCTTAAGAACATTATTATAATAAATATAACTGTTGCTGCAATAGTAAGAACTATATTAGTGTAATCTATAATCATTTTGGTCTTTTTATAAGAACCACTTGTTGTATAATACATACCAATCCTCATTTCTATGCAATTAATAGTTACGTTACTTATAGGTTTAATATGCTCCAAGTGTAGCTGCCATTACAGCCTTGATTGTGTGCATACGGTTCTCTGCCTCATCAAATACAACTGACTGCTCTGACTCGAATACCTCATCTGTAACTTCCATTTCATCAAGTCCGAACTTATCGTGAATTTCCTTGCCTATTGTTGTCTTTATGTCATGGAAAGCTGGAAGGCAATGCATAAATATAGCGTTCTTATCAGCATTGTCCATTACCTTCTTATTAACCTGATATGGAAGAAGTGCGTTAATTCTCTCTGTCCATACCTCATCAGGCTCACCCATTGATACCCATACATCTGTGTAAAGAACTTCTGCACCCTTAGTGCCTTCTGTAACATCTTCTGTTAATGTTACAGAACCGCCACTTTCTTTAGCCCATTCCCTGCACTGGTTTACAAGATCTTCATTAGGGAAATATTCCTTAGCTGTACAAGCTGTAAAATGTAATCCAAGCTTAGCACATACTATCATAAGTGAATTACCCATATTATATCTTGCATCTCCCATATATACGAACTTAACACCTTTTAATCTTCCAAGCTTTTCTTTTATTGTAAGCATATCAGCAAGCATCTGTGTTGGGTGGTACTCGTTAGTAAGTCCATTCCATACTGGAACTGATGAATACTTTGCAAGGTCTTCTACTATCTCCTGTCCAAAGCCTCTGTATTCAATACCCTCAAACATTGTACAAAGAACTCTTGCTGTATCTGCTATGCTCTCTTTCTTTCCTATCTGTGAACCCTTAGGGTCTAAGTAAGTTACGCCCATACCAAGGTCGTGTGCTGCAACTTCAAATGAACAACGTGTTCTTGTACTTGTCTTTTCAAATATAAGAGCAACATTCTTTCCAAGTAATGGCTGTTCAACAACTCCGTCCTTCTTCATCTTCTTAAGCTTTGCAGCCAATTCTATAAGATATTCTATTTCCTCTGGTGTATAGTCTTTTAATGTTAAAAAATCTCTTCCTTTAAGATTCATAATGTTCCTCCATTCTTTAGCATAAATCATATGTAAACAATCTCTGCTCTAAGGCTATAGCATATTATCCTGCTAATAATACCCGATTTATAAATTTAGATAACATTTTATCGCAAACAGCTCATAAATGCAACTTCTTACATATTCAAATAACACTTACCTGCTTACATCACTGTTTATTAATTATAAAAATACCAGCGTGGTAACATTCATCTATTTTCTAATCATAAAAAATACCAGCACAGTGACTTTTATCTGTTCACTGGCTGGTATTCTTATTTAGTGGAATACGTGTCCACCGATTATTACATAGTCTGACATTGCTGAAAGATTGGTTATTGAAACCATTCTGAATGATGTATATCCGCCGATATTGTTCTTTCCTGACAATGCCTCAAGTGCTGCATCCATACATTCCTGTGTACGGATACCACTGTTAAGTCTGTTCTGGAACTTAGCTGATGGGCCGCCTGCTCCATCTGATGCTCCTGAGAACTGTGACTTCTGATATATAACCCCTGTTATTGAATTAGGATAGTTAGAGCTTCTAACTCTGTTTAATACAACATTAGCAACTGCAAGCTTCCCCTCATATGGCTCATAAGCTGCTTCCCAGTCAATAATGCAGGCAAGAAGATATATTTCTTCATTACTTACGCTCATTGTTGAGTTATACGATATATCTGTTCCAGATATTGTTCTTGATATAACTGCCTGTATTCTTTCTTCTTCAGCTATCCTTGCAGCTTCCTGTTCTGCTGCAATTCTTTCTTCTTCGGCAATTCTGGCAGCTTCTTCCTCTGCCTCTTTTGCTTCTGCCTCTTCAATTGTATATCCTGTAAGGATATCTTTTTCATCAAGAGTCTGGGCTATAACCTCTGCCTCCTGATTGAATAATAAAGCGGCTGTCTTAGTATATCCTTCGCAATTACCTGAGCTTATCTTAGTCATACTGCCATTAACTTCCAACACATCTACCACTGTGTTCTTATAAAGTCTTCCATTAACTGATGAATTCTCATCATCGGCTGAATATACATCAAGATAAGGTTCTGTAATTGCAAGCGCTTTATTTTGCATCTGCCCCTGCTGTTCTTCATAACCTGTTAAAATTACTTCCTCAACATTGGCTGCGTATGATGCAACTCTGACCTCGGTATCAGTAATTGTACTTTCGTGTTGCTCATAGGTAGGTTTGGCGTCTGTTACCTTTGGAAGAACCGGCATCATCATCACTACCAGCGTAGCTCCCAAACAACAAGCAGCTTTGCTACTTCTAAGTTTCATAAAGTTTTTCCCTTTCCGGCACAAGTTGTTAAATGCACCTACAAAATGTTACAGAATTGTTACATTTTGTTACGAAAGTATAATAGCAAAGTTAATCAAATTTGTCAAATTTGTTACAAAAAGCCACGGAACACAGTGTTTCCGTGGCTTTGTGCTTATATTACTGATTTAACATTTATTAAATATTTATGAAAATGTACCCTTAAAAAGAGAGCTTCGACACATTTCTGCCTGTTATTACAATCTCTGCCTTACTGCTTCATATGTAAGAATTGTACACGCAATAGCAGCATTAAGTGACTCAACCTCACCCTGCATTGGAATTCTTACATATTCATCAGCCTTATCTGCTAACTTATCTGTAAGTCCATTGCCCTCATTGCCAATCATAAATGCAGTAGGGTTTGTATAATCTTTCTTATTATAATTATCTGTACCCTTAAGGTGTGCCGCATATACTGTCACGCCCTTAGACTTACATACATCAGCCGCCTCGCATATATCATCTACATATATAACCGGCACACGGTAAAGTGAACCCATAGTCGAGCGGATTGTCTTAGGATTGTATATATCAACTGTGTTACTGCTCATAATAATTCCTGTAACGCCTGCACCTTCAGCCATTCTTACAATAGTTCCAAGATTACCGGGATCCTGAAGATTTTCAATAATAAGAAGTAATGGGTTGTGCTTGTCTGAAAGTATGCCTTCCAAATCTGTATCTGTCATTCTGACAACTGCCATAATCCCCTGTGGTGTCTGTGTATCTGCCATACGCATAAACACGTTGTCTGTCACAATCTCCAGCACGTCTTTTCCTATGCTGTCATAATTCATTCTTTCAAGGAATTCCTCATTATCAGCCTTAAAAGTCTCTGATACATATACCTTTACAAGTCTGTCTGCCGGTGCTTCTGACACCATTTTCACGCCCTCAACAACAAACTGCTTCTCCTCTTTTCTTAACTTTGCTTTTTTCTGCAAATTCACTACGTGCTTAACCTGCGAACTACTTGTACTTGTAATCATTTTTCACCATTTCCTGTATAATTAGTTAGAAAGCATAGCACTTATATTAAACTCATAATCACTAATATCCTTAGTCATGGCAAGTGCCTCATCAATATCATAATCAACAAACCTTCCGTCCTTATAAGCTACAAGTCTGTTGCTCTTTCCTGCAACTAAAAGATCAACTGCATAAGAACCCATAATAGAAGCATACATTCTGTCCTTACATGTAGGTGAGCCGCCTCTCTGCATATAACCAAGAATAGTAGCTCTTGTCTCTATTCCTGTAGCAGCTTCTATTCTTCTTGCCATTCCTGTTGAATGTCCGATTCCTTCAGCATTAATTATAAGGTGATGCTTCTTGCCTTTCTTTCTTCCGTCAATAATGTGATTAATTATTGCCTGTTCATCACCATTATATCTCTCTGGAAGAAGAATATCCTCTGCACCATTAGCAATACCACACCAAAGTGCAATATAGCCTGCATTACGTCCCATTACTTCAATAATACTACATCTTTCGTGAGATGTTGATGTATCTCTTATCTTATCAATAGCCTCCATAGCAGTGTTAACCGCTGTATCAAAACCAATTGTATAGTCTGTACAGGCAATATCAAGGTCAATTGTTCCTGGAAGACCTATTGTATTAACTCCAGTCTCAGCAAGCTTCTGTGCTCCACGGAAAGACCCGTCACCACCTATGACAACAATACCATCAATCCCGTGCTTTTTACATACCTCAGCAGCCTTCTTCTGTCCTTCTTCTGTCATAAACTCAAGACATCTAGCAGTATAAAGAATTGTACCACCTCTCTGTATAATATCAGAAACACTCTTCTTATCCATATCGATAATCTCATCATTAATAAGACCGTTGTAGCCCTTCTGAATTCCTTTTACTTTAAGACCCTTGTTAATAGCTGTTCTTACTACAGCTCTGATTGCAGGATTCATACCAGGGGCATCTCCACCGCTTGTTAATACACCGATTGTTTTAATTTCTTTAGCCATAAATAATTTCCCCTTTCATCTAAAGTCTATGACATTCACCATATAAATATCTTATAAGTAACAAAGTATTCTCTGTCAACAGATACAACTTTTATAACACTTACAGCTTTATAATTGTCTAAATAGTTTAACCTTTTTTAATAGTACCACAAATCTTTAAAAAGATATATTATTTTAGATAATTTTTATCTAAATTTTTATACAATTATTTTATGTTGTCGTAACATTTTTATCTCCATACAGACCCTTAAGCTTCATAAGAAGTTCTGAATTAACCTGTACAGTCCTGCTTGCAGGAATGGCAATCCTTTTATTTTCTTTAGTGCAGTATATAATAACAGAATCTTTTCCATCTGAATTGTAAAGAATATCATTAAGCTCACTCTGCTTTGACTGGTATTCTTCTTCACTCTCGAATCTTATCCAGAGCTTTCTTGGAATAGTGTTAAAATCTATAACCTTATCACATATAAGCCTTGCGTTCTCATCTGCATTTGCCTGAACCCTTCCTGTAACAAACACCTTATCTGCTGTATCTATAACTGGCCGGTTAATAAGAAAGTTCCTCGGAAATACGATTACCTCAACAGTTCCAACAAGATCCTCAATTGTAAGATATGCCATAAGCTGTCCGTTCTTGGTTGTCTTAACGCTTTTATTCATTATCATTCCGCCAATCGTAGCAGTATTGCCATCTCTTACCTTAGTTTCGCCTGTCTCATCATCTATCTCAAAATCTGTTGTTACATTGGTTATATATTTCTTCACCATTCCAGTGTATTCATCAAGAGGATGTCCGCTTACATATACACCAAGAATTTCTTTCTCGTAACCAAGCAGTTCTTCCTTAGTGTATTCCGTAACATCCGGAACTTTTATCTCATAATCTTTCTTTTCTTCCTCGCCGACAAAATCAAACAGTGACATCTGTCCAGACATCGAATCTTTCTTCTGCTTAACCGCATTATCAAGCATACTGTCTGCCACAAGCATCATCGCACGCCTCTTGTTACCAAAGGTATCAAATGCTCCCGCCTTAATAAAATTCTCTACTGCCCTTTTATTAAGTGCATCTGACATACGATTAATAAAATCCTGCATTGATGTGAAAGTACCATTACTTGTTCTTTCATTTATAATTGCATTGATTGTCGGTCTTCCAAGTGACTTAATTCCTGCCATTGCAAAACGTATGCCACCATTATCTACTGAGAATTCCATCTGTGACTCGTTAACATCTGGTGGAAGAATATTGATATTCATCTGCTTACAGGCGTATATATATCCCGCTACCTTTGATGTATTATCAATTACTGATGTCATAAGTGCCGCCATAAATTCTACTGGATAATATGTCTTTAAAAATGCTGTCTGGAACGATACAACTGCATAGCAGGCAGCGTGGGATTTATTGAAGGCATACTTTGCAAAATCAATCATATCATCATATATCTTTCCTGCAACCGTCTCATCTATACCATTATTAACACAGCCCTTAACACCTTCTTCTGGATTGCCATATATGAAATTCTTACGCTCCTGCTCCATAACATATGCTTTTTTCTTAGACATTGCTCTACGGACAAGGTCACTTCGTCCCCACGAATATCCAGCAAGATCTCGTACAATCTGCATAACCTGTTCCTGATACACAATACAGCCATAGGTTGGTTTAAGAATTGGTTCTAACTGTGGGCAGGCATAAGTAACATTTTGCTGGTTATTCTTACCTTCTATATACTGTGGAATAAAGTCCATAGGACCTGGTCTGTATAATGATATACCCGCTATCAGATCTTCCAGATTGCTAGGTTTTAATTCCTTCATAAATGACTTCATTCCTGCACTTTCAAGCTGGAATATACCATCACATCTTCCTGTACTTATCGCATCAAATACCCCTTTATCAGTGTAGTCAATCTTATCTATAGAGAAGTCCTTATTGTGCTTTTTAATAAGATTTTCTGCATCTTTAATAACTGTAAGTGTTCTAAGACCAAGGAAATCCATTTTTAGAAGTCCTAATTCTTCAAGCGTTGTCATTACAAATTGGGCAACTACTGCACCGTCAGATCCAGTTGATAACGGAACATAATCTTCTACTGGCTTTCCACATATAAGAACTCCTGCGGCGTGCATAGATGCGTGCCGTGGAAGTCCCTCAAGCCTTTTACTCTTATCAATTAAATCTCTTACAGCCTCATTGTTCTCATATTCATTTCTAAGGTCTGGATTTTCATTAATTGCTTTATCTATTGTAATTCCAATCTCTCTTGGAACCATCTTGGCAATATTATCAACCATAGCATATGGAAGGTCTAACACTCTTCCAACGTCCTTTATAACAGCCCTAGCTGCCATAGTACCAAATGTAACAATCTGTGATACACAATCCTTACCATACTTGGCAACTACATAATCTATTACTTCCTGTCTTCTCTCATAACAGAAATCCACGTCAATATCGGGCATAGATACACGTTCAGGATTTAAGAAACGCTCAAAGATAAGGCTGTATTTAATAGGGTCAAGGTCTGTAATCTCAAGGCAGTAAGATACTATGCTTCCTGCCGCTGAACCTCTTCCCGGACCGACCGGTATATCGTGCCTTTTAGCATAATTAATGTAGTCCCATACAATAAGGAAATAATCTACATATCCCATTGAATATATGACTGAAAGTTCATATGCCAATCTTTCAAATATATTATTAGTATCCCTGGCAATCTTAATAACTACATCTTTTCTATCCTCAACTGCTTCCTCTTCTGCCTTTCTGACAAAATCCTCAACAGATATATCTGCCGCCTGATTTGGATATCTTTTCTTAAGTCCCTCGTAACACAGATAATTAAGATATGTCCAGGATGTATAGCCATCTGGCACTGCAAATTTAGGGAGCTTGGTAACTCCAAATTCTATCTCTACATTACATCTTTGTGCAATCTTTTCTGTATTGGCTATTGCCTGAGGTGCATATTTGAATAAATCGGACATTTCTTCCGGTGATTTAAGATAATACTGTCCACCTGTATATCTCATTCTGTTCTCATCTGTAACTTTCTTTCCTGTCTGTATACAGAGCAGTATATCGTGTGCCTCAGCATCATCTGCATATGTATAATGCACATCATTAGTACATATAAGTTCAATTCCTGTCTCCTCAGACATTCTTAAAAGCTGTGGATTAACATAATGCTGTTCTGCAATTCCGTGATCCTGTAATTCAAGGAAGAAATTACCCTTGCCAAATATATCCTGATATTCCAGTGCTACCTTCTTAGCTTCTTCATACATTCCTCTTGTGAGGTATCTTTGAACCTCTCCTGCAAGACAGGCACTTGATGCGATTATCCCCTCACCAAACTGCCTTAATACTTCTTTATCAACTCTTGGCTTATAATAAAAACCTTCTGTAAAGCCCCTTGATACAATCTTCATCAGGTTCTGGTAACCCTTGTTATTCTCTGCTAACAGAACAAGGTGGTTATATTTATCATCACCTGTTCCTGCTTCCTTATCAAATCTTGAACCCGGAGCAACATACACCTCACAACCAAGAATAGGCTTTATTCCTGCATCCTTTGCAGCCCTGTAGAAATCAATAACTCCGTACATAACACCATGGTCTGTTATCGCAAGACTATCCATTCCAAGCTCTGCCGCTCTTTTAGTTATCTCTTTTATTTTACTTGAACCGTCCAGAAGTGAATACTCTGTATGGACGTGTAAATGTGTAAATGGCATATGCTCCCTCCATAACAATTATTATTAACAGCATACCATAATTCATGGTAAAAAGAAACCGTATCAGCCATATGACCAATACGGTTTCCATACATAATATTAGGAAAAAAGTTTATATAAATGTGGTGTATATCCACATTTTATCGTTATTAATAGTGCTGTTCTTTCTTAAGTTAATAGCACATTTTCTTTATCTATATACCTTTATTTATACAAGTCCAAGTACCTTAGGAAGGAACATTGAAAGCATTGGTATATAAGTTACAAGCAAGAGGGCAATAAGTATTATTGCAAAGTATGGAAGCAATGTCTTTATTACGCTTTCGATTGTAGTTCCACCAACTCGGCAGCCTGTAAAGAGAATTGTTCCTACAGGTGGTGTTATTGTACCAATTGATAAGTTGAAGCAGAGTAAGATACCAAAGTGAATTGGATCCATTCCGAATGACTTACAGATTGGTAATAAAATTGGTGTGAAGATAAGTATCGCTGGTGTTACGTCCATAAATGTACCAACTACAAGTAATAATACATTGATAAGAAGTAAGATAAGATACTTATTAGTTGTAAGACCAAGGATTGCATTTGCTATCATATCTGGAATTCCTGTAAATGCCATAGCCCATGACATAATTGATGAAAGTCCGATCATAAATGTAATGATACCTGTTGTCTTAGCTGCTTCAAGGACAATTCTTGGAATGTCTTTAATCTTGAAAGCCTTATATATAAGTGATAATACGGTTGCATATACTACTGCGATAGCAGAACCTTCTGTTGCTGTGAAGATACCACCAAGGATACCTCCGATTACGATTACGATAAGTAAAAGGCTTGGGATTGCCTGCCAGAATGTCTTAAGAGCAACCTTAACTGGAACTCTCTGCTCTGCCTGATAACCACGCTTCTTAGCCATAATTCCTGCAAGTATCATAACTGCACCACCCCAGAGAAGACCTGGAATATAACCTGCCATAAAGAGTGCTGCGATTGATACGCTTCCTGCAACACTTGAATATACGATCATTGTGTTACTTGGTGGAATTAACATACCTACTGGAGCAGATGCTACGTTTACTGCTGTACTGTAGTTCTTGTCATATCCTTCTTTTTCTTCAAGTGGTCCGATTGTACCACCCATAGCAGCGGCTGCTGCTGCACCAGAACCTGATATAGCTCCGAATAACATATTAGCTACTACATTTGACTGTGCAAGTGCACCTGGCATACGTCCACTGATTACCTTGGCACAATTAACAAGTCTTGTTGCTATACCACCATTATTCATTATATTACCTGCCAGAATGAAGAATGGAATTGCTATAAGCGAGAATGAATTAGAACCCGCAAATATTCTCTGAGCAGAAGTTGCAAATGAAACATCTGCTGGAATCATACATATCATTGATACTGCTGATGACATACCAATTGCTACACCGATTGGAGCGCCGATAACAAGCAGTACAACCAGTATTGTAACCATTACTAAGGCTACCTGTAATGCTATACTCATATATACCTCTCATTTCTATGCACTTATGTGCATTGCGTACCTTTATGCTTCATCTTTTTTAAGTTCAAGTCCGATATTGTATATGCTGTAAAAGATAATTATTACACCGCATATTGGAATAATTGAATATATAATACCTGTTGGAATATGCAAGATTGAGTCAAACTGTACGAAATTCATATGTGTAATCTTAAAACCACCAAATACCATTATAAGACCAGCAAATGCGATTGTTACACATTCAATTATTATATTGACGATTCTCTTAGCTTTCTTAGGAAGCTTATCTTTTACTACTGCAATATTAATGTGCTCTCTCTGTCCAAACATATATGTTGCAGATATGATTATTAACCATACAAATGAATATCTTGTAAGTATTTCTGTTACACTGCTTGGAGCTGAGAAAATGTATCTGGCAACAACCTGATAAGTTACCATAAGTACCATCATTATAAATATGAATACACTTGCATACGAAGTTACTTTATCTAATATATTTTTTACTGTCTTCATATTAATTCTCCTCTCTTAAAGCTTCTACTTTATTATAAATATCCTTTGTCATATCTGACTGGTTAGCAATACTATCAAGTAATGGCTGGCATTTTTCCCTGAATTCGTTAGTATCCGGATATACAAAGATTGCACCGTGTTCTTCTGCTTCTTTCTTACCTGCCTCAACAGCTTCCTTAAATGTATCAAATTCATATTCTGTTGATTCCATTACAAGCTTATCAAATATTGCTCTGTCTTCTTCTGACATGCTGTCAAGGAAATTAGTACTTGCTACAACTACATCAGGGTGAACAATATGTCTTGTATATGAGTAATATTTAGCTACTTCATAATGCTTGAAATCTGAATATACAAGCTCACTGTTCTCACCTGCATCAATTACACCCTGCTGAAGTGCTGTATACACTTCTGACTGTGACATTGCTGTACCTGTACCACCCATATACTTAACCATATTAAGATATGTTGTACTATCATTTACTCTTACAATCATACCCTTAAGATCATCTGCTGAGTTGATAGGCTTGTCAGCATATATATTTCTTTCACCTGCTGTATATATTGTAAGGACTTCAAAATTGTACTTTCTTGTTGACTTGAAAAGGTCTGTAAATACCCCTGATTCTGTTGCTCTTCTTAAATGATCCATATCCTGATAAAGATAAGGTGCACCGACAATAGCAAAGTTAGAATCATATCCTTCTGGAACTGAACATGGTACTATAGCCATATCAAGTGCACCAGTTCTGATGAATTCTGCCATAGAACCCTGCTCACCAAGTACACCGTTAGCATATATAGTCATTTTGTATCTGCCATTAGTAGCTTTCTCGAACTTCTCACCAAGCTCCTTCATAGCTTTATACTGTGGGTGATTTTCATTCTGGTTAAATGCTACTCTGATAACCTTAACTTCCTGACCATCTGCACTTTTACTTCCGCATCCCGTAAGTGTAAAGCTGGCC
The DNA here is from genome assembly GCA_900112995.1 of [Lactobacillus] rogosae. Lineage (GTDB taxonomy): Bacteria > Bacillota > Clostridia > Lachnospirales > Lachnospiraceae > Lachnospira > Lachnospira rogosae. The sequence goes on along the minus strand of FONU01000018.1, from coordinate 64,026 downwards.
ATTAAACATACGCATAATAATAATGCCATCAATTTTTTACCCATAAAATCCTCCATTCTTATGCTTTTGCATACAAGTGAATTACTTTAAAAGTTCTACACTTACTTTAACTACAACTTTTCTTACCTTCATAGGCTCTCCATCTGCAACCTGTGGTCTGTGAATATCTGTAGGGAAGAATACACAGAAGCAGCCAGGTGTTGATGTGATAAAGCCTTCATTTTCTACATCTTTAACAAATATAAGATCTCTCTCATCATATCTTTCTGCCACTTCGTAGTTACCTGTATCTGGTGTGAAGCCTAACTTTTCCCTTCCTGTTACAAGGAACTGTACATCAAGATATTTCTCGTGGTATTCCGGCTTTCTTGCCTCTAATGGTTCTGTCTCAGCGTCGAATACCTGTGCATACATAAGCTTTCCTTCTATCTCATATACGCCTGTTTCCATTTTAGTAAAATCATTGTTCTTTAAATATTCTATTGCTCTTTGTACTGCTGCTGGATAATTCTTAAAATCATCCTTTGTATGAATTGATGAAAATATCATAACAAAACTCCCTTCTATTATAAATATGAAATTCTATAATATATACATTTATATTCTATTCTACATTATTCTTGCTTTTGTTCTCCATTGCATGAACCATATTAACAATCATCTTATGTGATGGAACTGGAACTCCCAATCTGTCACCAGCCTTAACTACCGCACCGCTGATTGTATTAACCTCCGTAAGCCTTCCTGCCTTAAGGTCTGCATATATAGATGTTCTTCCTTCTGGAGAATTAAGAGATGTATTTCTTACCCGTTCAATCATCTCTTCTTCATTAAACTCAAGCCCCATAGCTTTAGCTACCTGCATTGCCTCTTTTATAAGAATAACTGTCATATTCCATGCATATTCATCTGTTGCGATAAATCCGATTGGAACCTGAAGAACTCCTGTAAGAACACTAAGTGAAACATTAGTAAACAGCTTGTCCCATATAAGCTGCTGGATATTATCATAAATGTGTGTATCAAATCCACAAGAGTCAAGACAGACCTTAACTTTGTCAAGCATATGCTGTGAATCTTCAACAAGCATACCGATATTGGTCTTGCCCTTGCCGCCTCTTCTTACATATCCGTCACCAAGGATTGCTCCATTATCTTCTGTTGTACCTATGATAATTCTTTCCTTAGGAACAAATTCCAAGATAATGTCTTCGTGGCCTGCACCATTCTGAAGAGTCATTACATATGTGTTATCTCCTATTATTCCCTTATTCTCCATAAGTGCTGCTCTTGAATATAAAGCCTTTACAAATATAATTACTAAATCTACTTCACCTATTCCTTCACTACTAAGTAATGCTGCTGGGTGATATATTACATCTGTATCATTCTCAAATAACTTTAATCCGTCTGCATTAATCTTATCTACAAGTTCTGCCTTCTTATCAATCATATATACATCATTGTTAGTAGAAAGATGTCCACCATATATAGAACCCATGGCACCAGCTCCAAGTACCGCTATCTTCATAGTATGCCTCCATTTCTTCACATTTTTGTTATCTTAAATATTATTTCTTCTTAAAATATTCTTCTTTTATCTGTTTATTATTACCGTAATAAATATTTTTCTTTATTTATTATTTTTGCTATTGCGGTAATAAATATTTTTTTATTATTTCTATTGCTGCCGGCAGCCCTTAAGACCGCCAGCATATTATATTATGTTAAATACATTTTTCACTGATTAGCGGGTGAATTCTGCAAGACCTTCAATAGCATAAGCTCTGATTGGGCAAGAATCCAAGCCATATATTGGAAGTGGTGAGTATGACATAAAGAATGTATCCTGTGAAAGCTTATCAAGGTTCTTTAATACTTCAAGGAATACGATGTTCTCTGCCATACAGATGTCGTGGAAAGGCTTAACATCTTCGTTGCAGTTCTCAATTGAAACACCATCACCGAAGCCTACACACTTAATCTTGTGGTCTACACACCACTGTGCTGTCTCACCATTTACTAATAATCTCTGATCCTTGTCTGTATTAGTATCAGGTGTGAATGGGTCAAGCTTGTAAGATGAGTCGATGATAAGAATATCACCTTCCTTTACCCAGCCTTCTGTTGCCTTGTCAAGGTCTGCCGCACTGATGTGCTTTCTGTGAGGAAGTGTATCCTTGAAGTCAACATATATTGCTCTTCCCATAAATGTTGTAAGTGGAAGTTCAGCAACTGATGGCCAGTTGTCATCGTGATGATAAGGACACTCGCAATGTGTTCCTAAGTGGCTTGTAAGATCCATTGCTGTGTGGAAATCAGGAATTGGTCCGCCTGTGTTATATCTGATAAGGTGGCATCTTCTTGACTCTGTCTTTGGGTCTAATGGCTTTGTAAGATCGATTACCTTTAATCCGTTTCCTAAAGCAAATGTTGTGTTCATAATTAAATCCTCCTGTGAATTAAATATTTTGTTTACTTGTTAGCTTTTTAGATACTTGTTAAATTTTCCTGTTTGTTACTTATTTGTCATTTCCTTTGGCACTTGCAGTATACCAGTATACCGGTTTATAATCAATTATCAAAACTTTATAAATTTCTGATAATATTTTTGTAATATATGCACAAATGTAAGTTGATTTTCAAATACTTTTGCTAAAATAGCATATCCATTTTTGTATATTTGTTAAACTTTTGACATTGCACCAGATGAAAACATTGTAAAAATATAGCATTTGTTGTATCATAGTGGTTTGCATAAGCTTTAATGTCTATTGCAATTTTTATATTATTTTGCAAGATTGGAGAATATATGAATAATTCAACCTCTTATTGGTTAAAAAAAGGAATTCACAACGGTATGCCTATAGCACTTGGCTACCTTGCTGTTTCTTTTACGTTGGGAATTGCCGCTAAGAATGCGGGACTAACCGCCTTACAGGCTGCCCTTGCAAGCATAACATGCCACGCTTCTGCTGGTGAGTTTGCCGGATTTACACTTATTGCGGCACTTGCTGCATATACAGAGATTGCTGTTATGGAACTTATAATTAATGCACGATATTTTCTTATGTCGTGTGCCTTAAGCCAGAAATTAGATAATAAAATGCCATTTTTTCACAGACTTATTATGGGATTGTTCGTTACTGATGAGATATTCGGACTGACAGTATCTGTTCCTGAAAAACTCAACCCCGCATATATGTACGGAATGGTTCTTGTAGCCTCACCCGCGTGGGTTCTTGGAACATACTTCGGCGTGCTGTTTGGAAATATACTTCCAGCTAATATTGTAAGTGCATTAAGTGTCGGATTATACGGAATGTTCATTGCAATAATAATTCCTCCGGCAAGGAAAAATCACATAATTGCAGGCGTTGTAGCAATATCAATGATTATAAGCTGTATATTCAGCTATGCCCCTGTTATAAGCAGCATTTCCTCTGGAACTCGAATTATTATATTAACAGTTATCATCTCACTTGCGGCAGCAATTCTTTTTCCTGTGAAGGAAGAGAATGCCAGAAGTGCTGATAACACTAATGCTACTAATAATACTTAAGAAACATATTACCTATATAGAATTGGGAGATTATTTATGCCTACACATAATACATACATATACATATTAATTATGGCTCTTGTAACATATCTTGTAAGAGTTCTCCCTCTTACACTGATACGAAAAGAGATTAAAAATATCACAGTTAAATCATTTCTTTACTATGTGCCTTATGTAACACTTGCTATTATGACTTTTCCAGCGATATTATCTGCAACCTCCAGTATAATATCAGCGGCTATCGCTTTTGTAATAGCCATCGTGCTTGCGTGGATTGGAAAAAGCCTTTTTCAGGTTGCAATGTTAAGCTGTGCATCAGTATTTATTGTAGAACTTGTTATAACATTTTTACAGACACATTAATATAAAGATTAAACCGCTGTCAGCCATTGAAATTAAAGGCTGGCGGCGGTTTCTATCAACACATTTTGTCCTATAAGTCTTTTATCCTATAAGTTCATTAATACCTTAATAAATATTAACTATCTGCTAGTGTATGTTAATGTATAACTAAAGCTTAATAAGCATTATCTCATATGTGCAGCTTTCACTAAATGCTTGGCAAGTACAGATGTTGTAACTGAGCCAACACCACCCGGTACTGGAGTTGCGATTGAGGCAATATTCCCTATTGCTTCAAAATCCACATCTCCGCAGAGCTTTCCTTCCTCATCAACATTTATTCCAACATCAATAACAACAGCACCATCTGCAACATATTCAGGCTTTATCATCTTTGCTGAGCCTGCCGCTGCAACAAGTATCTCCGCATGCTTACAGGTCGCCGCCATATCGACTGTCTTTGTATGTACAACTGTAACTGTTGCATTTCTTTTCATAAGAAGCATAGCCACAGGCTTACCAATAACAAGGCTTCTTCCAACTACTGTAACTCTCTTGCCTTTAATATCTACACCTGCATAATCTAACATCTCTATAACAGCCTCCGCTGTACAAGGTGCATATCCTGTTTCATCTCCTGCATATACCTTAGCAAGATTAACCGGTGATATTCCATCAAGGTCTTTTCTTGGGTCTATTCTGTTCTCGACAGCCTTCTCATCAATATGCTTTGGCAATGGTCTTAAGAGAAGGATTCCATCTATGTCGGGATTATTGTTAATCTGGTCGAATTCCTTCTGAAATTCATCATTAGATATATCTGCCGCAAATGTATATGTTGTACATCTTACACCTACTTTATCCATTTTCTTTACTGCTCCACGTTCATATGAACAGTCATCCGGTCTTTCACCAACTCTTATTATTGCAAGATGTGGAAGTTCCCCATCTATATTCTTAATATCTTCTATAAGCTGCTCATTAATAGAATTAGCAACTGGCAGTCCTTTTAATATTTCCATTAGATAATACCTCCATTATTCTGACTGTATATATTGTTATCCTGGTATTTTTATATAACTACAATGCCAATATCTTTGTGATTATTATGGATGTACACAATCCATAACCCTGTCATATACTTTATCAGCAAGTTCATTGCCTGTAATTACAAGCTCGTCAGCTTTAGTATTCATATCTTCTGCAACATCAATATTTTTCATAAGCTTTGTATTGATATACACATTTAATGAAGCTCCGTTAAGAGCCGCCTTGCACATCTGTACACCAACACCTGCATCACTGATTGCAATCCTGCTTCCAATAACCGATATTCTGTCAATAAGCTTTATTGCCTCAACTATAAGCTCCATCATAGAAAGAGGAGCTTCACTTGCAATAAGCAAAGCATTTTCCATAACCTTATTACGGTGCTCTAACTGTTCTTCTGTATCCTTAGGAAGTCCGTAAGCTTCTGATAACGGCTTAAATGCCTTGGCATCCTTATCCATACACTCATACAATCTGTTAGTAATGTCCCCAGCTTTAACAATAAGTTCTTCTATTTCTTCCTGATATTCTGCATATTTTTTCTTTCCTGTTGTCAAAGAAAGCACCATATTGCCCAATGCCATTCCTACTGCTGCCACATATCCGCAGGCTCCCCCTCCTCCAGGAACCGGCTCTTTAGAAGCTAGAACATTTAAAAAATCCTTCATATCCATATACTTTTCCTCACTTCCTTAAATATCTGCTAAATTTCTATTGTACCTGTAAATACTGTTGTTGCAGGACCTTCCATATACACATTTCCTGACTCTGTATCCCAGCTTATATTAAGGTCTCCGCCAAGAAGATGAAGTGTTGCATCAATATCACACATTCCATTAAGCACTGTCGCCACAAGGCTTGCACAAGCACCAGTACCACATGCAAGAGTTTCCCCTGAGCCTCTCTCCCATACTCTCATATTAAGATTTTTTCTATCAACTACCTGAATGAATTCAGTATTAACTCTTTCTGGAAATGCCATATGGCTTTCAAAATGAGGTCCGATTTGTTCAATTGCAAACTTCTTTATATCAATATCTTTATCAAGATACACTATTCCGTGTGGATTACCCATTGATACGCCTGTTATCTCATATATACCGCCATTAACTTCTATCTTTTCTGCTACAACGGCGTTGGTTACTTCACTAAGTGCCTTTACTGCAACTTTGCTAAGTCCTGTATCCTTGGCGTTAGAAAGTATATCCTTGTATACAGCTTTATAATCCTTTAATGCACTTATATCCATCGGAATATCTGCGGCTTCAAGAACCGGACATCCCATATTAACCTTTGCTGTTGCGACCTTTCCGTCTGTACCTATATTTAATTCGAGTATCTTTATACCAGCAAGTGTATCAATATTTACTGTTGTCTTATCTGTAAGACCATTATCATATACATACTTTCCGACACAACGTATGCCATTGCCGCACATCTTTCCCTGTGAGCCGTCAGCATTGTACATTTCCATAAAGAAATCAGCCTTATCTGATGACTTTATAAGGATAAGTCCGTCCGAGCCTATTCCTGTATGTCTGTCACTTACCTTAATTGCAACCTCACTTGGATTATCTAATTCTTCTTTAGTGCAGTCAACATATACATAATCATTGCCTGCTCCGTGCATTTTTGTAAATACCATATATCCTCCAATCACCTTACTATAAAATTATATATCAGTATCTTTCATTAATAATACCAATCTGTTACATCTATATCTTTCTTTAATACCCATCTTTAGTGTTACGCATCCGTAAATATACTCATAACCATAGTCGCCGATTCTACCATAGTATTACCGCTGTCCATACTGCATTTTTGTATATAACGGAATGCTTCCTGCTCAGTCATATTATTCTTTTCCATAAGCATATGCTTTGCAGTATCTATTATCTTTTGTTCCTCAGGGCTTCTCTGCCTTGGCGTGGTTCTAGCTTTTCTTCTGCGGCGAATCTGCGATTGCTGCATAATCTCAATTGTAGATAATAAATCATTAACTTTAATCGGCATGGCAACGCATACAACATTGCTGTCGTGACATTCCTCCCACAAATTCTGCGACGCGACAAGCAGTATTTCAAAACTCTTTGGCTTGTATTCGTATAGTTCTGAATACAACATATTATCAGACAGCTTATAACCACATATTATAATTCCGTCTGACAGATTATCTGCCTGATTGATAGCCTGAGCACCGCTTGTACAGGGAACTGCCACATCATAACCTCTTCTTACTAAAAGACTGCGAACCGCCTTGGCCTCCTCTATTTTCGGAAACGCAACTATTAATGTAGACATATTCTAACCTCTTATCACAGTCAGTTTTTAAAATTTGTAAAGGTATTCATCAAGTTCCCACTGGGTAACCTGTGTCTTGTAATCGTTCCATTCTCTTAACTTGGCCTCTGTGTACTTAGATGTAATATGTTCTCCTAATACATCACATATGAACTTATCCTCGTTAAGATATCTGACAGCATCATAAAGACTTTCAGGAAGCACCTCTATAGCCGCATGCTTTCTTTCTTCATCTGTCATCTCAAATATATTACAGTCAACACTTGCTGGAACCTCAAGTTTATTCTTAATTCCATCAAGACCAGCCGCAAGGCAGGTTGCAAGTACAAGATATGGATTAGCTGATGGGTCTGGATTTCTTAATTCAACTCTTGTACACTGTCCTCTTGAAGCCGGAATTCTTATAAGCGGACTTCTGTTAGTTACTGACCACGCAATATATACAGGAGCTTCATAACCCGGAACTAATCTCTTATAAGAATTGACTAATGGATTAGTAAGTGCCGCCATACCCTTTGCGTGCTTCATAAGTCCTGCTATAAAATGATATGCATCCTCTGACAAACCAAGTGTGTCATTCTCATCAGCAAATATATTCTTTCCATCCTTCGCAAGTGACATATTAACGTGCATACCTGAGCCATTAATTCCATACTTTGGCTTTGGCATAAATGTTGCATAAAGTCCGTGTCTTTTAGCTATAGTCTTTACTGTAAGCTTAAATGTCATTATATTATCGGCTGTCTTTAACGCCTCATCATATTTAAAATCAATCTCGTGCTGTGCTGGTGCAACCTCATGATGTGAAGCTTCTATTTCAAAGCCCATATCTTCAAGTGTAAGCACCATATCTCGTCTTACATTTTCACCTAAATCTGTTGGACCTAAATCAAAATATCCAGCTTTCTCGTGTGAAAGTGTTGTTGGCAGTCCGTTATCATCTGTGTGGAACAGGAAGAATTCACATTCAGGTCCTACCTCGAATACATATCCCATATCCTCAGCTTCTTTAATTACTTTCTTAAGAATCCAGCGTGGATCACCTTCAAATGGCTTACCATCAGGTGTATACACATCGCATATAAGCCTTGCAACTTTGCCCTGCTGTGGTCTCCATGGGAATATCTCAAATGTATCATAGTCTGGATAAAGATACATATCCGACTCTTCAATTCTTACAAATCCTTCTACTGAAGAACCATCAAACATACATTTGTTATCAAGTGCTTTTCCTAACTGGCTTGATGTAATAGCTACATTTTTCAAAACTCCGAACATATCAGTAAACTGAAGTCTGATAAATTCAACATCTTCTTCCTCAACCATTCTGAATATGTCCTGCTTGGTATACTTTCCCATATCACTCTGTTCCTTTCCTGATTAAATGATAAGCATAAGCGTTATTATAATATTCACCAGTGCACATTTTACGCACCCTCAACTAATACGCCAATACAGATAATATACTACATTTACCTTTATCTTGTATACATTGTTTTGTCAAAAACTAATAATGTAAACCGTCATATTAACTTTGACTTTAACATATAATATTCCAACAATAAGTGCCTGTATCATACAGAAATGAGGATTACAATGAAGATCAGCCATTACAAATTATCAGTATTACTTTCCATAATACTTCTTAGTCTTGCTACTTTTTTTTACATATACACGACAATATTCACACAACACGGTGCATATGCCAATAGTTCGGCTGTTATTAATGGAATTGGCGGAGGTAATATAACTGGTGATTGTCAGGCAGGAAAAAAAGCACTGCCAATATACTGCGTGCAGACTGACAAGAAACAGATTTCGATATCTTTTGATGCTGCGTGGGGTGCTGACGATACTATCCAGATACTGGACGTTTTAGATAAACATAATGTAAAGACTACATTTTTTATGACGGGAGGCTGGGTATCAACTTATCCTGATATGGTTAAAGAGATATACAGCCGCGGCCACGACCTTGGAAATCACAGCGAGAACCACAAACAGATGAGTAAGCTTGATACTGCCTCACAGAAAGAGGAAATTATGTCTGTACACCAGAAAATAGAAGAACTCACAGGATACAACTGTTTCCTGTTCCGCCCTCCTTATGGTGATTATAATTCTGAACTAATTAATACTATATATGGCTGTAACCACTATCCTGTACAATGGGACGTTGACTCTCTTGACTGGAAGGACTACGGCGTTGAAAACATTATAAAAACCATCACCACGCACAAAGCACTTGGCAACGGCTCTATAATTCTTATGCACAACGGTGCTAAATTCACGGCTGATGCACTCGATACCGTCCTTACTAATCTTGAACAGCAAGGGTATGAGATTGTTCCTATATCACAGCTTATCTTAAAAGATAACTTCCATATGGATAGTACCGGACGACAATTAAATGATTAAAAGTTACATAAACCTCATCTTATAACCACCGCTGAACACTTTCCCAACTGCAAGCTTATTGCCCCACTCCCTGTCTGTAAGCCTGCAGTTAAAATCTACTGCATCAGCACGTCCATACCAAGGCTCTATGCACACAAAAGGTACTCCTTTTCCTGCTGATGACCACAATCCAAATACCGGTGTATCAAATATAACCTCAACAACCGGTTTGCAATCTTTACAAAGGCTTACACATTTTATGTCGCTGTTCTCAATAATATAAGCATCCTTATCAAAGAAATTCTCTGTCAATGTCACATTTTTATTAGTGATTGGCATATAATGGATATCTGGCTGTACAAGTCCATCCTTTGATAACAAATGGTATTGTATTCCATTCTCTTTGGTTTCGAATCTTACCTGTGCTCCAATGGCATTTTCACCACACACAAAAGCCGGATGTCCACCAATGCTGAAATACATCTCTTTATTATCCTTATTCACAACTTCCCATATAGTTATGACATTATTATCTGCCAGTCTGTGTGTTATCTTTAACTCAAAGTCAAAAGGATATACAGCTTTAGTGTTCTCATCAGACTCCAGTTTCATTACCACGGCACTATTATCCTTCATAACAAGACTAAACTCCATATCTCTTGCAAAACCATGCTGTGTCATATGATATTCTTTTCCCTCGTATATTGAAGTATCGTTCTTATACCTTCCAACCAGCGGGAATAATACTGGTGTATGTCTTTTCCATATGTCTGGCTGTCCTGACCATATATACTGCTTATTATCGCTCTTTCTAATAACTGATACTATCTCACAGCCCTTACTATCTACAATCACCTCAAAATTATCATTACTAAGTGTATACTGCATATATTTCCTCTCTCTTATGTTTATTTGCAGTTACCTGCCTTATTATCTGTCGTTATTCATCCTCCAGTCTATGCATCTTTGGAGATATTCAACATATTCTGGATTTTTGCACATACCCTTTCCCGGATTATCTGAAATCTTAGCAACGTCCATTCCATTACATTTAGTAGTCTTCATTACTATATTAAGTGCCGGAACATCTGTATCATTACTTATATATGTTCCTATTCCAAATGCAACCTTAGCTTTTGCATTAAAGTATCTGTAAAGCTTGTCAGCCCTGTCAAAGTCAAGGCTGTCACTGAATAATAATGTCTTATTAGCAGCATCTATCCCAAGACTCTCATAATGCTTAATCATCTTATCTCCCCATTCGTATGGGTCGCCGCTGTCATGTCTTACACCTCCAAAAAGTGTTGCATAAGTAAGCTGGAAATCCTTTAAGAAGCAGTCTGTTGTTATCGCATCTGTAAGTGCAATACCATTAAGAATTCCATATTCCCTTACCCAGGCATCAAGTGCATACCAGTTAGAATATGCCGGATTGTGCTTATGGTTGCCCTGTCCTGTACACATTATCCACTCGTGTGCCATTGTTCCAACAGGTGTAAGATTATATTTCTTGGCAAGATATACATTACTTGTTCCTACGAACAAAGAATTACCATTATAGTCAGCCTCTGCAAGTGTCTTAACCGCAAGTTCCTGTGCCTCTGATGATAATCTTCTTCTAAGTCCGAATTCACTAAAGCTTCCAAGCCTGTATACATTCTTTCCTTGTGCTTCATCAGCCTCATCGGCCTCAAGTGCCGCAACCTTGGCACTTAATCTTTCCTTAAAGCTCTTAAGAAGTTCATCATAATTATATGCCATTCTGAAATACACTTCATTGACAATCGCAAGTGTTGGTATCTCATATAATGAAGTATTAAGCCACGTTCCAAAAGTTTCTATGCTAAGTCCACATTCTGCATCAGTTGTAATCTTAAAATCAGCATATCTTGCCTGCCATAATCTTAAGAAATCAACATAACTTCCTTTCATCCACTTAACATTTTCAAGATAATCAAGCTCGTCCTCTGTAAATCTTAAAGTACAGAAATGCTTTATCTGCTCTCTGATTTCTTCTACCATCTCTTCTGTAAAATGTACATCTTTATTCCTGCACTTAAATGTCCAGGTTGTCTTATAATCAGAGAACTGGTGGTAAATTGCCTGTCCCATACTGAACTTGTACATATCTGTTTCCAAAAGACTTACTATAATTGGATTTAATTTCATAAATAATCCTCCGTTCCTGTGCTGCTACACTTACTCCTGACTGTCATTACTGTATACATATAACTCTGATAATTTATTGCCTGTTATTGATACACCTTTTTTATTAACGGACTTTATTTTATCATTTATACTTCTTTTAAAACTTGTCTTATACAACTGCTTTCCAAGTATAATCTCGTACACTCTCTGCAAATCTGGAAGTGTGAATTCCTTATGCATAAGATTAAATGCAACATCACTATATTGTGTCTTATTCCTTAATCTCATAAGTCCCTCCAGGATAATCTGGGCGTGGTCAAATGCTAACGCCTCATAACTTATAAGTTCCGGAATGTAACTCTTCACGCTGATACAGCCATTTTTAAATGTCTTTTCCTTAAGCGAATATTTAATCGTAATATTTTTTTCTTTATTAGCAAATGTCAATATCTCATCATTAAATGTTATATCAAACCATAATGCTTCACTCGCATCATCTCCAGCCTGCGGCTTAATTCCATCAATTGGAATAAGTGTCATATACGCTATATCTATAACCCTCATTCTTGGATCTCTGTCCGGCTGGCTCATTGTATAGAGCTGTTCCATATATATATCTTTAAGTCCTGTTTCTTCTTCAAGCTCTCTGCACGCTGCCGTATACGCTGATTCTGTTATATTTACAAAACCTCCCGGAAGTGCATAACAATCTATATATGGATGATTATTACGCTTTATAAGAAGTACTTTAAGACATTTTAAATCCCTGCTCATGCCAAAAAGAAGCATATCAACCGTAACACTAGGTCTTTCATAGTGTCCCGGATTATATTGTTCAAGAAACTCCTTTTCTGTAAGCCCATCTTTATTTCTTCTTTCAGCTCTTGGTATATACTCATTATTATTGCTAATTTCACTCATAAAACCTATACCTCTTATTAAAAGTAGCTTTTTGATACTTTTATATATACTACTTTTGTACTAATATGTCCAGTACTTTTTACTAATCAGCCGCGTTCCTGTCTTATCCCACTCCGATTTTTTATTCATTATCTACATAACCATTCCCTGCAATAACATAAAAATAAAGCTGTCACACTAAACTTAATCTATACATTATGCAGCTGTAAGCATACTGCCTTCTGCCTGCATATTATACAAATCACCATTTAGTGTAACAGCCCAATTACCATTTAATTATAGCTTTCTTATAATTGTATCATTCTTTAATTATAATTGTTAAACATTAATATCCCAACGACTTTAAAGTACTATAATCACTAAGCTGCATATAATACTTAACATTATTATAAGTATCCTCATCATAATAGCTTACTGATAATATAACCTTATCAGTATCAAAGGTCTTATCAAATGGATTGTCAAGTGCTTTTCTTATTTCACTGATAAGAGTCATATCTGATATATTACTGCTGTCCATATAATAATAATCGCCGTCTTTTATTGAATATATATACAATGTAAAATCATCATCATTGTCCGATTTATTCAATCGTTTACTTTCAAAGTTATCAAGATACTTTTTAAGCATATTACTTGTCTGTGATATATTCTGTGATGCAATCCTATTAACTGCATTATAATAAGCATTTAAAGTCTTAGGAAGCTTATCACCTAATAATATCTGTGCTGAGTATGGTATTCCATTTCTTGTAAACGAAATGTATATATATGGCATACCACCTCTGTATCTTGATGAAACATCATTAATACTGCTATAATACTGTGTAAATGGAATACTGTTAATTTCATTAATGAAAGTTTCATACACTTCCTTGGCAGCTTCCTGTGTAATTATGTTATCCATAAATGTAAGCTTGGCATCTTCAAATGCAGGAAGATTCTTATATTCCTTACTTATATCCTGCATATTCTCGAACTTGGAAGCAAGCTTAACAACCTCTGACTGCTTAATGAATACTTTTCTGTATCTTCCAAATATGCCGTCTTTAATATATACATTATATTTTATATATTCTTCATTTTTTCTTCCATTATTATAATAACCTGCACTGATATCCTGTATATTCTGTAAATTATCCTCAATACTGTCTGCTACAAGCTTTATAACTTCTTCATCTGTTATCTTGAGTCTGCCTAATATATCCTCAAAATAATCTTTTTCTTCTGAATAACTGTATGACAACATATTGTCGTTTACAATTGACATCTTTACATACTTTACCTTTGAAGTATCTGGAACGTACGAAAGCATCTGCCCAATTCCTGCATTAACAATCACTCCAAATACTGCCGCAAGGACGTAAGCCAGAATAATTGAAGGCATTGCTTTTATTATTCTGTGAAGTTTCCTGCTTGATATGACTTCATATATTATTACAACAAATGCAGCCACCACAAATGAAACCACTATATATTCAAGAAAATATCCTCTGTAACCACCACGCTTTTCCCTTATATAAAGCATAACTCCAAGAACACTTATAACAAAACCGATTGCAGTTCTTATTGCAAACTGTAACTTCCAGCCGGGTGCCGGCTTACCTGCTGTCTCACTCTTTCTCTTAGTAAACAGTACACAGCCAAGAACAATATAAATAACTGCAAGAACCAGTGTGTATATATTAGAGGCGATCGACAAAAGCATCTGTGGAACACTTGACGATGTAATATATAAAGGTTCAAATGCACCAAATACCTGTGCTGTAAGCATATTATAAGAATTATCAAGTATCCACACAGGACATTCCATAGTCGCTGTAGCAACTGAATCTGTAACTGTACTTGCGATAAGCAGTATAATAAATCTTGGTAGAAATACTATAAGTCCTGACACACATATATTGCTGAATATATTACCTGTTATTGAACAAGCTAGTGCAATTGCCGCACTGCAAAGAAGTGCACATATAAATTCTGCAACATATATATGAATTGTTACACCGTAATCAACTATAAAATAGTTCCTAAAAATGTGGTAGCCTATAAAGCTTGCCACAAAAGCTGTCAACATTGATACTGCCTGCCAGAATGTAACTGCAGCGAACTTACTTATAAATAATGCCTTTCTTTTGTACGGAAGTGAATGGTAGAAATCACTTGTACTTCTTTTATTAAGAAATGACCACGCATAAAGAGCAAGTATCGGTGTAATAACCAATACAACAATCAGCAGCACTCCTTGTGATGATATCGGTGACACCAATGATGTATAAGGCGATGACATATTAATAACTTCTGTGCCACTCTCTGCCGCAGCATTAGCGGCATTTATCATTTTTTTAATATTAAGTCCTTCTATGATAATTGGAAATCCTGATACAAATGCCACAACTGCTAAAGATATAAATCCAATCACCTTTAACTGTATTACTGTCTGCCAGAACAGCTTTAAACTAAATACATTTTTATTATTAGTATTGTCCATCAAGTTCCACCTCCAATGCTGTATCAAATTCATAACCTAACGCTTCCATCTCATAAGTAAATACTTCTTCTAATGTAAGCGGAAGCACATCAAGAACAAGCGGATTTAACTTACTAAGCTTCTCAACAGTTGTATCCCTGTCGCCATTAATAATCATATTGGCAACAGAACCTTCCTGTCTGTATCTTATTATGTTAAATTCATCAAATGTACTTCTTGAGAATTCATTCCTGAATGCAACCTGAATTTTAAACTGTGATGTCTTTAATTCAAGCACGTCACTGTCAAGTACAAGACCTCCTCTGTGCAGTAATGCAAGATGGTCACATATATCCTCAAGCTCCCTTAATGAATGTGAAGTCACAATAACAGTTGCATTATATTCAATAACATCATTGCATATAAGCTTTTTAACAAGATTTCTCATAACAGGGTCAAGCCCGTCAAATGTCTCATCAAAGAACATATACTTTGCCCTTGTAGACAATGCCAGTATAATAGCCGCCTGTCTTTTCATTCCTTTAGAAAAATTACCTATTGGCTTTGCTGGATTTAACTCGAAAAGCTCTGTAAGCTTATTAAATCTTTCCCAATCGAACTTTTCATATATTGATGCATACAGCTTTGCCATTTTATTCATATTCGTACCTGGCAGAAAGAATAATTCATCTGCCACAAGAACTACATTTTCCTTAATCTTAGGATTTTCATATATTGGGGCATCATCTATATATGCCTCACCCTTTTCCGGCTTATATATACCTGCAAGAACTCTTAAAAATGTTGACTTTCCTGCACCATTAGAGCCGACCATTCCGTATATACAGCCGTCACTGATGTTACAAGTAATATTATCAAGTGCAACAAAGTCTTCAAAATTCTTGCTGACTTCCTTAACCTTAATCATCACAAGCCCTCCCTTATTTATTCTATTTCTTCATATACCTTATTAACATTTTCAATAATCTCATCTTTAGAAATACCTGCTAATGCAAGCTCCCTTACAATCTGGTTTAACTTAGGAAGCTTCTCCCTTACATTAACTCCCAAAGCTTCAAGTGCGTCAGGCGATATAAATGACCCTTTACCCGGAACTGTGACTATCATCTGTCTTCTGTCCAGCTCTGAATACGCTTTCTGAATTGTATTAGGATTAGTTGACAGTTTAACTGACAGACTTCTTACAGATGGCATTTTATCTCCCTCTTTAAGAATTCCAGTCATTATCTGCTCCTCAACCTGATTTATAATCTGTTCATATACAGGCACTCGCGACATGACATCTATAACGAACATCGTATTACCAATCCTTTCTAATGTTTAATTCGTATTGATTATAATTTATCTATAATTGTTATTAACTATCATAAGTCTTATAGATCTTATAATTACTACCAGTATTCTATACCAGTTATCCATTGCAATGTATTAACTGTACTATATTAATTAGTACAGTTGTTATGATTAATATATTATATACCTTGAATTTTGTCAATATGAAATTAATTAGTATATTTGCATAACATCTTCCTCTTTGATTAACACTTAAATTATGCTACAATAGTTTTAATTATGACGTGTCACAGGTAAATACACTTTTCTACACTAAGAAACCGCTGTTTATGCCCCTGACACTCACATTATTAACAATTATTAATACAGGAGGATTATCTAATGAGCGAAGCATGTTCACATAACTGTTCAAGCTGCGGTTCTGACTGCAGCGAAAGAACAGCACCACAGAACTCAAGAAATGATAATAATAAAAATGTAAAGAAAGTTATAGCTGTTGTCAGTGGTAAGGGCGGTGTCGGAAAGTCACTTGTAACTTCACTTCTTGCGGTTAAAGCACGCCAGTCTGGTCTTAAAACTGCCATTCTTGATGCTGATATAACAGGACCATCTATCCCTAAATCTTTTGGTCTTTCAGGCAAGGCAACCTGCAATGAAGAAGGTACAATAATATACCCACCAGAAACCCGCACAGGTATCAAGACTATGTCACTTAACTATCTTCTTGATAACGAAACCGACCCTGTTATATGGAGAGGTCCTGTTATCGCCAGTGCTGTTAAGCAGTTCTGGGAAGAAGTAGCCTGGGAAGATACAGACTGTATGTTCATCGACTGCCCACCGGGAACTGGCGATGTTCCACTTACTGTATTCCAGACACTCCCGGTTGACGGAATTGTTGTTGTAACATCACCTCAGGATCTCGTATCTATGATTGTTGAAAAGGCTGTTAATATGGCTAAGATGATGGATATTCCTGTTATCGGAATTGTAGAGAATATGTCATATTTCAAATGTCCTGACTGTGGCAATATCCACTACATTTACGGAAAAAGCAATATTGATAAGGTTGCCGAAGATATGGGCATTAAAAATGTTGCTAAAATGCCTATAGACCCACACGTTGCTGAATATATCGATGCAGGACGTGCTGAGGAGCTTGATGCCTCTGCACTTGATACTATATTCAAAGATATTTAAGGATTATATTATGAAAAGGATAATAATGTTTAAAGGTGGAGTTGAAACACTTGAGTTCTTCTCTGTTGAAATAGCTGAATATTTAGAAAGCAAGGGATACGAAATATTCTGGTACAACCTGCTTTTATCAAAGAACAGCTTTAATAAGCTTATGCACTATTATAATAATCACTGCAATGAACAGCTCTATGCAATTACCTTTAACTTTGAGGGACTTGAGGGCGAAGAAGGGTTATATAACAATGATGGCTGGAACTTCTGGGACTATTCTGGTGTTACAGTTATTAATATCGTTGTTGACCACCCTTTATATTACAATCAGTTTCTTAAAGCTCTGCCTGAACATTATCGTCAGGTCAATATTGACCATATGCATATTGATTATATGAAACGCTTCTTTCCCGATGTTGATGTATATTTTATCCCATCTGCCGGAACCGAGCTCAATAAACACAGAAAGCTTATTAAAGATTATGATTACCTGCCAATGTGCCAACGTCCAATCGATGTAATATTTACAGGCAATTACACTCCTAAGCATATTCTAAGAAAGCAGCTTAATAATATGGAACAGGATTATATTGATTTCTATGAAAGTGCCTTAGAACGCCTTATTATGTCACCAGATCTTACTATTGATGAGCTCTCAGAAATGTGTCTTAAAGAAGAATTTCCAGAAATAACTGATGAACAGCTCGCCAACTGTATGCCGCCAATGATGTATGTTGACCTTTCTGTAAGATTTCACTACAGACAGCTTGTTATTCGTATGCTTGCAGACTCTGGAATAAAGCTTAATACATATGGTGCCGGCTATAATTATATAGAATGTAACCACCCTGAGAATATCATTATGCACGGCGGTGTTAATTCCCAGAAATGCCTTGATATGATAAGCCAGTCCAAAATATCACTTAATGTAATGCCCTGGTTTAAAAATGGCATTCACGACCGTATATTTAACAGCTGTCTTAATGGTGCTGTCAGCCTCTCTGACTCATCTATATATATTGATGAATTATTCACTGACAGACAGAATATAATATTGTATGACCTTAATATGTTAAGGGATTATGAGCTTTCCGGGTATGACCTTAATATCACCAAGCCTCTTACAGACTATATTAAAGAATTATTAGCAGACGACAATAAGCTTCAGGCTATTGCTGATAACGCTTACAGCCTGTGCCATAACAGACACGACTGGAAAAACAGAGCCTCCATTATAGAGGTCCTGTTAAGATAAGTTGACTATTTTTTTATTATATGTTAAAGTAGTATTCGCTTGCGGATGTGGCGGAACTGGCAGACGCGCTAGATTTAGGTTCTAGTATCGTACGATGTGCAGGTTCGATTCCTGTCATCCGCATTTTTTATTTTAAAATATTTATATTTTGATTATATCTTTAATTCTAATTATATTTTAGTATCCTTTGATTATCTTATGTATTACAAGATACTCTGCCACAAGCGTTACTGGTGCAAGTATTATACACCACAGCGATAACACGATACATTCCTTCATACAGATTTTCTCTATTACTTCCCTGTCTGCACCTGTATTCCTCATAACACGTATTATATCTTTATACTGTTTCATTCTCGTTACAAGAATAACCAGAGATACTGCTATATACACGAATACTGCTGCCGCCAGAGATACTCCATATAATATGTAATTGACTATTGCTTCCCTTCTGGCATCATCTTTATCATCTGAATACACATAATATGAAAATCCTGCTGGTCCAAGATATGATTGCAGATTATTGCCTGTAGAAAGATTTACCGAATCTAAGCTGTACTTTACATTAATCTGGTTGTATTTCATTGCAAGTGTAATTGTTTCTGGTAATTCTTCCATACCAAGCAGATTTCTAAGCAATTCATTCTGGCGGTCTACGGCCCGTTGTCCAAGCTTATTAGAAGCTACCATCGTATATTTGGCATACTCAGGTATATACTCTTTTAATCTTTCCTTTATTTCATCATTAACATAGACTACATTAGCAGCCCTTGTCACTGCCGCCGGTGCAAAAAGAGTATCATATTCATATTCATTTAAAATAGTATTTCCAACGATACCTTCAGCAACTGACCTGCTGACCTGAATATTTTCATCTATATTCATTATTTCCCTGCACCTTTTATCAAGCTCTTCTGTGGTTATATCAGAAGTAAGATAATCCTCATTAAATGACTTGTAATTATCATTAACCGTTATCATTCCATTATTATACATATATTCATATAAATTTTCGTAATATTCACCACCATAAGAACTGTCATAAGATGTAGAACCTTTTGGAAAGCTGCAATAATTCATAAGATTTATCTTCGTATCTTTGCCAATTGTACTATCATACCCTCCATGTATATTGGGTTCTTCAAATACAATTACCGCATCGCCATTACAGAAATCTTCATAACTAAAATCGCAATCCTTAGCATAATCTATCAGTATATTATAGATTTCATAAGATGGCTCAACATACTCAGCCGCATACAGATAATTATTATTTACTGACTTAGCCTCCTGTATATTCCAGCCTTCCCAGGTCCACATCCTTGACGTTTCAAAACAGGAATACTGCACATCTTTTATTCCGGATATTCCCTTTATATAATCTATTATGTGCTCATCTATTCCCTGATACATATAGGCATCTGCATACTTTTCAATAACCACATTGCCATATGTATAAATTATTCCACTGTCATTGTTCTGTGGTATATTTTTTGACCTCTGAAAATATTCTTCTTTTGTTACATTATCAACTTTGCCATTCTGCTTAGCTATTAATAAATAACTGCTGTCTTTACTGAATTTCTCCTTCATCTCATTGGTCCATATTGCAACAGGGTTATATATATAATTAATATTATAATAGCCTTTTTTATCAACCTTTTTAAAAGCTATTATATCTGAACTCTTTGTGATATTATTATAGTTTTTATATGTTACGGATATGTTCATAGCACATACAACTATTATTACTAGCATTAATATGCCAAATACCCTTGTAAGTATATTCTGGACTGCTCCGTGCGACTGCATAAGCCTTTTATGCGTGTAACATATATAATTATCCTTATTGATTGACTTACTGCGTATCCTTGGTTTCTTATACTTTCTAACCCTGTAAGACTGTCCCCTGCTTCTTTTACTCCATTGAATTATATTGATGACACAGCACATAATTACAGCTATTATAAATGTCAGAAATGTATTAACATACACACTATTATCTATTGAGTAGAACTCAAAACCACATTTGTGTTCAATAAAGATACATACCGCTTTCCCTACAACTATTGAAAAAATCAGACATAACAGCAATGAACTTATCAATATAACAGCATTTTCAATTATAATTATAAATGCCATCTGTACATTGCCTGCACCTATGTTCTTAACAATACTGCGTGTCCTGCTTCTTGCTTTATTATACGATATAAGCTGATATATTATTGCTGCTATGGCAAGTATCATAACAACTATGTACATATATTTATATACATAATTATCCTTCCACGGCTTATAATCATATACACTGCTGTTATATGTAATATATATAGGACTTACCTTCTGCTCAATTCCATTGTATATATCCCTATAATCCTCTTTGATGTAATCATTAATAGGATAAATAAATATACCGCCGCCATATCTGTTAATGGCTTTTCCCTCACTCTCAGTTACAATGATACCTGGAAGCTTATCACCGCCCTGCCACACATCTGTGTAACTGTTAAGTATTCCAACAAGCTTATATGTCTTAGTTAATTTATCAGAAGTTCCATTCAGATATGTATCAATAACTATATCCTGTCCAATATCACTGCCCTGTTCAAGCTTTATAAGTGTACTCCACTCAACTGCAATCTCATTATCCTTTGCTGGCATTCTTCCTTTATTAAGCTTTATATTACCTATCTCAATAAATCTGTCTGACAACGTGCCAATACTTATATCAGTCTTTCCCACCGAATTATATACATAATTATTAACCTGTGCCAGACCGGCAGTTCCAAGATACGGATGATTTTTCAAATCATTATTTTCAGCCTTGACTGAGCCCTCATACATTACATACCAGCTTCCAAAACGGCTCTTAGCTGACTGTATCTGCCATTTATACATATTGCTCTGGAATATAAGTGTTCCAGCTACAAATGTAAAGGCTATAAATATCACAATCGAAGTTCTTAATACTTCTTTCCACCTTTTACGCAGTCCTTTGAGGCAGTATTCCAGCAATTCTATGTTCATACGTTCACCTCCGATGATACATTTCCATCTACAATACTCAATACCCTGTCTGCATATCCAGCCATCTGCTTATCGTGTGTTACCATAATAATCGTCTGGCGGTATTTACTTGCCGCTAATGCAAGCATTGCAGCTACATTTTCTGAACTTCCTGCATCAAGATTACCAGTTGGTTCATCAGCATATACAACAGCCGGATGATTAATCAATGCCCTTGCTATTGCCACCCTCTGCTGCTCACCCCCTGACATCTCATACGGATATTTCTCATAACAATATTCTATCTGCAACGAACTCATCAATTCCCTTACTTCGTCCCCGTCAATGTCTTTATTGTCAAGAATTAATGGCAGGACTATATTCTCATACGCAGTATATTCTGGTATAAGGCTGTAATCCTGATATATATATCCGATATTCTCACGTCTGAACTTTGATAACTGCTTATCCTTAAGTTCAGCTATATTAATGCCATCTATACATACATTTCCCTCATCTGGCTTATCAAGCGTTCCTAATATTCTCAAGAGTGTCGATTTACCCGAACCGCTCTTTCCTACTATTGCGGTAAATTCACCTTTCTTAATATTAATGTTGCATTTTTTCAATGCGTGTACCTCAACTGTTCCAGTATGATAGGTTCTGCATATACCCTCTGCTTTCAATATGTATTCCATCTTCACACCTCCTTATCTTTTGTTATCAGGCTTGTCCGCTGTACTTCATCACTGCTTAATGTACTGCTGCCTGTCTGATTACTAACTGTTGTACATTTATTATTTATTGCTATGACTGTATTATATATTGCACGACTTACATACAACTTACAATTTGCCCTTAAATTTATATAATGGCAGTATTATTTTAAATTGTGCCCCTCCATACTTGTCACTATTGCCTGCCCTTATATTTCCGTGGTGTGCTTCTATTATAAGTTTCGACAGGTTAAGTCCTATTCCTGCGTGGAATTCGTCCTGACTTTTCCTGCTCATAAATCTGTCAAATATTCCTGCTATATCACAATCCTGTATTCCATCTCCATTATCAGATATAGTTATCATACATACCTCTGAATTACTGCTTATATCTATATAGACCATACCATCCTTCTTCTGGTTAATATGTTCATAACAGTTACTTATAACATTAATCAACGCCTCTAAAAGCCAGCCCTCATCTGCATACATCTTTCTATGTCTGTCTTCATTGCCATAATTAACCGACACTTTCTGCTTATCATCAACCGCGCACTCCACACTCTCCTCAACTATATAATCAATAACTATCTCATCTGATGAAAGTGTGATTTTTCCTGACTCTATACGGCTTATGTCTAGTAATTTCTTAATAAACATCTTAATTTTAAATGTATTCTTCGTACAATCTGTTATCAGTCTGCATATATCTTCATTAATGCCGCATAATTCCTGTATCATCTCAAGCTTCATTGTAATTACAGACAGCGGTGTCTTAATCTGGTGTGCTATATTCTCAACAAACTCCTGCATTTTCTTATATTGTATTTTATTATATTCGTGTTCTTTATTAAGCTCGTCCTTCAAAGCAACATTCTTTCCTGCAATCAGCTTAATCTGTCCCATATAATCTTTCTTGCCAATCTTATAACAGCTGATAAGACCGTATATAAGAATTACAGCAAGTATTAAAGCTATTACAATATAACTTACAAGCTCTCCATTTATCCTTAATAAATATGTGTAGCCTTTAGCTGAATATCCTGCCTCAAGCATTGCATCAGAGCCTGCCTGTAACGTATACTTATTAATATTAAGATACATCAGGTTATTAACAAGCTGTACTGCCGAATTCTCATCTGACAAATAAAGAGCTCCAACAAGAGCCCTTTGTTTAATATTATAATATACAATTAACGACACTATTATAATCACACTTACAGCCATTACTCCTAACACGAAAAATGTCTGTTTTATTCTATAATTTCTTACGTTTTTCTTAACATCTTCTTCTGTAATTCTAACTATTCCCATAGCTTTCCCCCTCTTTTTATACTATCCAGCGGTATCCTACATTTCTTATTGTTTCAATATATGGAATATGCTCATCTGAGAATGTTCCAAGCTTTGCTTTTAATCTGCTCATTGTAACTGTCAGTGTGTTATATTCCACATAATTGCCGTGCATATCCCACAGTCTGTCAAAGAACACATCACGCCTTACAACCCTGCCTTTATTCTCAATCAATATCTTTATAATATCCCATTCATTTGATGATAGCTTAAGCTCTTTGCCGTCACGATAAAGCTTATACTGGTCAAAATGCACTGACAGGCTTCCTTTATTATAGACATCACCTGAATTCATATCTCTTCTTCGCAGATTGGCACTTATTCTTGATAACAGCACCGCATTATGAAATGGTTTCGTCACATAGTCATCTCCGCCCATATCAAGCCCTTTTATAATAGATTCCTCATCATCGCACGAGGTAATAAATATAATCGGTGCATCGCTGTTATGTCTTATTCTTTCACAAATGTCAAACCCATCACCATCAGGAAGCTTCACATCAAGCAGATACATATCATATATATCCGTATGCTCATCAAATTCTTTAACACTTCCCGACGTTATAACGTCATAATTCTTTAAGATAAGCAGTTCCTTTAATGTCTCCCTTAATTCCCTGTCATCTTCCACAATCATTATCCTGTACACTAACACCACCTCTTTTACTCTCACTAATTCTCTTAACATTGTAATAATTGTAATATGATTAATATTAACATATATAGCTTGCAATCAGCTTACAAAATGTTCTTTAATATTGTATCTGCATTACTTATTGTGTAATCTGTCAATCTATATGCCATAATTCTTACCCCTGTAATAACAGGAACTACAAATCCATTAGAATATAATTTCGCACATCTGTTAATAACGGTCTTATTAGTAACTTTCAATGCTCCTGCCACATCAACAGGCTTAAATTCATACATTTTATTCTCTATTAAATATGCTAATAATTCTTTATCCTTCTTATTAAGATAAGATAAATTAACTTGTTCACTCTGCTTATTGGTTTCCATTGATAACTCGCAGACCTTATTAGAATATAATTCCATCATTCTCAAAAAATACGTTATCCATATCTCTGGATGAGGTGGATTTTCGCGCCCCATATAGTACAATGCTGGCAGACCCATTTGTAATGAACTATAGTATTCATCTGAGTCATATGCAAAATATTCCTCTAATGAGCCTATACCCTGAAATCCATAACCATAATAATCTAATATATATCCTGAAAGCAGTCTCGCTGTTCTTCCATTACCATCTTCAAATGCGTGTATTGTAATTATCTGATAATGAACAATTGCCGCTATAATAAGTGGATGGTCATCAGTTGTATTAACATACTCAACAAGTTCATCTAATAATTCAGGTATCTCATTATACTCTGGTGGTATATATTCTGCTTCCTGTGTCTCAGAATCATACACAGCAAATAAATATCCCGGCGGCATTGCACCCCTTAAACCTATTTTTTCTTTAGATGCCCCTTTTTCTACAATTGACTGGACCTTTAATATAAGTTCCTTTGTAAATGGTGCTTTCTTAGCTATCTGCTCCTCAAGATAATTCAGTGCCATATAATAATTACGAACTTCCTGCTCTGGCTTTAAAAAATGCTTATGCTCATCTTTATCTATAACATCGCTTACCTGCTTTTCCGTCAACGGATTTCCCTCTATTTTATTAGAAGCATACGAACTCTTTTTCTTAGAATTCTTACGAAGTTTATTTCTCGTAATAGCTGGTAATTTTATATTATTAAGCGTAAATTTATTCTGTACAATATTAGTTATCATTCGTACAATATCGTTATTTAAAACAGCCTTTATCACTAATAACATCATCTCCTTACATATATCCTCATAAATATATAATACAATCCCCCTCATATTTTTTCCACTAAAATTACACTATTATTACACTATTTTTCACTAAAATTACACTATTATCCCCTGTAATTACACTATCCCCAAAATACATCTACACAATTATTACACTATCCCCAAAATTGAACATAAAAAAAGCCACGGCTACATTTCCTTATATTTCTTAAGAAAATATCACCGTGCCTCCTACGCAACACGTAAATATCGCCAACGCACAGTTGTGCGAGGCTGTCATATTGCAAGCTGGGTGCTTTTGCAGCCGTCGGCACTTAGCGGCTGTCCTTTAGCCGCTTACGTGTCCGCTACGGCTACAAGCAGCGAGAGCGTGCCCAGCGGTAATATAACACCCTCGCACAACGTCCGTCTTGTCTTATATTTACCTACCTCCCCATAGTCCCCATCACCACCAGTGACATAATAGGAATCATAAGTATCGTAGATATCGGATTTAACGCCGCCGCTATATCGGTAGATACACCCAGCCTCTCGCTATATATTATTGACACAGCCGCTGATGATGCGAACATTGCCGCCGCTAATATCTGTCTCATAACTAGCGGTGCCGGAAGTACGCAATATATAAGCACAGCTGCAATAATACCAATAACATAACGCATTGAAAGCAGTGTTATCACTTCTTTTGCAGACTCTCTGCTCATATGAAGTTCTAATGACACACCTATCATTATCATTGTAAGAAATCCGTTTCCTTTTCCACAGAAATCTGCTGCCATCGTTACAAAATCCGGAAGCCTGCAATTAAGAAATGACAGTATTGTCATAATCATATATGTATCAAATGAAACTGATGTTAACAATCCTTTTAAAATTGTTAATACATAATTCTCATTTTTATCTTTACTGCCTCCATTAAGTCTCATTTTGCCTATTGCATAGGTTGTTCCCAATGTATAAAAAGAATCTCCGACATCAAACATACATAGATAAGGCACACCTGCTGGATAAAAGGTTGATAAGAATGGAATTGCAATACAGGCCATATTAAATCCCGAAGCATTAACCGAATATATTGCCTTTAATTCAGGACTTTTATCAGCCGAAACTATCTGTCCTGATATCACCATAACCGTATTAACCAGAAATCCCAGCAGTATCGCTATTACATAGTATACATTTACTTCTGCCCCAGCGAAGCTGCTTATTAAAGAAGCTGGCAGAGTAATATAAAATATCAGGTTTGACAACACCTTTTTGTCTTCTTTATGAAACAGCCCTGCTCTTTTTAAAATATACGACATCACCATAGTCAGCAGATACACAAGTGCAGTCATAACAACATTTACCATACTTCACCAGCTCCTACACAAATATATTATTTACTCTGTACCCATAACCCCAGTCTCAGGAATTATGTTACCACCATCTATTATATTGGCTGTGCCTGTAACATACTCTGCATCATCACTTGCAAGACTCTAAGAATTTTTTTGCAATTCCATAGCCTATTCCGCCAGCCGCACCCGTAATAACAGCTACCTTGGTATTGGCTTTTAACCACTCCTTAGCCATATCAATAGTGACATCCAGATATTCATCATCTACAGTCTTGGCTGTGTCACTGTCACTATGAGTCGCAAGCCACGCAAGTCTTGTAATACGCCTTAATAATACGAACATCGGTATAAACTTCTTGTCTTCGTCTGATAATTTTCTTACTTTCTCATAGCCTCTTACCCACGCTCCTTCAAGCTTTGTCAGATTTCCCGAATAAGTAACAAGTGCACAGCCCATATCATACATATAAAATCCATAACCGCTGTCATCAAAATCTATTATCTGGTTGACACCATTATTATTAATCACATTATAAAAATGTAAATCTGCGTGGATAAGTCCGAATTTTTCATTGCTTCTGCCATAATAATTAAGTTTGTCCTTCATTACAGATGTACATTTTTCAAGTATCCTGTACTGCTCTTTAGTTAAAGCCTTATAATCACGCCACGAGCCCCATATTCCATCGTTATTGTCGCCAAAAAGATTGTTGATATCCCAGTAAAATCTCTTAATAACAACACTCTTATCTCTATTAATTGACTGCATATGAAGCTTCGCTGTTATTTCTCCAAGGCTTTCAAGTCCTTTTATAAGTTCGTCATCTTTAAGCTCACCAAGTGGGCTTCCTTCAAGAAATGATATAACTGAAACATATACTTCTTCACCAGAAAATGTAGTCATTTTTTGAAGAAATCTGCCATCCCTGCCACGATATACGACTGGAAGTTCCACATCTGTATCACGGTGGATTTCGTCCATCCATAATATTTCGCCTTCCAGTTCTTCTATATTGTGATACCCCGGTCTGTGTATACGCAATACTACAGGAAAAGCTTCTTTAAATGTAATTTTGAATATAACATTTTCTGAATATTTCAATAACTTTACATCATAATCTTTATCAAAATCATACAGCAATAATAAATTATCTCTTACATCTTTTTCTAATGCCTGTCGTGTATCATTCATATAGCCCTCTTTTCCGCACATACATAATTCACTTAGAACTTTCCTGAAAAATCACAATGAGTATCTTAAAATATCCTGCTTTAACTAATCTTTACTTCTAACCTACTTTGAAAGTGCCTGTGCAAGACCCTTATCTATTTTTTCAAATAATTCGTCCATAAATGCATCATCACACAAAAGTCCTAACTTTAACTGCAATGTATTAGGGTGGAGTCTTGAATTGTGTGACCATACGCCGTTATCAAATAATGGCTTGCATACTGTCTTGCTTGCATCTTCACAGTCAAAATTAATACCCATAATTACACCACGCTGTGTATAACCTGTAATAAATCCATCATATTTATCAATAAGTGCATTAACTCTTTCTGTAAGAATCTTGGTATTCTTATTAATATTATCAACTGTTTCTTTTCTTGTTGATATTTCAAGAACCTTCATCGCAACAACACAGCCTAATTCTGAATTACCACAGGTAGAACCGTGCATTCTTCCTATATCAAACATCCAGCTTGCCGCTTTTTTGTTCATAACCGTTGCTGATATTGGATATATTCCACCTCCAAAGCCTTTAGCTGTTGTAATCATATCCGGAACGAAGCCCTCGTGTTCAAAGCACCACATTTTTCCGGTTCTCATAAGACCTGTCTGTGTTTCATCTGCTATATACAATGTTCCATATTTCTCGCAAAGCTTCTTAACACCTGCAAGATAGCCCTTATCTGGAATTGGGAAGCCATAAGTTGCAAGAAGTGATTCTATAATTACACACGCTACATCTTCTTTCTTAAGCTCTGCCTCCATTGCATCAAGATCATTAAGGGGAACTTGTACGAATTCTCCAGGTGCTCCCTGACAAAGAAATGGATCTTTAAATCTTGCATCTCCTGTCGATACTGAAAGACCTGTATGTCCATGATAACAGCCCTGAATTGATACAACTCTCTTTCTTTGTGTAGCATATCTTGCACTCTTTATTGCAAGGTCAACTGCTTCACCACCACAGGTTGAAAAGCATGCATAATCAAGTCCGTCAGGACAAAGGCTTGTCAACTGCTCCGCAAGCAGTGCCTTGGTTATTCCTGTAAAATGGTGATTACCTATATCCAGCTCTGTCATAGCATCTGTTAAAGCACCTATAATCTCTTTATTTCTATGTCCTAAGTTGTATGTACCACCATTAATATGTATATCTAAGAACTTTCTGCCATCCAGATCCCAGAAATAATAGCCCTCTCTTTTGCCCATAACGATAGCCATATCCCTGTCAATCCATTCCTGTGTCTTTCCAACATTCCAATGTGCCAAACTTTTCTTTAATATATCTTCCTTAGTAATATCTGGATTATTAATATAACTCATAGACTACCTCTTTTCTATAACACTTATGTTACTGCTGCCATTAACTATACTATCTTATACTGGCTGTTGGCCCTCTCAAACCTGCTCGGCGTAAGTGAAGTATTTTTCTTGAAATCCTTTATAAAATGTGCCTGGTCATAATATCCAAGCCTTTCGTATATCTCATAAGTAAGACTGTTCTGCAAATAATATATTGCCTTCTGTATTCTTATTATTTCCGCATATTTTTTCATAGAAACGCCAACAGCTTCCTTAAACACACGGTCAAGATATCTCTGGTTGTAGCCTACCTCTTCGGCTATCTTTGCAATATTTATATTGCCCTTACCCTTATGAATAATGCCTGCTATGCTTGCAATAATATTTTTCTTATCTGCAAAATGCCTGTCATACCGGAAATTATCCATAAAAATATCCACCATTTTTTCAAAATCATCTTCATTTTGAAGCATAGATGATATATTCTGTATATCATCTATATAAGCAAGGCATTTTCTGTCACATACTATGTCCGAAATATACTCTTTCATAAAATCTGGAATTACACCTGGTTCAAATTTAACTGCAAAAGTTTTCTTGCTTCCACTTATATATGCAGGGCTGACCTTAGTATGTGTTCCGCACGCATATGGAACATATCTGCCCTTTTCATATATAAACTGTATGTCTATGCAGGCATCAGGAATTGCATATATATCTTTCCTGCAATTATCAACTTTATATATCTTATTAATATAACCATCTTCTATTATGGTCTCTGTATATTTAACACCTTCTGATATAAGATAAGTCTTAACCTGCATAGTAACACCTTCTTTCTTATGTGCACTTAACTTCAGGCTTTTTATTAAGCTTCCTGTGTGCTTCCTGTATTAGTGCATTTTATATTAAAATCTGGATATTTTATCTTTATATAATCTTCAACAAGCTTTACAGCACCCTCAAATCCCACTCTTTCCGTATTTATAGTAAGATCATAGTTCACTGGGTTAGTCCAGTAGTTGCCTCCTGTATAATGTTCATAATATTCTGCACGGTATTTATCTGTCTGTGTAATTGACCTTGCCGCTGTGGCTTCATTAACACCCATTCTGTTCATAATCTCTTTAAGTGTAAATCTTCGTGGTGCTTCAATATAAAGGCTTATAACATTAGGTCTGTCCTTTAATATCCAGTCAGCACATTTTCCGACAATCACACAACTTTCTGTATCGGCAAGCTGTTCTATAATCTGTTTCTGGTACTCAAATAACTTCTCATCTGATACAAACTTCCTGTCCTCTACTTTAGGAGAACGCTGCATTGGAAGTCCTTTAAGAAATGCCGAAAATACATTCTGGCTTCTCAATTTCTCATTAACCTCTGCAAATACTTCCTCATCAAGTCCGCTCATCTGAGAGGCAAGCATAAGTATTCTGTTCTCATAACAATGTATTCCCAAATCATCTGCTATCTGCTTGGCAATTCTTTTTCCACAGCTGCCAAAGCCTCTTGCTACTGTAATAACCAAATTATCCATAATAATCCTCTTTTCTGCACGCGTTTCCTGTGCACGTCAAGTTAGTGCCTGCTCACTTTGTTACATATATTCCACTGTTACTTATATTTCGCTGTTACTTATATTCCAATTATTAAGCACCCTTCTTTACGCCGCTTTCCATATATCTTGTTAAGAATGTTCTTGTTCGTTCATTCTTAGGATTAGTAAATAATATATCCGGACTTTCGTCCTCAACAACATATCCGTTATCCATAAATATTGTTCTTGTTGATACATTTTTCGCAAATTCCATCTCGTGGGTTACAATTATCATTGTAAGTCCCTCATCTGCTAACTCTTTCATAACATTAAGGACTTCTCCTACCATCTCTGGGTCAAGTGCTGAGGTAGGTTCGTCAAATAAAAGTACCTCTGGATTCATACAAAGACCTCTTGCAATGGCAACTCTCTGTTTCTGTCCACCTGATAACTGTGCCGGCTTGGCATTGATATATGCTGCCATTCCAACCTCTCTTAAATGCTTTATAGCCCTAAGTTTAGCTTCTTCCTTGCTAAGATGAAGTATCTTCTGTACACCAAACATACAATTCTTTAATACCGTCATATTATTAAACAGGTTAAATGACTGGAACACCATTCCAACCTGTGACCGGTATTTGGAAAGTGAGCTTTGTGTATTCTTAACCTCTTCCCCATGAAATAATATTTTGCCGCCTGTAGGTGTTTCAAGGTGGTTAATACAACGTAGCAATGTTGATTTGCCTGAACCTGAAGAACCTATAATACATACGACTTCACCCTTTGATATTTCAAAATCTATCTTTTTTAATACTTCGTGGTCACCAAATGACTTTACGAGATTTTCTACTTTAATAATTGACTCTGCCATAATAACCTCCATTCCTGCCTGCTTATCACTCATTATCAAGGAATTCAGTTGCAAGCTCATAATCGCTTCGTCCCTGTAACTTCTTTTCAACAACTGCAAATATTCTGTTAAACACAAAACATAAAACAAAATAAATGATTGAAATTACAATATATGATTCAAAATATTTGTAATATGCACCACCTGCTGTCTTTGCCATAAGGAACAGCTCTGATACACCGATAACGTTTAATACTGATGTCATCTTCAAATTATTAACAAATGTATTACACATTTCAGGTATTACATTCTTTAATGCCTGTGGAACAATTATGTAAAGCATTGCCTTGAAATGTGACATTCCCATAGCGAGTGCTCCTTCTTCCTGTCCTGCATCTACTGACTTAATACCTGCTCTTACTGTTTCACCCATATAAGCTCCGGTATTAAGTGTTGTAACAAGAATACCTGCAATAATTGAAGTTATCATTATGTCATTCTGTCTTAAGCCATAGTAAATAACCATTCCCTGAACAATCATTGGGGTATCCCTGAATATTTCAACATATACAACTACAATTATCTTTAATATTCTTATCAGGATCTTCTTTACTATATTGTCTTCTTTATGTATCTGTACTGTATTGATTATTCCTACTGCAAAACCAAGAATAAATCCTAATATTGTACCTATAAGTGACACATAAAGTGTTACCCAGGTAGCTTTTAAAAATAGTGTTGAGTATTTATTAAATATAAACCAGCTCCATTGGAACAGTGTTCCATCAGCACCTGGCGTATTGGCCGCTAATGCCACTATTGAACTATACATACCTTTACCTCCCATACATTTAATTATAAAAAGGAATGTGCATTATAGACACATAGTGCCTTTTATGTAATAGGGGATTCTATCGGAATTTCCTGTTACATAAAAAAGCCACAGACTTCCCCTGTAAGGTCCTGCCGCCTTTGACAGGAAAGTCTGTGGACTTTTATTATTTTTATAAGGTTAAACTATTATGTAGTACTTTGTCAGATTAATTATCAACTATTACTTTAGTCTTATTTAGTTAGATGATGGCTGTAACTTAACCATTTCATCCATTAACTTATCAAATTCAGCCTTGTCATTCCAGTTAAGCTTATCAAGTGCTTCCTGAACTGTATCTCTCATTGGATCACCTTCCCTGAATACTATACAGCAGTCATTCGATGCACCCTCTGGCTCTGTGAAATCAAGATTGAGCATCTTTAAATTATTCATAGTTGAAAGTGCTGATATTGATGTTGTGTAATCAAGGATAACCATATCGGCTGTCTTATTCTGTACTGCAAGAAAACATTCTGATGATGTTTCATAGTCTGTTGCAATTACACCGCCAGGTACTTCGTCCTTGTAAGGTACATAGTTAGTTGCAATCTGTGTTGTTAACTTAGTATTCTTACCCTCAAACTGTGAAAGCTTAGTATAATTAGCATATTCACTATCTGCTCTTACAACACCAACAATCTGTCTTTTATAATAAGGTGTTGAAAAATCATATGTCTCATCTCTTTCAGGACTGTAGCATACACCAGTCATTACTGCATCATATGATCCATCCTGAAGTCCCATAAGTATTGAACTCCATTCAATCTTGTATACCTCTAATTCATAGCCCATTTCATCTGCTATTCTCTGTGCAAGCTCAACTTCATATCCATATGCATATCCATCTGCATTTTTAATCTTTACTGCCTGCTTGCCATTACCAACCTCTGGTGATTCCTGTGTCCAATTGTAAGGTGCATATGCACATTCAAATGCTACCTTCAATACTTTCTTGTCTGAATCGGAACTCTTACTTCCACAACCTGTAACTCCTAATGTCATTGAAACCACAAGTGACATTACAACCATTAACGATAATAACTTCTTCTTCATAACTTTTCTCTCCTTTCACCATTGCCATAGTAAAAAATACATACAGAAAAGGCGCCTAATTCATTGGAATTAGACGCCTTTGTCAATCTTGTATTCTGTTGACGCTATTAACATAGCAGATATATTAATATAATAATTGTAAAAATTTCACTTATGAATTATATACCACGTTCTTATGCAGATTGCAATAGATAATTTATCTATATGCAGTTATAAGAAACATTGGTGCTTCTTTGATGTCCTTTTCTTTCAATAATTTCTTACCTATGGCTTTGTCTGCACTGCAATTACTAAATCCATATTTTTCTAATAAAGCTATATCATACTCAGGTCTTTGGTGTCTTCCTATATCCATTGCTTTCGTGATATACGCATTTTCTGCTTCAAGTGCATAGGTCATTCCCTGGTGTCCGTATGGTTCTTCTTTCTTATCATCATCAATAAGCGTTGCATCCAGATTCTTCATATTGGCATAATTCGCATCATAATTTAACAGCACGCCGCCTTTTTTTAACACTCTGTGCCATTCCTTATAGGCTTTATCCACATCAGGGAGTGTCCATGTAAGATTCCTTGTTATAACAACATCGAAGCTTTCGTCTTCATATTCCAGATTCATAGCATCCATAACCTTGAAATTAACATCTGCCCCATATCTGTCAGCCAGAACTTCAGCCCTTTCTATCATATCCGGTGTTAAATCTATTCCCGTAACCTGAAGTCCTTTGCCATAAAGAAGTATCGCAAAATATCCAACACCTGTTCCAACATCAAGCACCCTTACATTCTGTCCATTATCTATAAGCGGACTTATATATTGCATAATGTTATCAACCCATTCACGGCTTAACTCACTGTCAAGCTCATTCTCCCTGACATCTGAAAAATCTGCCACACGCTTAGTCCAGTAGTCTACAACTTTTTCTTCTATATTATTTTTATCCTGTATCATAATCTATTTTCTTTCATAATCCGTTACATATTTCTTATAGGCATATTACTGCATATCCAGCTCTGCCGTTATCTCATAATAATCTGATGGGTGTGCAGTTAAACCGCTCACACCTTTCCCTGAAACAATTGACATTTTAAGATGCGATGCAAATATAAAAGCATTGTCGTCCAGTATTGTCTGTGTCATCTTTATTCCAAGCTGTTCCCTGCCTTCTGTATCAAATGTAGTACTGAGCTGTTCTTCAAGCTGTTCAAGCTGTTCATTATAATAACCACCACGGTTCTTTGACGAATTCTTAAGACAGTGTGTTGTAAAGAAATATTCAGGATCACCTGTTGGTGCACACACAAAGGCACTTGCATATATATCCCACTCACCTTTTTTAACATAATCAAGATGATTAGCCGTACAGTTAATCTTAACCTCTATTCCTATCTGCTTTAATGATGCCTGAACATTTTCTGCAAGCAAAGGAAGCTCCTGTCTGCTTGGATATGTAAGCCACCTTAATGTAAGCTTTTCTCCATTTTTATCAACATATCCATCACCATCTGTATCCTTCCAGCCCGACTGTGCTAATAAATTTCTGGCATTATCAATATTATACTCCGCAGCTTTAACATAGCTGTCACCAAATGTATAATCTTTCGGAAATGGTCCTTCTGCCAACGTTCCATTGCCTTTTAATAATACATTAGTAAAATCTTTCTTATTAATTGCCATAGCAATTGCAGCTCTTACATTGCTGTCCTGTAAATTGACATTAGCATAATTCATCTGTGCAAAAAATGAACGTGAAGTTTCGCTTGATGATATTGTATAATTGCTGTTATTAAACAGCGAAAGACTTGAATATGGCAGACCATAAGCCGCATTAAGTTCACCTGACTGCAATGCCATTGTAAGAGTATCACCATCACTTATCGTCTTAACAATTATTTTATCAAGCCTAGGCTCTCCATTCCAGTAATTCTGATTCTTAACAAGTGTAAGTCCTGAGTCTGTCACAATCTCCTCGGCTATATAAGGTCCTGTCGCTGATACATTACCCTCATCAGTAATTCCTGCCTGCATATCAATAATACAGCCATAAGGGTCAGAAAGATAATTAATAAGTGCTGGCACCGGCTTGGCTGTTGTTATTATGACTGTATCAGCTTCTGCCTCAACCCTCTCTATATTCAAATCCCCTGCTGCTCTTTTATGCACCGCAACAAGATGTTCTATACATTCTTTAACAGCCTCACCATCAAGCTTTCTTCCACTTGTAAATGTAATTCCATCTTTTAAATTAATCTTCCAAGTAAGCTCATCTACATTCTCATAGCTTTCAGCAAGCCATGGCTCTAATTCCATTGTATCCGAATATTTAAAAAGAGTCTCTCCAACGCCATATCTTATGCACGCCCAGCCTGAATATCCGTTATGTGGGTTGACATCTGTCTCATCATTTTCTGCGTTAAAGGTTGTATCTCCATAGTAGAATACTTTCTCTGTGGAAGCTGTACTTTTCCCACAGCCTGCAATACCTGATACAGCTGCTATTACAAGTATAATTCCTGCTAATTTTATTATATTCTGCTTTAATCTATCTATATTCATTCTGCTTTCACCTAATTTATCTATTCTGGTTCTGTTATTCTTCATTATAATTTCTTTTAATTTATATATGCATACCCTGTTGTTCTTCATTTTATTTATCTTTAATCTGTTCATAATTTATATACCTCATCTTATATATTTCTTATATTTAAAGTACCGACTTTATAAGAAGCCTTGTATATTCCTTTTCCGGCCTGTTGATAATATTATCTGTGTCTGAATACTCTATTATTTTCCCGTCCTTCATAACAGCTGTCTTATTGCATATCTGGCTTACCAGTGCAATATCGTGGCTTATGAATAATACTGTCATTTTCCTGCTTTGCTGCAACTGCTTAATAAGTGCAATTATCTGACTCTGCACTGTAACATCAAGTGCACTTGTAGCTTCATCACATATAAGAAACTCCGGCTTCACAGCCAATGCCCTCGCTATTGCCGCTCTCTGGCACTCGCCACCGCTCACCTGTCCTGGATATTTATTAACATATTCCGCTGAAAGTCCAACACTTATAAACAATTCCGACACAAGATTATCACTCTTATTATTTCTTAATGCTTCGGCAACACTTTTTCCTAATGTATATTCAGGATCAAATGAAGCCACAGGTGACTGATAAATCATCTGCATATTCTTATAAATATCCCTCATTTTACGGGCATTGAATCTACTTATATCTTCACCTTTAAAGATTACTGAACCACTGTATAACTTAACTGTATTCGTTATAATTCCAGCAAGCGTGCTTTTTCCGCAACCGCTTTCCCCAACAAGTCCTACACAGTCGCCCTCTTCTATAACCAGCTTGTCTATATCTACAGCCATTTTCACATCATACGCCTTTTTAATATTATTAAGCTCTAATATTGTACTCATCAGCACACTCCCGTCTTAACACTGGAACAGCCGATATAAGCTGTTTCGTATATTCTTGCTTTGGATAATTCATAATTATCTCTGTATCTTCGTATTCTACAATCCTGCCAGATTTCATAACAATTATTTTATCAGCAAGCTCCCTAACAACATTTATATTGTGCGACACGATAATCATTGAAGTATCTCCACTGCATTTTATGTCTTTAAAGATATCCACAACCTGCCTCTGTGCTATAACATCCAATGCACTTGTCGGCTCATCTGCAAGCAGCAAATCAGGCTTCATAAGCATAGCCATCATAATTCCAACTCTCTGGTTCATTCCACCTGATAACTCAAACGGATAACTGTTAAGAACCTTGATAGCATTTTTAATATTCATCTGTTCAAGCATATGAACTGCTTTCTCATCAATTATACGCTTTGCCTTTCTTTTATCTTTTACGGCTTCATTACTGAAAATGCTCTCATAAAGCTGGCTCTTTATTGTTCTTACCGGACACATTGCTCTCTCGGTATTCTGAAATATCATACCTATGTTACTGCCTCTTAAACTTTTCAGACACTTTTCATTACCAGTTATATCCACTCCGTTATATTCTATTACACCACCGTCTATATACCCCTCCTTAGGAAGAAGTCCTATTATGGCTTTAATAAGTGTGCTTTTTCCGCTTCCTGATTCACCTGCAATCCCTAATATCTCACCTTTTTTAAGCTGTAACGTTACATTTTCCAATACTGTGCTGTCAGAATAGCTTACAGATAAACCACTGATATTTAACTGAGTGCTGTTAACACTATCTATGTCCTTTTTATTCAATTTTTCCTTATTGTCTGCCTGTAATATCACTTAAAGTATCTCCTAACATATTAAACACAAGTACAGTAATAAATATTGCCAGCCCCGGTGCTATAACAACCCACGGTGCTGTCTGCATAAAGCTTCTGCCTTGACTTACCATAAGTCCCCACTCTGCAAGCGGAGGTTCTGCTCCAAGCCCTAAGAATGACAACCCAGCAATCTCCATCATCATATTTCCAATATCAAGAACCGCTGTTACTATAATCATATCTGCAATATTAGGTATAATATGCTTTATTAATATTCTTATGGTATTAAGTCCTGACATCCTTGCCACCTGTATATATGGCTCATTCTTTATGGCAAGCACATCTGCCCTTGCTATTCTTGCATACTTGGGCCACGATATTAGTGCAAGTGCAATAACAGCACTTACTAACCCTCCTGACATTACGCTTGCAACCGCAATTGCAAATACCAGCCCCGGAAATGCAAGAAATATATCTGACAGCCTCATTATAATGCTGTCTATAATTCCACCGTAATAACCACTTATTATTCCGGCAATACAGCCTGTTAACGTTATAATCACAACAAGTGCAAATGATGATGACAACGATATTCCTGCTCCTTTAATGACGCGTGATAACATATCACGCCCATACTGGTCAGTTCCTAACAGATGATGACTATCTGGCGGCATAAGTGCGGCTGACAAATCCTGCTCATAAGGATCATATGGAACAATCACATCTGCCAATACCGCTATAAGCACTATTAATAATGCAAATATAAGCCATATAATTAAGCTTGTATTGCTTTTATTAATTTTCCCTCTGAATATCAACCGCTGTCTGTTATTATTGACATTTTCTGTTCTTTTCTTAATCTTCATAACAATCTCCCAGACGTATCCTTGGATTGAGATAATGGTATACTATATCTGTTATAAGATTAATAACTACATATATAATTGCCATCCATATCACATATGCCTGTATAACCGGATAATCTCTCATCGTAATTGCATCTATCGCCATTTTCCCTACTCCGTCCCACATAAATATGCTCTCAACAATAGCTGTTCCACCAAGCAGTGAACCTATTGATAATGCGAGCAGTGTTATGATTGTAAGCAGGCTTGATTTAAGTACGCTTCCTGTAATTATCTTTAATCTGCCAACACCTCTTGCTATAGCACCCTGCACATAATCCTTCTGTAATTCATTAATCACAGCCGTCCTTATCTGTCTTATATATCTTGACGACATTGCTATTGCGAGGGTAACTGCTGGCAGTATCACGCTTTTAATTCCTGCATTCATTCCCATAACCGGCAGTAAATTAAGCTTCAGTGCAAATATGTATATAAGCATTATGGCGGCAAAAAAATTAGGCATTGAATTGCCTAAGAAACTTAATAACCTGATAATATAATCGATACACCGGTTCTTATTAACTGCCGCAATAATTCCAAGTGGCAATGATATTATAAGTGTCAATAATATTGAAACCACACATAAATATATAGTCGCTGGAAGCTTTGATATAAATGTTGCAAACACGGGCTTTCCTGATATATAGGAATTACCCATATTGCCTGTAATAACGCCCTTAAGCCACACAACATATCTGACAATGACTGGCTGGTCAAGCCCCAGTTCTTCTCTTAATTCATTCTTCTGTTCTTCTGATATAGCCGTTCCCCTGTTAGCCTCTAACATATCTATTGCATCTGTATTGCTTACATTTACAAGCAGAAAAGACAGCAGTGTAATGCCTATAATAATAGGAATAAGCTGTACCAGACGCTTTATTATAAACTTCTTCATAAATACCTTTTCTAATAGTCTTATATTGTCTGATTAGTATAACAATAAAAATGGAATGGCACAATTATTTTTTAATCGTGTCATTCCATTCTGTTATACCTATATTAATTAAATCTACTTAAATAATCACGCTGTATATATTACAGCTTCACTATCAGATATTTATTT
Organism: [Lactobacillus] rogosae; assembly: GCA_900112995.1. Classification (GTDB taxonomy): domain Bacteria; phylum Bacillota; class Clostridia; order Lachnospirales; family Lachnospiraceae; genus Lachnospira; species Lachnospira rogosae. The sequence goes on along the minus strand of FONU01000018.1, from coordinate 23,723 downwards.
CTTTAATTCCTCCCTTACAAATGCTAAGAATTGCTCGCCAATCCTACTTACTGCTTCGTCACATTTTTTGATATATCCAAATAACACTTTCCTTGTGTCATCATATAATGGAATACCATCAAAATTAGGCTGTTTGCTGAAATGGCTGCTGCTTATATTACACAGCCTGGAATATTTCAGCATATAATTCATAACATAATCACTATTAGTAATAACAGCAACGTGTTTGTTAAATTCCTCATCATCTTTTCTTATATTATCCCAATAATGATTAAGTGCAAACTCATCTTCGTAGCACTGAACAAGCATTTTATCTTTAAGATAACTCTCAACATCTTTATCCTTAGGTGCTTCATTATTGCCATAATATAAATAAGCCTCATTATCTTTAAGCTTAACAAATTGAAGATTATGCTTTTTAAGCTTATACTCAATCTGCTGTAACTGGTTATCCATAAAGAATATAAAACCTAATTCATCAAGCCCCGTTCCAACACGCTTAATAACGCTGTTGACACTTCCCTCCATTATATTATATCTGACATTCTCATCAGAATATTTGATGTAATAATCCGTAAAGCATCGCGCCACCCACGAACTTGGATTGCTTGATATGCTGAATTCTTCCCTGTCATCAATCTTATAAATCTGCGCAAGCTGGCGTTCCTGTTCTAATATCTTTCCAGCATATTCATACGCCTGTCTGCCACGCCTTGTAAGTTTAATGCCCCTGTTATCCCTTTCAAATACTTCAAAGCCAAGCTTCTCCTCAAGACTTCTTATAACCTTACTGACATTGGGCTGTGTTGTATACAATACTTCTGCCGCTCTGCTGAAAGACGAAAGATCTGCACACACGACAAAATATTGTAATTCCTTTACCTCAAGCATATTAATCACCGCTGTATTCTTTAACTATCTTGTCCACATCAATATTTCCAGCAAGAAAATCTACCCAGAACTGCTTATCACTGGAAAATTTTAGGTTAGCATCCTTCTCAAATCTGTCTAAGAAATCTAATACCTTCTTATAATCACTGCTGTTATTATACGGAATATCCCAAAGTTCTGTCTTATTGCCGTCTTTATCAAATGAAGCACAGGAAATGCCCTGCTCTGAAAATACTGTTATATACCACGTTACATTTTCATCATCATCACTTGTGCTTGCAGTTTCCCTTGTACTCTCTGTACCAGATATTCCCGCACTTGTATTACCTGTAAGAAGTGCTTCCTGTGTCTTAGACATATTCACAGCCTTAGTTTCTTCAGGGTCACTTGGAAAAAGTCCATCTGTAAGCTCATAATCAGCCTTATCAGATGTATCATCACCTGCTACTGTCTGTGACACAAAACCATATGCCGCTGTCCTAAGTGCCGCACTTGCCGCCGCATTAGCCCTCATATCTGACCTTGCGTCCGCCGCCGCTCTGTCTGCCGCCTTATCCTGCATCTCCTTAAGCCTCTTTAAGTTCTCCTTGAAATCATCAACGTAGTCGTCTATTCCGTCAAGCATTTTGTCCCACTGCTTATCAGACATACTGCGCCAGTCATTCTCATCAGCATTTTCATTAGCAAGTATCTTCTGATTGTAATAATCAGTATAGCTTTCTCTGAATGTCTGTGTATTAATATCCATTTTTCTCCTTCCTGCCGCTGTTCAGTCAGTCACAGCCGCTCCACTTTCCTGTACGGTCCAAGTGGTAAGTAAAATAAATGTACATAAAAAAACACACTTATCCAACAGCAATCAATCCATTGAATAAATGTGCTCTCCGTAGCTTAATGTATATCGGCATATGTATACATTTTCTTAATAAAACTGTACATTTTTTTCAATGAGCTTATCGCCCTCATATCTTAACTTTATTGTAAAAAATCTCTGTTCATCACTAAGGAGAAGCTTTAAAAATACAGCGTCACCCTCCCACGTTGGAAGCTCTAATATTTTATCTTTACTAACCCAGCAAAGGTCGCCTTCATCACATATGCTTACCTCACCGTCATAGTCATTCGCGGTAAACAGACACATAAGCTCAGGCTCACATTCATCACTTATAAATGTTATAAGCCCCCTGAAACGATATGCTGTAAGTGTAAGTCCTGTCTCTTCCTTCGCTTCCCTTAAAAGACATTCCTCTGGTGTCTCACAGCCCTCTGCGTGACCTCCAACACCAATCCACTTACCCTTATTGATATCATTTTCTTTCTTGGTTCTATGTAACATCAGATAGTTGTTATCTTTCTCAATATAACACAGAGTTGTCATCTTCATAGTTAATCTCCATATCTTGCATTATAAATATGTCTGTATTTTAAAATAGATATCTCGTCCACAATATAAAGTTCTTGATAAGCTTCATTCTCTTTTCCCTGTATGGCGTAAGCTCCACAGGTTCTACATCATATGGATTGTCGTAACTTCCATCTGCATCAGCCTTTCTTGCTATATGCTCATATGACTCCATAGCTTCATTTAACTGGCTGTTAATCTCCCTGCTGTCAATTACAAGCATAAGCTCCGTATCCAGATAGACGCTTCGCATATCCACATTAAATGAGCCAATGACCGATATATTATCATCTATAAGTATTGACTTTCCATGATAAGAATATCCGCCCTCGTACTCCCATACTTCAAGCCCGGTATTAAGTATTTTATCTTTATTAACATAATAATCTGCCGAGCCAAATGGATTACCATTATTACCAATAGAATTAGTCATCAAAGATGCATTTTCTACCTTATCACATACCTCAGTAAGTCCTTCATACATATAATCGTTACATATTATATAAGGTGTATGTATCTTCACCTTAGCATCTGCCGATTTCATAAGCCTTACAAGCTGATACCACACAACCGGCTTCTTTACCTTGTAATCTATCGGATTGCTAAGAAGTGCTATGCTGTTGACCTCCACTGTCTCACTGGCATAATCTGTATTGTCTACGAACTCCTGATTATCAGCACAATATGCCTCATAACCTGCTAAAAGCTCATCTTTTGCTGTCTTAACCTTGTCCTTTGCAGCTATCTTTTCTTTATAAGAAGTCTTACTGCTTGATAAAAGAGTCTTGCTCTCCTTATAGTTCCACACGCTGTCATAATAGTCTATAAGCTGGTTGACCGAACTGTTCTCATCTGTCTTGGCACAATATACTAACACATCTCTGTCATAATTCTTATGTCCCTCATTATCTCCAAGGAAATAATTAAATGTATTACGTCCACCAAGAATGTAATTCTGCCTGTCTATAACTATATATTTGTCGTGCAGTCTTCCCATTGACTTATAAGACTTTAACGGATTGACCTTGTTATATATCTTAACTGTTGCCTCTGGCATAGCCGCAAGTGCCTCAAAATACGCATTGCCCCTCATTCTAAGAAAACCTGACACTCCATCAACTATAACATTAACCGATACTCCCCTGTCTGCCGCATCAATAAGTGCACCTAATATAAGCTTTCCACTATCATCAGACCTGAAATCAAAGGTTGAAAGTATTATTTCTTCCTTTGCCTGGCTAATCATTCTTATACGTTCTTTTAACGCATCATTATTATCCTCTATTATCTTGGCTCTCTCAGGACTAGTCTGACGTTTTAAAAGATCCGTGTTATCTAATTCCTGTTTCTCACCATCTGTAAGCTTCGGCTGCTTTTTGTAGCTTACAAGTGCAATCGTAACTATTCCTATTATCACAGCAAGAACAAAACCTATCACAGATAATATTACATACCTGACACGTATTGTATGCTTCTTAACTTTGTCCATAGTCTTTTATACAGCCTGTCTTATTAATTATCACTAATATAATCGAGCAAATATATCTAACACTTTTAATGTATACAACATATCAATATATCCGCATATCTAATATATCCAACATATCTAAATATATTATAATAATGTAATTGTAACAGGCTTCCTTTCTTCTATTATGTGCCAGGCATTTTATATCTGTGTATACATTACTTACTAAATATTTTATTAATCCTGGCTATTTTAATTCTTATTGGTATATAGATACATAACCATATTATAACAAAAATAGCAACAAAAATAATCGTAAATGTGAGTATTTTATCTACCGTAATCCAGCCATTTGAAAGATATATATAACCCTTCGGTATTCGGTTGGATTTTGGAGTTGAATGGTATTTTTGATACTTTATAGTGAATTTTATTAATCTTCATAGTTTTAAATACTATATCAAGAAGTATTGTTAATAATAAAATCTTGACATCTCTGCCACGATGTATTATTATCACAATAGTTTGAGTATCAAAACATTGTGATAATGGTTTAATAATTCTTGTATACTCCAACAATATATACATAGAAATGAGGATTGGTTTAATATGAATCTTAGTACAAATAAATATAAGCTTCCCGAATTACATATTGGTAATAAAACAGCAAGAATTCCAATTATTCAAGGTGGCATGGGTGTTGGTGTCAGCTTAAGCGGTCTTGCAGGTGCAGTAGCAAAGGAGGGGGGAGTCGGAATTATTTCAACTGCCCAGATTGGTTATGATGATGATGCATTTGAATATGATCAGGCCGGCTGCAATTTAGCAGCAATAAAGAAACATATCCGTAAAGCTAAAGAAATTGCCGGTGGTAATGGACTTGTTGGCGTAAATATTATGGTTGCACTTAAACATTATAAAGAACATGTAAAAGCAGCTGTTGCAGCAGGTGCCGATATAATTATCAGCGGTGCTGGTCTTCCGATAGATTTACCAGCACTTGTAGACAAAGCCTGTCAGACTAAGATAGCTCCTATCATATCATCAAAAAGAGCTGCACAGCTTATATTAAAAATGTGGTCACATAAGTATGACCGAACCGCTGATTTTATCGTAATAGAAGGACCAAAGGCTGGCGGACACCTCGGATTTTCTAATGAACAGCTGAACAATACAGCTTCACTTGATTTCGATAATGAAATAACTAATATTATAGAATGTAAAAAAGAATATGAAGATAAATACTCCAAAAAAATACCTGTTATTGTTGCAGGTGGAATATTCGATAAACAGGATATTATTCATGCAATTAATCTTGGAGCTGATGGAGTGCAGATAGCAAGCAGATTCGTTGCTACTAAAGAATGTGATGCATCACCTGCTTATAAACAGGCTTATATCAATGCCAGACAAGAAGATGTTCAGATTATCCAAAGTCCTGTCGGAATGCCTGGAAGAGCACTTCGTAATGCATTTATCAAACGACTTGACAATTCAAGAATTCCTATTTCCAAATGCTACAATTGTCTTGAAAAATGTAACCCTGCAAAGGTTCCATATTGTATTACAAAAGCTCTTATAAATGCTGTAAAGGGAGATGTGGATAATGGCTTAATCTTCTGTGGTGACAATGTTGGCCGGATAAATGAAATTACAACTGTAAACTCACTTATGAAGGAACTTACAGAATAACTACATATGAAACAGAAAGCACCCAAGCTTTAGTTTCATATGTAGTACACTTAATATAAAATAATATGCTTATTATATAACTCTACACTACCTTGCACCACTGCCAGTTAATTGCCAGCAGGATAATCCGGCTGGCAGTCCAATTGTTCTATACTCTCTTATAAATAATAGGAACATCATATCCGAAGGTTCTCTTTCCATTCACCTCCATGCTTTCTGATACCTCAAGACAAGCTTCTGAAAAACGCTCCCATAATCTGAATATCATAACTGGTGTAAACTGGCTTACGCTTCCTCCCTCCCAGCTTCCATTATTTTCCTTATATAATGCTGGCGTAAACTTCTCAGATTTTTTAAGTTCACTATAATCTACACTCTTCATTGAGTTATAAGAAAATGTATTCTTGTCTTCTCCTGCAGGAATTTCATAAGAAGAAAGTATAACTCCAGCGTTACTATCTGTAATCAGAAATAAATGTGGTGACGCATGACGTTTTCCATCTGTTTCATAATAACTTTCCTCTACAACAAATATTCCGTTAAAATCCTCTGGAATATTTTTTATTTTATCATTGCAGACTGTGTTTATATGTTGTGCATACGGAAAGCTTTTACCAGCCTCCTTCATTTCCATAAACTGTTCTTTGTTATCAAATTCTCCAGTCATAAGCTCTACAAACTTTTTAATTTCCATCATAATGTTATGCCTCCATATGATAATATTTTGTTATATTTATAATTGTAATAATATGAACAATGAACGTAAATTCTACCGCTTAGTGATGCCTCAGAGCTGCTCCACATAATTCTAAAACAAAAGCTTAAGTCCCATAGCTATAATCCACATATATGCACAAGTTTTCGGAATCATTAAAAGTCCAACCTTTGGTTTAGTTTTGCTGAATAAGGTTACTGGTATATAGCATCCAAATGAAATAATAATTGCTGCTACCATCCTTGTCAGATGATATCCATAAGCATTTCCTGAAATCAAATATAGAATAATTACTCCTATACCTGTAACTGCAAAGACTGAATTTCTGATAACGGATAATTTCATATTTCCCTCATCTGTACACCAATTATTCTGTGGGAACATACATATTACAATTCTAACAATTGCTGATATCCATATTATAACCTCAATTATTACTGGTATTGTAAACCCTGGAAATGTAAATTTCCAGATATACATCAAAATAATATAAAAAGCTGTCATTGTAATAGAAGATATCTGCAATCCAATTCCTAGCTGTTTCTTTATCTTATCACTACTTCCACATACTGCTCTGATAATTCTTGGCACAAGATGAAATGCATCTCCTCCGCAAAGTGTTAATGTTAATATTCCATAAAGAATAAATAACATATCCCCATTTGAATATATAAAAAATAATATTGCAGCAACAAGATCAAATATAAGATATGCTGCATCAAATATTGCTTCCATAACATCTGGAAGCTGTGGTTTATAATTGTTCTGCTTCATTACTAGTTCTGCTCCCTATACTCTTTTAAATATTTTTCTGCATTATTGCAGATCTTATCAAACACATCTATACACATATGCTTTTCTTCTTCTGTTAAGCCACTTAAAACATCCTTAGCAAACTGTTTCTGTGCGTTTATTCCTGCTTTTACAATTACCTCCGCCTTATCTAATAAAACAATCTCAATATGCTTTTTATTATCCTTACTTTGTATTCGTTCAACAAGACCTTTATTTTCAAGATTCTTTAGTGATGTTGAAACGTGGGATTTTGTTGATTTTCTAATCTTTACTATGTCTGCTGCTGTATTATGCTGTGGATTATTATGAAGAAACATAAGTATATCATATTCCATCTGCGTTAATTCATACCTGTCGCACACTTCTCCTGAAAGTAATTCATAATAGCTTGTGATTGTTTTATGCTTATCCCAGAAATACATCCTGACCTCCTTTACTATCGTTCTTTTTAGAACGATTATAGACAGATTATTCTGTTATGTCAATCATTTTTTCTTATTCAACTCACAAAATCTTTACTCTATTTTGTGTAATGATTTTTATGTAAGCATTAGTGATAAAATAAGAGCAAGTACTGAAAGGTTTTCGTTGCCTTAGCACTTGCTCTGCTTCTTTATATCAAAGTTATTATATATAGTTGTATGTTGATGATTTGCTGTTCTTTAATTTTTTATCAATCTTATTGCACTCTTTTCGCAAGCCTGCAATATTACTTACGCCAGATTCTTCTCACCTTCATTTTGTTTCTTTTCCGCCATTCTCATAACTTCCTTCCATGCCGGTGAGAACAGATAATAACCTATCATTGCAAACATTCCAAAGCTGAAAGAGATTGGGAAGCACAACATTACCCATGTTCCATCAAAGTATCTGCTAATAATATAGGCACTTGGAATTCTGACTGCCCAAAGCATAAGAATGTTGACAATTGTAGTATAACGCACCTTTCCAGTTCCGTTTACAATAGATATTATACAGTTAAAGATAGCATAAAACCACTGTGAAAGTAACATGACAACAACATGTCTGCTAGCATACATCAATACCATTTCATCTGACGAGAAGAAACGGATTATAGGTTTATGTATCATTATAAAAAGCAATCCAAAACTTAATGTAATCAGACCTGAACACAATGGAATTCTCCAGTGTCCCTCTTTAATTCTTGAATATTTCTTAGCACCATAATTCTGTCCTGAAAATGTAGTGGCCGCCGAAGATAATCCTGTAATTGCTATGTTAGCGCATCCTGTAATTCTTCCTGCTACTGCACCTCCAGCCATAAATATAGCACCCTGCGAGTTATTAAATGTCTGTAATGCAACATGTCCTAATGAATAAAGAGAATTGTTAAGTCCAACGGGCAAACCAATAGCCAGAATAGCTTTCATCATTGTTCCAGAAAATCTTCTAGGCAAATATGTAAACTGTATCTCCGGAAACTTCTTTCTTATATAAACAATACTTACAATCCATGAAATGAACATAGCAATACTTGTAGAAAGTGCTGCTCCGGCTACATCCATTCCAAACCCTGCAACAAACAATAAATCAAATACTATATTAGAAACACAGGACACAACCAGAAACCATAATGAAGCCTTGCTGTCTCCAAGTCCTCTTAAAATACCAGCATTCATATTATAACCCAGATTACCAAGTGTACCTAAGAACACAACCCTCGTATATATTAATGCGGCATTCCACACATCCTGCGGCACTTTCATGAATTCCAGAATATATGGTGCTGCAAACCATCCAAGAATTCCAATCGGAATACCTACAATATATATAAGTGTTATTGAAGTTCCACATACTGAAACAACCTTTCCCGATTCCCTTGCTCCGGTATATTGTGAAATAAGAATAGACACACCTGTTCCTATTCCTAAAAAAACACATAATAATACTTCAACCGGCTGTGAACTCGTTCCTACCGCAGCTAAAGATGTATCTCCACAATATTTGCCTATTACAAGTGCATCAACCGTAGTATATAACTGCTGCAAAACATTTCCAATAATAATCGGTATCGCAAACAGTATAATATTTTTCATTATATGACCTGTGGTCATATCAATCTTCCCTTTTTGTGAATCTGCCATGGTAATCTCCATTCCTGAATCTGTCTGTATCTGTTGTTTATAATAATACTGTAATTGAATTACATTTTCTAGCGATTTATGGCATAGAGTACAGAAAAAGTGTCTAACTCACTTTCAAACAATCCCAGTATTTATGCATATAGCACAGAGCGGACGAAGTTATGAAGAAATCATGCAGTACCTGCACAGTAAATCTGAAGAGGTGTGACCAAATGTTAACGGAATACTATTTTGCAGTCAGGTATGGCGATATAATTATTCTTCTCTATCATGAAGTTATGATGTCTGTACGGGAATTATTATTTAAGAACAGCCAGAAGAAAAAGACGTTGATTTGCGAAAGAACATGATATATGTATGACGGAAGCACAGATTCAAGGTGCCAATAACATGTAAATTTCCAGCCTGAGATGCCTTTAGGGCTATCTCGGGCTGGAAATTAAGGTTTTTCAAATTTTTTTCAAACAATTTGACAATTTATATTTCTAACACCACATAAGTCTTTATTTATTACCTATGCTGACAATCTTGTAATATGCCCTTTCTGTAATGGCGAATACGATAGCATATATTACACAGAACACAAGAACCGTTCCAAGAGTACACCACATAAACAGATTTACATTTCCAAGATTAAGCATTGAAAGAATCATCTTAATAATTCTAAATGATACAACAATATGAATTGCTGCCATTATAAGAGGAATAAAGAATACCATAAGCACCTGGCTTCTTATTGTCTTTTTAACTTCTGCTCTGCTCATGCCAACCTTCTGCATGATTTCAAATCTTGCCTTATCTTCATAGCCTTCTGATATCTGCTTGTAATAGATTATGAGTACAGTTGCCATTAAGAATAATGAACCTACAAACATTCCTATAAACAGGAAGCCTCCATACATCTGATGAAATTCCTCAGCCATCTCATATCTGTTGTCTGAAACTATCCTAACCCCTTCAAGGTCAAGGGCATCCAGTTCTCTACTCATTGCAATACTCTGTTCTTTTGTAAGATTAGTATCAAACTGAACTACATAATCGTAGGTTGCAGCTTTTCTTTTCTCAACCACGTTACCACTCTGCATTGCATCAACGATTTTCTCCAAAGTCTTCTCACTGTCTACTATGAATACATAACAAGGGACAAGCTGTTCAGTATTTTCAATTCCAAGATGTGCATTTTCTAACTTTGTAATAACCTTTGCCACCTTAAATGTACTTGTTTCATCATCGATTGACAGCCTTACATTAGCAGCTTTATAGCCATTATTTTTATAAACAATAACCTGACCTTCATTAAGCTTATAGTTACTCTTCTCCAACTTATTAAAATCATCAACCGTCATACACAAACAACCCGACAGATTATCCATATACGCACCTGACATATTAGATTGCTTTAACACCTGAAACTCACCGCTCTCACTACTAGCATTGCAAAATAATGTAATAGAAGAAACACCTGAGTAATTAGATGTGGTTGCACCATATTTTTTTGCCATCTCATCAACAACATTTTCAACCATATCAGTATCCTTCTCGCCGTAGAATGAAGCACTCAGGTTAATCTCATTAGGGCAAGCCGTATTCAGTGTATCCTCCATACCAAGATACATAGACACCGTAGTTGATACGCTGATTAAAACCATAGTTGAAAGAATACATATATTGGCCAGCCCAACTGCATTTTGCTTCATTCTGTAAAGCATTCCAGATACACTTGTAAAATGCTTTGTCTGGTAATAAAACTTTTTGTTTTTTCTAAGAAGCTTAATAAATGCAATGCTTCCTGCTGTAAACAGACAATAGGTGCCCACAATAACAAGAATAACCGCAACAAGGAAATTATTCATAGCCTGAAATGGGGTTTTTGCTGTCAGTGCAAATGTGTAGCCTGCGCCCATAGTAAGAACGCCAATTATTGTAAGAAGTATCTTTGTCTTTGGCTCCTTTTCACCAATCTGTCCACCGTGAATAAGTTCAATCGGCTTCGTAAGATGAATTCTTGCCAGGTTATAAAGTAAAATTGCAAAAAATACTAATGCCATTGTGACAAGAGTATTAACTACTGCTTCACTTGGAATCTGAAACGCCGGAATTTCGCTAGAGCCAATAAGCTTAATCAGTAAAAGAAACATCAGCTTTCCAAATAGCATACCCATAAGCATTCCAATGCCTATACTTACCACTGCTGTAAATAATGTCTCATAAAACATCATCTTTGCAATATGCCTTTTTTCCATTCCAAGAATGTTATAAAGTCCAATTTCCTTTTGTCTTCTCTTAATTAAGAAGCTGTTGGTATAAAAAAGAAATACAACTGCGAAAATCATCGTAACCCACATACCAATATTCAGGAGCACAATAACCATATCACCGTGATTCATATTTCTTACATTCTCATTATGAAGTATTGAGCCCATCATAAAATACATCATAATAGTAAGGATGCAGGTTATAATGTATGGAAAATAAGTCTGTCTGTTCTTATTTATATTAGACAGCGCCATTTTAGGATAAAATGCTTTACTCAAGGCTCTCACCTCCTGTTGCCAAAACAGTCAGTGTATCAGAAATCTTAGTGTACATTTCCTCGTCTGTCATTGATGCCTTGTATATCTGATGGAACACCTCTCCATCCTTGATAAATAACACTCTGCCCGCCTTGCTTGCAGCCTTAGTGCTATGAGTTACCATAAGTATTGTCTGACCACGTCCGTTAATCTTGCTAAACAGCTCTAAAAGCTGGTCTGTAGACTTTGAATCCAGCGCTCCTGTGGGCTCATCTGCCAGAATAATCTGAGGGTTAGTAATAAGAGCTCTCGCAACCGCTGCCCTCTGCTTCTGTCCACCTGACACCTCATATGGGAACTTTCCTAATATAGACTCAATTCCCAGCTCCTTTGCAATTGGCTTAAGCTTCTCTTGCATGCTATCATACTTCTCCCCTGACAACACCAGCGGAAGGAATATATTGTCCTGCAGTGAAAATGTATCTAACAAATTAAAATCCTGGAATACAAAGCCAAGGTTCTTTCTTCTAAATGCTGATAATTCCTTTTCTTTAATATCCACTGTATTCTTGCCATTAAGAATAACCTCACCACCTGTAGGCCTGTCGAGCGACGCCAGTATATTAAGAAGCGTAGTCTTTCCTGAACCAGACTCTCCCATAATAGCCACATACTCGCCCTGCTCAACGCTGAAATTCACGTTAGAAAGCGCCTGAACCTGATTAGAACCTAACCTTGTTGTGTATACCTTTTTCAAATTTCTTACATCTAATAATGCCATACAATCCTCCTTGTGTTTCAAACATCTAACATTTCTTACAATGCCAAGTATACGCAGAGTTTGCATTCCCTGCCATTTAAGCAGCTTACGTTTTTCTTACATTTTTGTAAGATAAATATTTAATAACGTAAATTGTATAGCTTGCACAACGTATTATATTAAAAATCATCTTACAAGAATCTATTAAACTTACTCATGTGAGATATACTTCTGCGTCATATCCAGAAGCACCTTAGTTCCCTTATCCAGTTTTGACTCTATTGCAATAGAAATCCCCAGCTTATCTGCTGCTTTCCTGCAAAGGTACAGACCGATTCCCGATGATTTTTTACTCATTCTTCCATTGTAGCCCGTGTATCCTCGCTCAAAGATTCTTGGAATATCTTCCTTAGTAATCCCTATTCCGTTATCCTCAATAACCAGAATTCTATCAGCACTATTGAAGGTTTCCTTCATATATATGCTGATTTTTCCGCCATTTCTGGTGTATTTAACCGCATTGGAAATAAGCTGCTCTATTATAAAGCCAAGCCACTTCTCATCTGTTTTTACATTTGTATCAAGGTTGTTAAGCTCAATTGATATCTTCTTACCTATGAACTGTGCCGCGAATTTTTTAACTGCCTTTCGCACAATTTTTTCAACCTGACAGTCCTCAAATACATAATCAGAGGACATATCCTCAAGCCTTAGGTAATTCATAACAGCATCCACGTAGAAATCAATATTAAAAAGCTGCCTTTTAAGCTCCTTTAAGTCAATTTTATCCGGTTCATTCTCTGCCTGAAGCAGTACATCTATTGCCGATATAGGTGTCTTAATCTGATGTGCCCAGATAGCATAGTAATCTCTTAGGTCTGCCATCGATTTCTCTCTAAGCTCATTAGCCTGATACTTCTGCGTAAGCACCTTTGTAAGAAGCTGCTGATAATCATCCTCTATTGCATCAGAAGTATCATATAATTCAACCTGAAAAATCTCATCACACAAAAGGCTGTGCTTAAGCGCCTTATGCCTTCTGTAAAATGCCATATAATCAAAAACAACTGCCACAGCCAGCATAAAGGACAGCAATTCCAATGAATATATAACAGGTGCCACTGGCACCGAATAAAGATAAAACACTACAAACTGCACAATCGCAATTACCACAAGCATCACTATAACCTTTATTCTGCTTTTTAGATATAACACCACATTTTTCATGAAATAATATATCCCACTCCTTTTTTTGTTCTAATATAATCGCTGACCCCTGCATCCTCAAGCTTTCTTCTAAGTCTGGTAACATTGACAGTAAGTGTATTATCATCAACAAATGCTTCATCCTCCCAGAGTTTTTCCATAATACTGTCACGGCTTACAACCTTACCTACATTTTCAAGAAGACACTGCAATATCCTGTATTCATTCTTAGTAAGTTCAACCTTATTATTATTATACATAAATGTCTGGTCATTTAAATTCAACACCCCGCCATTATGCTCAATTGTGCTTGTATTGTCAGTAAAATCATAGGTTCTTCTAAGAAGTGCCTGCACCTTTGCCACAACCACATTAAGGTCATAGGGCTTCGTAATAAAATCGTCACCGCCCATATTAATGGCCATAACAATATTCATATTGTCCGACATTGAAGATAGAAATATAACAGGCACCTTAGACTGAGCTCTAATCTGGGTACACCAGTGATACCCATTAAAAAAGGGCAACCCTATATCCATAAGAACAATATGGGGCTTTTCTCTTTCAAACTCCTCTAACACATTCTGAAAATCAGTAACACATACCGCCTCATATCCCCACTTGTTAAGATGAGCCGCAAGTGTATCTGCAATTACCTTTTCATCCTCTACTATTAACACCTTATACATTTTCTTCTCCATTTCCGCCTGATAAATTCTGGTCAATTCACTAAATTTCTTTGATAATAATACCCTTTTCCCTGTTTATTGTAAATAATGTAAATATTTTGATATTTTTCACTTTTTTCATTAACACCACTTGGAAATAATGAAGAATGAATTTCTTCACAAGACACCCGTTCCCCTCCTAGTCACCGGACACGAAAAGAAAAAAGGGAATGGTCTTCAACCATTCCCTTGACAATGAGCCCACCGGGGTTCGAAGCCGTGAGACCGCTTAAACACTGACTTTCTTAGGTCTCCTTTATGGCACTAGTCCAGTAGGATCCGATAGCCTGTGTAATGATTTTTATGTAATGATTAGTGATGAAATAAGTGCCGGAAAAGTGCCCAAAACTTTTTTAATTATTCTTACGTGATTTCAAGCATCATATACAAACAAATATTCTTACACAACACATATATCAACTGAGTTAATGAACACTCGACTCTAAACTAGCACCTGAAAAATCCATAGTTTTATTTCAAATATAAATATCTTTTAATCTATTCGTCCAACATAAGTTTCCCATTTTGGGCTTTGTTACGCAATCTTTCCATTTGTTCCTTTTCAATTTGTTGAATACTTTTTTCTGGTGTTGGTAAATCTTCTGGCATAGTTCCACCTATTTTTTCTATTGCGTTTCTTACTTCTTTGCCAACATTATAATGAACCGATGTTGCTTTTTCAGCACCTTGCACTTTATCTTTTCTTAATTTTTCTTCTGTTTGTGATATTCTAAACAAATTGGCAATTAACTCTGTACTTCCCATATAATCAAGAATTTTCTGCCCCACTTCCAATTGTTTTCTCGTATGAATATCATCCACATCAAGACCTCCATAAAGTCCCATATAACCCGCATTTTGAAAAATAGCAAACTCTTCATTTGTAATAACACCTGCATTATGAGCAGTTTCTGCTAACATCTGATTCCATTGCTTTATATCCCCTCTCACCACCAACCTTCTATTATCCTCATCCAATTCATTGAAATGATCAGCTACTTCTTGTCTATATGTCTGAATTGCAAAATATGTTTGTCCTAAAGCAATGACCTCTTTTCTCGGATCACCATTTTGAACTATTAAATAGCAAGCATATCTTGATAATTCATAATCCCTTGTAGATTTGTGTGTTGCACCAGCTTCCACGATTTTGCTGACCTCAGCAAAATCGTCCATAACATTATGTCCACTATTTTCACATGCAATCATTGCACGTTTTATTACTTTTTCAAAATTTCGCCACTGAACATAATCTAAAGCAACGGCTAATTCTCTCGCACTCCAATATTCACTACCATTCTCATTAATATGCTTTATATCTTCAAATCTTTTATACTCTATTGCTTTTAAATCACTCATATAAAACTCCTATAAACTAATACTCAAATTACTACTTTTCTTTATTGTCATACTTATAATACATCATATTATTGTCTATTAAAATTTTCTCTATCATTTCACATGCTTTTGAATATGATAATAAAAAAAATTCTCTATCGTTCCTTATTCGATACTGTGATAATTCTTTATAAACCAATTTTTCAGAATATGATGCATCATAAACTCTAAAAACCTTTCTAGATGAAAATGGAAAAACTATACCTGTTGCTCTGTTTTTTATATCAAATTTATTATATATGGTTGTAGGCAGGTGATTTACGGATATTCTGTGAGATGTAATCTATAAACTTGAGTTTATATATCTCCTTTTAGGCGCACTAAAGATTTTTTCGTTTCAAATCCGTCTGGATACCTCATCTTTAATTTATCGATATTTGCTTGTAAAATATCTTCAAGCGATATATCTAATGCTGTTGCAGCTTCTGCCAAATACCAAGCTACATCTCCAAGTTCCTTTGCCAAATGTTCCTTGTCCAATTCATGTCCTTGAGCCATCCATTTTTTTACTATATCAATGGCTTCTCCTGATTCGCCACATAATCCCATTACACTATTTATTAATACATCTCTTTTACTTAGTTCAGGATTTAAAGTAGTCATTGCCAATTCCTGATATTCATTAATCTTCATTCTAATATCCTCCATAATGCACAAACTTCGATTCGTTTTATCCATTTTAACATAAAACTCAACCAAGTTAAAACTCCTATTCTCAATCATTCCTCTCCCCCTGACACCAAGTGCCACAGGAGTAAACATAACTGTTCAATGTTGTTGTTCTTTCTCCTGACATGAATTTTCTCAGTTCAGTATCATTCTTCTTCATTCTTTAAATAAAATAAGAGCAAGTACTGAAAGGTTTTCGTCACCTTAGTACTTGCTCTGTTTTAAATTATTATATTAAATTTTAATTAAATAATCGTGCTATTTTTTATTATCATCCTTATTTTTATCTTTATTCTTTTTTATTTTGTGTGCTAAAACTCCTCCAACTGCTGCCAATGTTCCACCGCCTACTAACGTATTTATTACATCATTACATGCAGAATTTAAAGTTCCAGCATCTATTGCCGCCTCTTCCGTCATTGCTGATGTTGTTGATTCAATTGTTACCGCTTGCGTTGTTGGTGCTATAGTTGTAGATTCTATCGTTGCTGACTGAGTTGTTGGTGCTGCTGTTGTTGGTTCTATCGTTGCTGACTGTGTTGTTGGTGCTGCTGTTGTTGGTTCTATCGTTGCTGACTGAGTTGTTGGTGCTGCTGTTGCTGATTCTGTTGGTGCTGACTGTGTTGTTGGTGCTACAGTACTTGTCGAATGTGTTGCGTGATTTGAATGTGTACTATGGGAGCTATGTGAATCATGTGTTGAATGAGTTGCATGATTTGAATGTGTATTGCTATGAGTTGCGTGTGTTGAATGACTTCCATGCGCATTATTAGAAGTCCTATGGGTCGAATGTGTCCTATGCGTTGAATGAGTTCTATGTGCAGCATACACCTCATCACTAAAAAGCATCCCTAACACTAATATCATTCCACCCATTAACAATGCTTTATTTCTTGTTATACTTCCATCTTCATCCTCAAAAAAATCTTGAATAGATTTACTTATTTTAGGAAACTTTTTCTCTTCCATCCATATCACCTCATCTTATCCACGAATATAATATATCCATTTCCTGTTTGTCATTTCTATGTATTATTTCAAATAATAAATCCATAATTGCTGAGTAACTTTTACATCTAAAATCCTTTGGATTTTTAGAAAACAAATCCTTATCGCTGGCATAATTAACAACAGGACAAGTTCCACAGTATGGCTGATATACACAATTATTACATTTTGGAAGACTTTCTATTATAGAGGACTTACATAATGTTTTACATATATCGGAACCAATCATATCCATATATGAATCATTATATACATTTCCTAGCAAGAAAGAACTATCTCCCATTTCATATAACATTCTTCCTTCATCACAGGTAAATATATTGCCATCATAATAATAACTCATTTGTCCTAATGTAGCGCCACAAGGCGAACGTAATTCCATATAATTTTGAGAATAATTTTCAAGTATCTTACACAAAAAATATGCCGCATGCGTTTCAACAAAAAATGTACCATTTTTATTAAGTTCCATTATATACTGAAATGCTTCTTTATAAAAATTTATATATTCTTCTACTGTATATCCAACCTTCTTCCACGAATCATCAGCCATACCTAATGGAGTTAATGGTCTTAAAAAAATATGGTTTATGCCAATCTTTAAATACATATCTATTATCTCTTTAGGATTTTGAATACTTTTTTTAGAAGTTGTTTGAATAGCCCCAACATTTACACCTTTACTTTTTAAATATGCTATTTTATCAATAACATCATCAAAACTACCTATTTTTGATAATTTGTATGGTCTATTATAATTATGAATTTCTCTTGTTCCATCTAATGAAGTACATATACTAACATTATTATCTAACAAAAAATGTAATATATCATCATTCAGACACGTCAAATTTGTTACTATTGTGTATTCAATATGTTTATTTAAAATTTTATTTTTTTCCTTTGAATACTCAATCATACTTTTTATAACATTGAAGTTTAACAACGGCTCGCCACCTTGAAATTCAAATGTCAGGTTATCATTCTTGGAATTCATCGCAATATCAATTGCACGCTTTCCTATTTCCTCTGTCATTTTACCATTCAAATGTGAATTTCTACTATGTGCCTGACAATAAATACAGTCAAGATTGCACATATTGGTAACTGCAAATATATGTAAAGAAGTACCTCCCATACAATATGATTTCATACTTCTTATAAATCCAGAATATTTTTTTATATATTCTTCTATTGATATATTAATAATAAACCCTTTTTCAATCAAATCCTCATAATCTTCATCTTCTTTGTCGATTTTATTATTGCATAATTTATCATATGTTTCTGAATTTACATACTTATAAAATCCCATATCATTTGTAAGTAAATATTCATCCTCACTCTGTTTTTTAGCATTAAAATAACCTATCATTCATTATCACCTTTTATTGGATATACTCTTGGCTTGTAAAAATTTCTTGTAGCTGTAAAAATCCCACAACACATAGACTTCATTTTACATTTATCACATTCAACATAATACTCTGCCTTATATGATGAAATACTTTTCTTCGCTAATGACCAATATCCTCTCTCAATCATACAATAAGGAAAATTATATAAAGCAACATCAATCCCATTTATCATTAATAATTGAATTGCTTTCTTTGACTTTGAAAAAGCCTCCTCATACGATATAACCACTTTATCAGCATTAGCAGCACAATTACCTCGCATTTCAAGTCCTACAAAATGAACTACTCTTACTCTTTTAAATTTTGCAACAATGAGCTTGGCAATATCAAGTATATCATCCTCATTTAGCTTGCTAACTACAATTCTTATTTCTGTTTCAATATTAGCATTAATAATATTAGTCAACCCTCTAATTGTTTGCTCAAATCCACCTTTTGCCTGCGTTATATAATCATATTTTGATGCTATACTTCCGTGAATAGGTATAGCTATTCTAAGATTTTTCATATTTTCCTTTTTAAACTTTTCAAAAAAACTATAATTTCCCAACGTCCTACCATTTGTTAAAAGCAATATATTGGTATTCGGCAGATGTTCTTTTACTGTTCTATATATTTCTATAAAATTATCTTCACCAATTAAAGTTGGTTCTCCTCCTGTTATTGTAAAATACCATAAATCTTCTGGCATATGTTTGATTACTGTTTCTAGCTGTTCTAATGATAATCCTGTATTATGACTTCGTTCACCATCACTTGCAGGGCACATTATGCAATTAGAATTACATTTTGGAGTTGTCGCAATACCTGCATCTCCTTCTATAACCGAATACCATCTGTAAATTATACCTGTTTCTGATATTTCTAAAACATCTCCATCACAGAATTCATCCATTATTTTTATTTCTTTAGGACTTAATTTTACTGTCTCTCCATCTGGATAAAATACAATTTTATTATTTATAAACTCTCCTACATTTTTTTGTTTATTTAGTAATTCCTTTGTGTAAATTTCTTTAGTAGAAAAAATAAATATTCTATACTTGCTTTTATATTCACTTATGTACCTAACCACAACTTATAGCCTCCTATTATCATAAATATTGCATAACCAATATTTATAAAAAAAGCAAATGGAATTTTCTTTACTATAATTAATTCATCTTTCCCATTCTTTGTTCTTGCCCATCTTTTAATACTATCTACTTCCTCATCTGTCAGTCTGGCTGCCATATCTTCTGATACTTTCATAGGCAGACCTTTTATGTTTGAGTTTAAAAATAACATTACTGATGATGCAGATAATATCATTCCTTTTTTTATATCTAAAGTCTTAATTGGTGTATAACTATACCTATCTGCCCATTCACGAAGAATAACTATAACCAAAACAATAATTACGTTTTTTAAATCAATTTTAAAATTTATTGGAGATATAAGAGAAAGAACCATAAATAAAACCAATAACAATATCAATAGACTATTTCTTAATTGTCTGCTTACTTTTACAAGAACTTCTTTCATTATCAATACAAAAAACATATTTCCAAAAACAAATATTATGTAATTTTCAATATAAAACTTTCTCAATAAATAATATAACAGCTTTTGAATATCTGCTGAAGCCAAAAATACTAATAACCAATTCATAATAAAGAATTTTACATTTATATTTTTCAAAGAAAGCTTATTATATGTTTCTTTTTTGCGAATATATGCATATATACTATCTATAATCAAATATACATATACCGATGAGTATGAAAAAACTATTACTTGGAAAATCGCCATTCTATCCTGAACATATAATATATTAGGTGTCAATATAGCCTCAACTATAAATAACTTAGAATCACCACCAGCCCATATATGTAATAAATAAAATAATAATGAACAAATACATGCTATAACTAATTGTATTATCATTATATCTATATTTTTGTAATCTAAAATTTTCAATATAACAGCTATTATTCCTATGACTAAAAGATTTTTATTAGGAATTATCCCATTTTTCTTATCACTGTAATAACTTATTAATGCAATATAACAAAATAATATTATAAGAACCACATTAATTACCATTGTCATATCAATCCTCTTTGATTATTTAAATCAATGACATAATTTTCAAATTCTTTCAATGTAATTTCGACATCATAAATACAATTTGTAAATACGCATCTTAAAAAATTTTCTTCAATATTAACAACAATATTAGATATTCCAGCAAATTCTTTAACTGCCATTTTAACAAGACCATAATTATATATTTCTTTACTAAGTTTTAACTCATTCATTATCAAACCAATCCCTCATTGAACTGTTATCATCGACATTCAAATTAATATCTGTTTGTATTTCATCATCATATATAACTGAAGATGCCATTGACCTTGCAAAAAGAAGTTCTCTAATATTTTTCGTTTGTTCAAATACTATCTCTCTATTAGCAAATTCAATAAGTTCATTCTTAAATTCACCTTCTATGGATGTATCTGCCTTCCCATCTTTCTTTTGTATACTAATAACAAACTCATCCTTATTAGAATCCAAGTGAATATAATATTCATCTGTGAATTTATAACAGGTCTTTAATAAGACTTTTTTATCATAAATATCTTTCTTAATTGAGAAAAACATATTAATTCCTTTCATTTATTTATAATTTTTATCACCAATTTATTATACTATATTACTTTTATATACTCACTTATATCTATACCTTTCACCACTTAATAAATTAATTCGCATTAATTTTTTTCTTATTATATCAAACTCTTGTATTAATTCTAATAATTTTATTAATTGAATCATAACATTTCTTTTTGTACTACTATATAGCTATCACTAGCAAGTGCTCCTAATCTTATGAAAAAATATACATCTTACAAATAAAAGTAAATAGGAATTATTATCTCCAAATCTGCCTTTTCAATACCATTTTCTCTAGTATTCTTCTGCTCAAGGCTTTGTTGCATACACTCATTCATCTATTACATATACTTTACCTTCTACATAGTTGCCATCAACAGAAAAAAACTCATATTCTGACTTATGTTTATGCACTTTCTGTGCGTCTGAAGGCATTTTCTCATTGATACCTTTCGTTACATATCTGTCATTATCAAACATCTTATCACTCACTTCCTGTTTACGCTTTATTACTATTATAAATACTTCTCATATGGCAGAAAAACGACCTCTTTCATATCATCTGAATCAAGAACTATCTGCTCTTATATTTGGGTAATGTTATCACCATCAATAGTAGGGTAAAGTCCTATCAGTATTGCCTTGTCTCCTTTATACCCTTCTATTCTTCTCTTTATCTCATATGTCCTGTCTCCATTGAATACAACCTCTGTTGTTATCTGTTCTCTCTTAGTTTCCATTTACTGCTCCTTTCTGCAATCACGATAGAAAAATACCCAGTATGCTTCTGTTCCTATATATGCCCTTACGTGCCACTCATAATTATTGTCCATACATATCAGGTCATCAAACTCATACTCATCTTCATCCAGGTTACAATTAGCAAGACAATCTTTATATACCGCACTATCTATGCCATTATCATCTGTCAGTATGTAGAAGTTGCCACAGGCTCCATCCTCATAGCTTTCCTCAACAAGTCCTATATGATACTTGGCATTTTCTATTACCTTATTAGGTATACTTTTATCAATCCTTATGATATTCTCCAGTTCCTTTTCACTTTTGAATGTATACATATGACCTCCTGTTCTGTAAGCATTGTTTTACATTTTCACTCAGCAATTCTTAATGTATCTGTTGCAACATCATAGTAATACGGACTATCAGACAATCTTTCAACCTCGCTCACATTTTCATAGTTAACCTCTTTAATCATCTGCCTTATATATCCAACATCAACCTTATTCTTATCTGCTATCATCAGCAACACTTCGTGAATTGATGAAGGAATTACAAATACTCCATCAATCATCTTTTCCACACAGAACTTCTTTAAGACTTCTGGATATAGCATACATATTGCTCCAAACTGTCTTGTTTCATTTGACAATATAAAAAGAGTCTCAGGAATATCTTCTACAATATCCTGAGACTCTTTCATCATATCATTAAGTGTTTCTGTCATAGATTTTATATCCGGAGCATAGTATTCTTTTGTATTCTTCATTGCAATGGTATACAATTCTCCTTCTGTCACTCTCAACATTGCCATCATGCCATTATTGATATCTGATGATGTTATTACCTCTGAATCTTTCTTGAATATTATCTTATAGACAACTGCCAGATCCAGACCTTCTACCATTCTATGTGGCATATCCTTTAGCCGTTCCTTATTCGCTTCAGCATTGATTAGAATAGCAACTATGTTGTCCTTCTGCTTCTTAAGACTCATTTCAAAGTCTATATCAGGAAGAGGACTGCTTTCTACATCACCAAGGAATGCTTCTAATGCTTCTCCATTCCAGTAATATATTCTTCCGATTTTCTCTCCATTCTTCCTGACAGAAATACCTTTCTTCACAGTATCATTGTTCTTTGTTACATCAACAATTCTCACCTCGTAATCATCGCCAAGTCTTTGCTGTAGCTTACTAACAACAGCACCTATCTTGTCATCCATAGCAAACCTCCTGTAAATAAAATAAGAGCAAGTACTGAAAGGTTTTTGATATGTACCCTCTTTACTGGACAAACCAGTAAGGAGGGTATTTTTATGCGATATAGTTATGAATTTAAAAGGAAATGTGTAGAGATGTATCGCCAAGGGATTGTTCCAGACATTCCTAAAGGTATTTCCAGAGAACGTTTTATCCATTACTTAAATGATTGGATGCATCTTGAAGATGCTCAAGGGCCCGATGCACTAAAGCCAAAAGGATCTTATAAAAAATGGTCCCCTGAAGAAAAATTGGAACTTGTTGCTAGAGTGATTTCCGGAGAATCCAACAAATCAG
>FONU01000003.1 GCA_900112995.1 [Lactobacillus] rogosae | reverse complement strand
GGACATCAGTCAGGATAATATACAGGGTTAGCATGGTAACACTGTTTATTATATATGCGTATTAACTGTTAAGGCTGATGCCAGCAGTTCTAATACATTCCCGGTAAGGGAGATGGGAACGGATTCCCGAACAAATATTATATTTACACGGAGGTACACACTATGGTAGTACAACACAATATGTCAGCTATGAATGCTAACAGAATGTTAAGCGGAGTTTCATCTGCACAGTCAAAATCAACAGAGAAGTTATCATCAGGTTACAGAATTAACCGTGCAGCAGATGATGCAGCAGGACTTTCTATCTCAGAGAAGATGAGAGGACAGATCAGAGGTCTTAATCAGGCTTCAACTAATGCTCAGGATGGTATCTCACTTATCCAGACAGCTGAAGGTGCTTTAAATGAATCACATTCAATTCTTCAGAGAATGAGAGAGCTTTCAGTACAGGCTTCAAATGGTACAGAGACAGATGACGATAGAGAAGCAGTTCAGAACGAAATTGAACAGCTTCAGAGCGAATTGACAAGAATCTCTGAAACAACAGAGTTCAATACTATGAAGTTACTTGATGGTTCACGTTCAGGTAGTGCTGTTAGTGCTTCAGTAAGCAAGAGTGCTGCTAGTGCACTTACTAAAGTGGATGCTACAACACAGGTTAATACAGCAGCTGATGCTTTTGATGCATTAGCAAGCGGAAAGGACTCTACACTTGCAGTTACAGTAATAGATAAGAATGGTAATTCATCTACAGTTAAAGTAACAATTACAGGAGATACTAAGACAGCAGATAATGCGAATGGTGCCGAAAATACAGCACAGGCATTTGCAGATGCTTTAAAGGAATCAAGCCTTGGTGATTCATATGATTTTAGTACAGATGGAAATGGTAAACTGAAATTTACAGCAAAGGAAGCAGGAAAGACAGCTAATTCTATTCTTTTATCACAGGATAATGCAGCAGCAGTTAAGACAGATGAATCAACAATCGGCGTAGATGCTTATTCACAGATTACAAAGGAAATAGGCTCATATACAGGTACTGGTAATATTGAAGATAAGATATTTACAGTTAATGGTGAAAAGTTCGCATATGTAGATGATCCAGCAAGCTTAGGTGACGATTATAAAGATGTTAACTATGTAAAGGTTGCTGCGGCTGGTAAAGTAGAAGAGGCAGATGTAGCTACTATGGCAGCTTTAATTAAAGCTAAGACAGGTATTGATGCTGAGCCAGATAATGGAGCAAAAACTACAATTAATTTAAAGGCTGGTACAGCTAATACTGGTAAGGGAATTGAACTTCAGATTGGTGCTAATGAAGGTCAGACAATGAGCTTTACACTTGATGATATGAGTGCTGATGCACTTGGTGTTGGTGGAAAGTCAGTAGACTTAAGTACTCAGGATTCAGCTAAGACAGCTACAACAGCTATTGATGCAGCTATCAAGAAGGTATCTGCTTCAAGAGGTAAGATGGGTGCTGTTCAGAACAGACTTGAGCATACAATCAATAACCTTGATACAGCTTCTGAGAACCTTCAGACAGCTGAGTCACGTATCCGTGATACAGATATGGCAGAAGAGATGGTTAACTACAGCAAGAACAACATCTTAGCTCAGGCTGGACAGTCTATGCTTGCACAGGCTAATCAGTCTAATCAGGGTGTTCTTACACTTCTTCAGTAATCAGTTAGAATATTACTACTAGATTATTAAGTAACTGATATAACAATAAATAATCAAAACAGCTAAGTCAGATTATTAAAAAATTATATAAAAACAACCCCACACTATATTCCATGCACATATTGTGGGGTTGTTTTTCATTAATAATTCTTTATAGCATTGATAGCTTCATCTCTGGATAGCTGGTAATCTTCAACAAGTTTATTTATCGTATCTTCATCTGATAGGTTCATATCTTTACATAATTTAATAAACACTTTTATTCCGTTAGAACGCTCCTTTTCTTCTCCTTTAATTATGCCTAGTTTTTCACCCTCAGCGATACCTAACTGGCGTCCTTCCTCCTTAACTATTTCAAGATGTCCTTCCTCGTCATATTCATAAATACTCACAGTAATCACTTCCTCCCTGTGATTTTTTAGAAATTCCGACAATACATTTTCAGCTATACACTCATCAACCGCTTCTATAACAGCAGTACGGATATCAATCTTCTCAATATCAGTCTTAACTCGAACTTTATTAACAAATGTCATATAGTCCTTAAGTGTTTCACATTTAGAAAGAAATTCAGAGCTGTATGTCCGTGAATTGATGGTATTACCTGCATTGATATTCTTATTGGATTTATCAAAATCATATGATTGATTAATACCATTAATAATATCATTCTTCTCGTTATCCAATGATTTTTTATTAATAATAGCTCCAGTATTAATGTTAATAACTCTTACAATAAGTTCCAACTCCGGACAATCCATTTTCTTCTCATACATATCCGATAATCGAAGAGTACTTTCCACTTCAAGCGGCTGTTTACCATTATAAAAAGTAACAAAATGTGGTACTGGAATTTTAAGCATTGTACTTCTGTGCAAATCACTATTGTTATACATCTGCCTATATACATCAGATAAATAGTGCAGAAATCGCAACGGCATATTCGGATTGCGGCTGGATTGCTGTTCAAACATATACAAATCCTGCCCAAACACAAATGAAGCATCATTCTTATATTTCATATACACACCACCCTTAAGAGTAGTAACAGTTAAATCATCTACATTAGTATAAT
The DNA here is from genome assembly GCA_900112995.1 of [Lactobacillus] rogosae. GTDB lineage: Bacteria > Bacillota > Clostridia > Lachnospirales > Lachnospiraceae > Lachnospira > Lachnospira rogosae. The sequence goes on along the minus strand of FONU01000003.1, from coordinate 195,006 downwards.
TAGTGTCATTCAACCCATTATAAAGGTCCAGAAGATTATTCTTATCCCTGTACAAAAGACAGAATACATTATCCTTATATTGTCTTATTGTTGTTGGCTGATGTCCAGAAATAGCTGCATTTACGACATTTTTATTATTGAATTCAGAAAATGTCGTCTGTTTAGTATTGTCATTATCTATTGTTCTCATATATTCTCCAATCATATGTATAATATTTGACTGCATAATTAACAAATAAACAATTAAACATATGACTATGTCATATAAAAATTTCATATAAAATTATAATCATACACATTGTGCAAAAAATATAATTAATTATCCTATTAATATACATTCAATTTATACATTACTAAATTGAAGAACTATATGTATATATTATCATCAGGGAATTGTTATGACAAGTGTGTTAAACCGTTAGATATTGTTAATTATGCTATAAGATAAAAGCTATAGCAGAAGAGTATTATAACAAAATATTATGAACCCCAATTCATAAGTTAAATTGCAATTAAATTGTTATTGTTATAATAAATTATTACGCGTAAATATATATTATATATATCACATAATAAATATAAATGCAAGCATTATTATACTATAAATATAAATAAAGAATTATAAATTAACATAATCAAATAGAACACAATATAAACAGACATACAAACAGCAATATCAATATAGACAAAACTATCAATATAAACAAAACATTTTCTATAACACAAATAAAAATAATATACGCTTCCAAAATACAAAATCATATAAATATATAAGCTTAAAAAATACATAAATATAAAATATATTTTAGAAACATATATTAAATACACATAACTATTCCCCAGCCCCTTCATCGACCTGATAGAGTGGGATAGTAGCAGCAATTCTTCTGTGTTCTTCTTCCATAGCCGCATAATGCTTCGCAGTTGTGTTAATATCTTTATGCCCAAGTACATCACTTACAAGTCTTATGTCGCCTGTGTCTTTATAAAGTGCTGTACCATATGTGCTTCGCATTTTATGTGGAGAGATTTTTTTATCAGGTGTTGCATTTTTTGCATATTTTTTTACCATACGTTCAATTGCACTTACACTCATACGGCTTTTTTTCATTGAGATAAATACTGCCTGTTCCTCTGACTCTGGATTACCAAGAAGCAACGGACGTTCATTATCAATATAGTCTTTTAATGCATTTTCTGTAATCTCATTGAAATACAGATGTGCATCAGAACCACCCTTTCTTACAATATTGATTGTTCTGTAATTAAAATTAATATCATCAATATCAAGACCTGCACATTCAGATACTCGTATTCCTGTGTTAAGAAGCAATGTGATAAGAGCTGTATCCCTGAGTTGTGTCTTCTGACACTTCTGTATCTGAAGCTTATTGCCTTTAATATTCGTATTGGACACAACATTTAAGAGGTCATTAACTTCTTCATCATTAAGCCTTATTATGTCTTTCTGAGGCATTTTAATTCGCTTGGCAGCCCCGACTGTTGGATTATTCTTCATATACTGATGTGTGCAGGCAAATTCAAAAAATCCCCTTAAAGCCGCCATTCTGCGGGCTATTCCTTTATCCTGATTTTGATGTGTGCTTCCATCATCATTATTAAATCTTAAATATCTCTGATACTCATTAATATCTTCAAATGTAAGATTTTCAAGAAAATCTATTGTTATATCCTTAATTACGGTATTTTTTAACATAGTGTTTTTCTCTGTAAGAAATCTGAAAAATGTCTGCAAATCATACGCATACGCAATTACCGTATTAACCTGTGATGACAACTCCTTATCATCAAGATAAGAAGTCACATATGGCGGAAGCTTAGCTTCAAGCATACGAAGCTTTGTAAGCTGTTTTTTATTCTTTTCCTTATAATAATCTGAATCAATTCCCATACTTTATATTTCCTTACCTTTGTGGTCATAATTAATTTATTCAACATAATACATTTAATATAGTATAACGCCGATAAAGCAGGATTTATCGGCGTTATGTTATCATATCTTTATACTACCACTTTTTCTGCAGCTTAGCAACCTGATTATTTGCCAAAATGCTTTGCAACCTCTTTAAGATTATTAATAATTGGCAAATGCTGTGGACAGACTCCTTCGCACTGGCCACACTCAATACAATCACTTGCTTTACCGAAATTATTAGTAAGTCTGTCATAATATTCACCCTGAGGTGTCCAGCCCTTGTCCTCAATTTCCTGTTTATCAGCATTATATAATGAGAAATATTTAGGAATTGCTATGTGCATTGGACATCCATCTGTACAATATGAACATCCTGTACAAGGTATTGCAATACTTTCATTTATCATATCCGCCGCATTATGTACAAGCCTGATTTCTTCATCATTAAGAGGTACAAAATCCTGCATATAACTTGTATTGTCAAGAAGCTGTTCCATATTACTCATACCGCTAAGAACCATTCTTACATTTGGCAGACTCGCAACAAATCTGATAGCCCAGGATGGTACTGACATATCTTTATTATATCCTTTGAATTCATTTTCAACCTTTTCTGGTACTTTGGCAAGTGTGCCACCTTTAACTGGCTCCATAACTATTACTGGTTTGTTATGCTTTGTTGCAACCTCATAGCATTTTCTTGACTGAATAGCCTCACTTTCCCAGTCAAGATAATTAATCTGTAACTGCACGAATTCCATCTCTGGATGCTCTGTAAGTACCTTATCAAGCAAATCTGCATTATCATGGAAAGAAAATCCAATATGCTTAACTAAGCCTTTTTCCTTCTTATCAACAAGCCAGTTAAAACAGTCAAGCTTTTTATACACTTCATAATGGTCAACTCCAACATCGTGCAGTAAATAATAATCAAAATATGTAACACCTGTTTTACTCAGCTGTTCGTTAAACACTTTATCTCTATCTTCAAATGTCTTTATAAAACCTGCGTGCAGCTTAGTTGCAAGTGTATATTCATCTCTGTTATGTCTGTCTACAAGTGCCTCTTTAGCTGCATTTTCACTCTTAAAGCCACAATACATCCACGCTGTATCAAAATATGTAAAACCTTTTTCAATAAATGTATCAACCATTTTCTTAGTTAATTCAATGTCAATGCTAGAAGCTTCATTCTGATTAAGAAGTGGAAGTCTCATAAGACCAAATCCTAACTTCTTGCTTCCATTAAATATGTCTTCCATAACTTTTACCTCCTGTTTATTACATATTATATATAATATTGCCTTGCTGGAACCATAATATTATATATGAAATAACTAATCTAAATTCACAATGTTATAATTCTTACAAAATTCACCTTACAATATTCTCCCGAACTTCTTCCGTAATTATTATACCACCTTGTGCGTTCCATTCGCTAACAAATGTATCAAAATAATCAATGTCTGCTTCCCCACTTATAATCTTAAGGTATGCTTCTTTTTCAAGACTTTTAAGCTTCCACCATCTATTCTTCATAGTGTCTGTCGTCTTAAAATATAACGACTGCTTAATCACTATATTGCCTTCGTCTAAAAGCCGGCAGGCTTTAATTCGCGACATATACGCCGCCCACTGCGTGCTTGTTGCACCTTTTCTTCCTGACTGTGAATATTCCTTATATGAATCATCTGTATTATATTCATAAGATGTATTGGCAAGACCTGTATTGTTAAGGTATGATTTGCAGGCATTATAATATGAGCGTTCCAGCAATTCCAGATTATCACTATCTTTTCGTCCCTCAATTGCATCTGATATATTTCTATAGCATATTGATAAAGCATTATTATAGTCAACATTAATTGATAACGGTCTGGCTGTTGGCTCAACATTTAACTGATAATAATTATCAAATTCTTCTGAGTCTGCACAATCAAATCTTATCTTATCAAACATAACACTTATCATCTTAGCCGCAATCTCTGGATATTCATAGCCTTTTCTGACAACTACATATTTGTAGCAGGGATTTTGACTATGGTATTCTGTTACATTATCGCCTGTTGATATCAGATATGGCTGCCAGTTAGAATCAGGATTAATGCTGACAGCATTGGCAAGTGGATTGTTAGGTGCCCACCAAGGTCCAAAAAATGAGCCACACAAGCCATTTTCTATAAGTTCACATATATTAGTTGATGTCCTTAATAAGAAATCATTATCTATTATCTTCTCATTATATAACTGGTTGATATATTCAAGTGCATTTTTAGCTTCATCAGTTACAGAACCATATACAATCTGTCCGTCATCATTCTCTATCCATTGCTTAGGATAAGCATTGAAGCTGGCAAATATTATATCAAGCAGGAACTCACTGCTATATCCACATTCTCCTGCCACCGATGTATCTACAACAAGTCCAACTGTATTACTGCTGCCATCCTCTGCCACACCATTATTGCCAGGATCATAGGTTATGAAATGCCTTACAATATTAACAACATCGTCTACAGTACGCGGTTCTGAAAGTCCTAATATATCCATCCAGTCTTTGCGGAGCCATACAAGATTAGGTCCGTCAGTAATATTAGTCTCAGGAAGTGCCATTATCTTTCCATCATATGTTACCATATCCATAAGTGCACTGCCATAACTTGCATACATACTCTTTATTCTATCTGTAAGACAATTATTGTAGCTGTCTGTCAAATCCTCTATCATTCCATTTTCTATAAGCTGTTCCAGCTCACTCTGGCTTGACACAACCATAATATCAGGAAGCCTATTCATTGAAACAGCCATTGATACATTAGTATTATACTGACTGTCATTAGCCTCAAATACATCTACATTCTGCACATTAAGAACCGACTTTATATATCTCGTATACGCATTATCAGTATATGTATCCATAGCTGGCATATTCGAATTATTGACACTTGTCATCTTTCCAAGAGTATATTCAATCGTATCAGGATAAGCCCCAAATGGCGTTGTCTTAGCAGTACTAACTGCTTCATTATAATCACTGTCATTATAAACACCTTTAGCCGGGCTGTTACACCCGGCTAAAAGCGTTATTACTGTTAACATCATAATGGTATATAAAAGCTTTGCAATACATATGGTACTGCTTTGCTTATATATTATATTAATACCAGAATTATTATTTATCTGATGATGCACAAACATAATATTTTTCCACCTATTCCTGTCAGCCTTTAACTGCTCCTGACATAGACTCATTATAGCACTTTTGCATAATCATAAACAAGGCGGCAATTGGAATTGATATAAGTACTGCACCAGCAGCAAATCTTGTATACCACACATCAACATATTCCTTCTCAAGCATCTGCCAAAGACCAATGGCAACTGTGTAATAATCTGCATTGGCACGGCATATTACTCTTGCAAATATAAAATCCACCCAAGGTGCTATAAATGATGTCAGAACCGTGTATACAATAATAGGTTTACTTAATGGAATTGTAATCTTGGTAAATACCTGCCATTTGGTAGCACCATCAATTAATGCGGCTTCATCAATAGTCTTAGGTATTGTGTCAAAGAAGCCTTTGGCAATATAGAACTGAATACCAGCCGAAGCCGAATACACAAGCACCAATGCCACTCTTATCATACTTCCCTCTGACAAACCGATAGCCTTTAATATGTAATACACAGCTATCATTGCCATAAATGCCGGAAATAAACCAAGTATCATTGCAACATTCATCATAGCTTTTCTCATCTTGAACTTAAGTCGTGACATACAATAAGCTACTGATAATACAAAAAATGTAGATATAATACAAGAAAATACAGCCACAATCAATGTATTGGTAAACATTCGTGGGAAATTAAGTATTCCCGTATCTGTAAATAACTTAATATAATTATCAAGTGAATAGCTTTTAGGGAAGAATGAGCTTGTATATGCTCCCTTCTGTGCCCTGAAGCTTGTAAGAATTATCCATACAAGCGGACTTACCCACACAATCGCAAGCAATGTAAGCACTGTATGTGCAAGTATATTTTTTATAGTCTTCTTCTTTTTCATTGGAATCCCTCCTCATCTTTATAAGATTTGGTTCTCCTGTATACAAGAAGTGAACCGAGTGCAAGAAATACGAATGTCATAATACCTATAACAGCTCCAAGATTATAATACTGGTAATCTACCGTCATCTTATAAAGCCACGTTACAAGCAGATCTGTCTTTCCTGCTGTATGTCCCGCAAGCACTGGGTCGCCCTTTGTAAGCAGATACACGATATTAAAGTTATTAACATTAGCAGTAAATGTAGTTATCAGGTAAGGTGTTGTTACAAATAACATATAAGGCATAGTTATTTTAAAGAATTTGACAAAGCCATTAGCTCCGTCCACATCTGCCGCCTCATATAATTCCATTGGAATATTCTGCAATATTCCTGTTACCTGCAATATTGTGTATGGAATACCAATCCATAGATTGACTATTATAACTGTCATTCTTGCCCATGTTGCATTAGTAAAGAATGGAAGTGACTTGCTTATCCAGCCAGCATTTTTTAATACAACATTTATAATACCATCCTGTGCCAGCATACTTCTTATTATAAGAAGTGATACGAACTGCGGAATTGCAATTGATAATATGAATATAAATCTCCAGAATGACTTAAACTTAGTTCCTTTTCTATTAATAAGCAGTGCCACAAGAATTCCAAGTATATAATTAAGAAATGTAGCTAATACTGCCCATATAATAGTCCAGCCAAACACTGACCAGAATGACTGTCCTATTGAACTTCCTGAATTAAATATAAGCTTAAAGTTCTCAAGCCCTACCCAGTCAAATAATACAAGATGACTGTCTACCTTGCTGTAACTTGTAAATGCCATTGAAATCATAAATACAAGCGGAAGTATTGTGAATACAAGTATTCCTGTAACTGGGAGTACAAGTAAAAGCTTATGAAGATTTTCATTGAACAATGCTTTAATATCTTCCACAAATGTATTAATATGCTTACCCTGTTTCATTCTTAACTCTACATTATAAGCACTTTTTAACGAACTAACTGCAAGAATAATATAGGCACATATAATAAATATTACAGTTATTCCATAAAGCAGAATAAGCAGCGAATTATCACCCTGTACATACTCATATATTCCAAGCTTTTCATTCCATATCTCTTCCTGTTCCCTGCTGCCAAGACCAGGAAGTCCTGCAAGACAGCTGATTCCTTTTATTATCATAAATATTATAAATGCTGCCTCTAAAGCTATATATAATATTCCTTTTATTATCTGTCTGCCCCTGAAATTACCAAGTCCGAGTATTAATAAACTGAGTTTTGTCGTCAAATCGCCATATTTCATAGAATTACGAAATGTAATGTCTTTCATTGACCACACCTCCTGACCATTATATGATGTGATGTATTAATCTGATTATAGAAATCTAATGTCTTGGCTTCTGCATTATCAGCAGTAACCTCACCGTTAACAATTGCTTTAGCAAAATTCTGAGCTGGTGTCCAGTAATCATTCATACCTGTAACTGTAGGCTGAATTACAGATGTCTTATTAAATGTATCATTCTGTGCTGATACAAGAGCATCTTTCTTAATTACATCTGTTGCAAGTAACTCTGTATTACAAGGAATAACATTTCTTAACTCATAATGCTTAGCCTGTGCATCCTTGCCTCCAAGATATTTAGCAAGTGCAACTGCTACCTGCTGATACTTGCAATTAGGGTTAACTGCTATAGCCTTTGAACCTGCAAATGCTTTAAGCTGCTTATCTGTTCCGTTAATCTTAACAGTTGGTAATGATACTGCACCAAAGTTATCTCCTAATATTTCCTTAACACTCTTATAATCCCATAAACCTGAGAAGTAAGCACCAACGCTTCCATCTCTTAAACCAGCAATACCTACACCCTGTAAATCATTGACAAAGTTAGGATTATTAACAAGTGCAACTAAAGCCTTGGTTGCTTGTGTTCCTTTATCACCCTTAATATCTACGCCTGCTGAATTATCCTTGCCGTCTTTTCCGAAATATGTACAGCCATTAGCAAGATAGAATGATGACATATACCAGCCTTCTGTTATATTAAATGCTACCTTGTTCTTTGAAAGCATTGTATCAAGACTCTTTATATCGCTTTCTGAGAATTTGCTCTTATCATAGAACATAAACCATGTATTAGTAGTAAATGGAACACCATATACACTGCCATCAACTGATACTGAATCAACTATTGCACTTGAATTAGTACTCTTAACATAATCTGCTGTTTCACCACCAAGCTTTGCTATAGCATTTGCATCAATAAGTGTCTGCAACTGATCATTAGCGAAGAAATATACATCGCCTGAATTCGCAGGATCCTGTGTAACTGTCTTACCTGCATCTGTCTCAGAACATACTCCGTATTCAAAAGTCAGATTCCATTCAGGATGTTCTGAATTGAACTGCTCGCACATTGTCTGAAGCCATTTGCCATTTTCTTCTGCCTGATCCTCTGCCGGGCCCCATACCTTAATAGTGGCTGTGATATTCTCATTATTATCCGCTGATTTGTTATCGTTTCCTCCACAGCCCACAAGCAATGAGCCACACATTGTTGCCGCCATAACAGCAGCCGCTAATCTTTTAAACCTCATAAACATACCTCCATTTCTTAATGCGTTTAACCGCTGATATGTACCATCTATTTATATAATACCCATTACCCGGAATACATATTATATATAATTAATTCGGTACATATCTTTTTGTAATTTATTTACAAGTTCTTTTGATAGTTTAATTATATGTTTATTTTATGAGAAATTAAATATAAGAAATTTTAGAAACATATTGGAATTTTTACATAAAAAATAAACAAAAAAGAAATGTTATCAAATAATGACAACATTTCTTTTTTATACTCATACTATTTATCATACTTTTTCATTAAGTATATCCGTTAATTAAATTAGTATATTATTATGTTTAGTTTATCAGCTATACAGCATATCAGACTGGCTTTCTTGCCGGGAACTCTATTGTTATAACCGTTCCATTCTCATCACTGCTTACTTTAAGATTATACTGCTCACCGTAAAACAGCCTTATACGGTCATTGACATTTCTTGCTCCATATCCGCCAGACTCACTTGTTAAGAATGTATGAGCCGTTTCTTTTGGCATACCAATGCCATTATCCTTAACCTCAATATGAATAAGTCCGTTATGAAGCTTTGCTGCAACAGTGATAACTCCTCTTCTGTCAGTCAAAAGGTCTATTCCATGCTCAATAGCATTTTCAACAAGAGGCTGTAATATAAGATTAAGTGATTCATATTCAAGCACATTTTCATCAATATCCATAACAACATCAAATGAATTATCGTGCATTATCTGCTGTATGTTAAGATATGACTCCATATTACTTAATTCCTGCTTTACAGTCAGCGTATTCTTACCCTTATTAAGTGAAGTCCTGTAATAGTTAGAAAGGGCAAGTGTTATACCGCTTATATCATCCTGTCCGTACTCAATCGCCTTCCAGTTTATAAGCGATAATGAATTATAGAGGAAATGTGGGTTAATCTGTGCCCTTAATGCTCTCATCTCCGACTCTTTCTGGCTTAATTTCCCCTCATACACCTCATTGATAAGATTATTAATCGTACCCGTCATACTATTAAAGCCGTGTATCAATGCACCGATTTCATCCTTATCTGATGACCTTATAACAACATCAAAATCTCCATTCTCAACCTTTTCCATACTTGTTCTTAATTTATATATCCTCTTAGTTATGAAATCAGATGTAAATATTGTAGCCGCAGCCATTCCAATACACGCAACAACTAATGCAAGCACAATCATTGTAATAATGGAATTAGTTGATTTTAACATAAGCGACTTTGGTGCATACACATAGCTTGTCCAGCCTGTAACGTCTGAGTTCTGCTTAATAAGCACATAACCTGCTATATTACTGCATACATTTTCTGAAAAATCCGCTTTTTCTATAAACTCAGTAAACCGGCTGTCTGAAAGGATATATTTATCGGCATTATCCAAAAATGCTGCTTTTTTGCTTATAATACTACCATTGCCATCAGTTACTATAATGCCACTGTTATCTATAAGTCCTTTTGCATAAATATCCATTATACTGTCATAATCTACATTAATATACATAATTCCAGTAATGCCGGCAGTGGCAAGCGTAGACATCTTCCTTGCTGATATAAGCTCTTTCTTATCTTTATCGACATACCAGTTAATATTAGTCGAATTAACTGCTGAATTATAAAATGCTTCATTCTCAATCTCTGATAATGGTGCAAGTGTAGTGTCGTGCTTTATTCCGTTATTAATGTATATCGTCACCTTGTTAATATCATTGTGAAAATATTTCAATGAAGATACAAGCGGGTCAAATGTCGTAACAATCTGGCTGTACATTTCATATTTGTTGCTGTAATTGTAGGAAAGTATTCCTGATACAGTTTCATTAAATGTTATGTAATTGGACAGATTATCATATACCTCTATCTGTCCGTCCACTGTTGTAACCGACTGCCTTAATGCACTTTCCATTGAACGGACATCCCTGTCCATAAGTATTGAGCGCATCTGTCCATACGCAAATACAAAAAGTATTATAAGTGGCAGAAGACCTGTGACGACATATATTATAACAAGCTTATTCTGAAGCTTTATATTATTCACCCATTGCTTTAATTTTAATGGTTCACTCATAACACTTCACCTTTATCCCTGAACTTCTGAGGGCTTACACCGAAATATTCCCTGAAACTCTGGCAGAAATATGACACATTCGGATAACCTGTCTTCTCACTTATATTAACAATCTTCATATTAGTGTCCGTGAGCAACTCCTTAGCCTTTTCCATTCTGTACTGTTTTATATATTTGCTCAAGTTCTGCCCTGTCTCTTTCTTAAAAAGCGAACTTAGATAACTTGGTGCAAGATATACCATATCCGCTAACTGCTGTGCACCTAACTCCTCACTATAATGATTATGTATATACTCCTTAACCGTTTCAATCTCTCTGTGCATTGTCAATGGATTACTGATAAAACTCTTCTCTAATATATCAATATTATGATTAACAATATCCATTATGCAGTTAAAATCTTCTGATGTATACAACTTATCAATCTGTGATGCAAATTCATCTTCATTGGTCCCTGGAAGTGCATCATAGAAATCTTTAAGCAGGTTAGAGAATACGAACTTAATATATATATGTGAAAAATTCGACTGGCTTCTGTATTTCTTGCATAAAGCATCAAAATGTATTCTTAAAAATGTTACATCTTTCATCTTAATGTCCTGCTTCATCTGCTTCATAAGAACATCATCATCTATCTGTACGAAAACAGGCATTTTATCACTTATATCGTTGGTAAATATATAGTTATTTGTCTGGTAGAACTTATTGCTCATAAGGTTTTCTAATTCGTCCATCATATCAGATATCCTGTGATAATCATCTATAATATCAGACACAGCTGCATACATAAACTGTCCCGTCTTACCGAATATATAATTATGCAGCTTTTCAAGCATATTCTTTAATAAATCCATACTTAACGCCTTAGCTTCATCTTTAATAAGTATAACTGACTGCTGTGTATTAAGATTAAGATACTGATATTCAATATCTCCCATACAATCCGCAAGGGTTAATATATTGGCATCTCCACCATCATATTTACCAAAGAAATCGGTATTGAATTCTATAAGAATAAGCCTGTTATAGCTTCTAAGAAAATCATCGCTTTCTAATATTCCCTTGGTATCAGCCTTATTAAGAAGCGAATACAGATAGAACTGCTTAACAAAATCCGCCTGTTTATTATAATTACTTGTATGAATACGTTCCTCATCAAGCTCTGCACACACTTTCTTAATTGTGTTCTCAAACTCCACAGGGTCAACAGGCTTTAAAATGTAATCTTTAACTCCCAGCTTTACCGCAAGCTTGGCATATTCAAATTCATTATATCCAGAAAATATTATTGTTTTAAGTTTTATATTATCTTCATTGAGCTTTTTAATAAGTGTTATTCCGTCCATAAATGGCATCTTCACATCTGTGAGAAGAATATCAATATGCTCTGCTTCATCACTGCATAAATATTCATATGCTTCCTTTCCATTAGCAGCCTCAACTATGCCCGCATTAATTGAAAGCCTTTTTAACAGCATTATTATTCCATTACGCTCTATTCTCTCATCATCAACAATTAATATATTATACATTTATTCTCCAATCTTTTTCCTGTATTTAACATACCTTAATAAATATACCAGCTTATATATTCTGCCCCTGTTTGTTATCCGAATATTGCAGGTTTTATTTTATATTATTTTACTATATTTTCTATATTTTGTAACCCATTTTTCTAATTATATATTATGCCAGCCTTGATTATCACTAAAAAAGCCTCTTAAAAGATATTTTCAATCCTTTAAGAGGCTGTCTGTTTATTAATACTTAATATTATTTGTTAGTTTCTTCAATGAACTCCTTGAGCTGTTTCTTAGCCTTGCCTGACACAATAATCTCTCTTGCCTTCTCAATACCATCCTTTAATGTAATTCCGTCTGAAGCAAGATATATAGCTGCACCAGCGTTAAGTAATACAACATCTGTCTTAGGTCCTTTAGCACCACCTAATATATCATTAACGATAGCTGCATTCTCCTGTGGTGTTCCACCAACAAGATCTTCCTTATTGCATCTTGTAAGTCCTAAATCTTCTGGCTTAATAACATATGACTTGAATTCATCGTTCTTGAATTCACATACCTTAGTCTCTGCACTAAGAGAAATCTCGTCCATAGAATCTCTGCCATATACAACCATAGCTCTCTTAACACCAAGATTTCTTAATACATGTGCAAGTGGTTCAACAAGTTCTTCGCTATATACACCGAATAACTGCATAGTAGCACCTGCTGGATTAGCTAATGGTCCAAGTACATTAAATAATGTTCTTATACCCATCTCTTTTCTTACAGCACCAACAAATCTCATTGCTGGGTGATACTTCTGTGCAAATAAGAAACAAAGATTAATATCTTTTAATATCTGGGCACTTCTTGCTGGAGCACAATCAATCTTTACACCAAGTGCTTCAAGACAATCGGCTGTTCCACACTTACTTGAAGCAGCTCTGTTACCATGCTTTGCAACAGGTATTCCTGCGGCAGATACAACAACTGATGAGAGTGTAGATATATTGATAGTATTAGAACCATCTCCACCTGTTCCTACGATCTCAAGCACATCCATATCATTAAGGAAACGCTCGCAGTGTGAACGTAATACCTTAGCTGCTGATGTAATCTCGTCAATTGTCTCACCTTTCATTGATAATGCTGTAAGGAATGAAGCTTTCTGTGCATCTGTAGCCTCTCCTGTCATTATCTCTTCCATAACCTGTTCCATAACTTCTGATGTGAGATCTTCTCTTTTAACTAACTGAGCTATTGCTTCTTTAATCATCGCCAAAACCCTAACCTTTCAAAAATCTATTTACATATTAGTCCTATATGTTTTCGCTGTCAATCCATAAAATAGCAATTAAACTGTCAGTTTTGAAAATATCATCAAAAATAAAGTCTTCATAAAGGTTCTCTATATTATCTTCTGAATATTCAACCTGTCTTGAAAAAATGTGCACTACATCCATTCTATCCTTGAAAGAATACTCTCTGTGGTTATCCAACCACCTTATAATATCCATCTGTCTTATAACAAAAAAATTAGTTACTAACATCTGGCATTTGCCAAGGAAATCATAATCATATATTGACTTTGCAAAATATCTGAACACCAAATACTCCAAAAGCTGTCTATATTCATATGCCCTTGAAACCATATAAGTTCCAAATTCCTCATTGAGTATATTGTATTCTTCATCACTCATCTGCTCAAAAAGGCTGTCAATAATATCCTTAAGTATGACCTCCCACTCAGGATTAAGCACTTCCATTTCTTCATAAGGATACAAAATCTGTCTTATACCCTGTTGTAATGATATATCCTCAAATTGTCCGCTATCGCTTAGATTTCTTGTTTCATCTAAAGTATGGGCAATTCCTTCTTTGAGGTAATCATTAACAACAGATTTAATATTATCATACTCATCAGTGTTAATACACTGCTGGATTTTACTTCCCATATCAAGTATGACAATCAGCTTTTCGTGTATTGACAGGCTTTCCTTGGCTAATATCTTAAATACAGCCTCTCTTGCCGCGAATATCTGCAATGCAAATGAACTGTCATATTCTGAACTCGGTTCATATTCTTCATCACAGGCAGCAGTTTCCATACTAAAAGGACGATTTTCAGACAATATAATCCTTGCTGCTTCTTCACAGGCAAGACCAATTCCTGATTCCTTTATTGTACCATAATATTCCGAATATCTTGGAAACTGCTTACATACAACACCAAGATAATCTTCTCCAAGATTTTTATGTATTTCACATAAGCCATTATCATCAAGCATAGGACATTTGCCGTCACATAATTTGAAGCAATACTCCTCATCTTCATTCTGTGTTATGCTGTCAAGAATCCTGCTTTTAAGCTCACCTGTCATATTATTATAACGCTCATAGGTTTCATCATCTATGTCTATCTCCCAGCCGCCTATACAGCAGTTATCCTTACATTTGCTTGTTATACATCCAAATTCGTTATAATAAAATGGTACTCTCTGTTTCATTATCTTTACCTCAAAGTATATTCTATATAATTCTGTTAAATATATCTGATTTTATGTCTGCGATATCATCAATACTAATAATTATGTTATCCTGCATAACTATAATTTTCTGATAATCATCAATCTTTTTAATTACGCCGCTTATTGTAACATATTCTCCGCCATCTTTTCTTAAATCTTTAACAAAATAAGTTATGGTTACAACCGGCTGGCTGGCTATATTTGCTCGTAATATGGCGAATTTATTATTAAGAATATTAAGTTGTTCCTCGTCCTGTTCTATTTTCTCATCTGTAAGCCTTGCTGTTTCTGATATAGCTGCTACAAGTCCGGTAAGTGCAGCAAATGGAGAAAACTGAGCAGCACGCTCATAATTAGACATTCTTTTATGCCTGTTATTTACAGGGCGGGATTTATTAATTATATCTTCATATCCATTCACAATATTTCTCATCTCCCAATTATCAGCTTTATTCGTGATGACCGCCAATCTGCCTGTTTCTGTCCATAGCTGTCGCACCTTCTTTAAGATTCATTCCTCTGACAATTGCATTTTTACCATATTTTTTCTTAATATCAACCATAGTCTTTAAGACTTTCTTCTCTTTTTCAAGCTTAGCACTTTCTTCCTCATTATCATCTTTATTAATAAAATCTGTGAATAAATCCATCTGATGATAAGAAGAATTCTTATTAACTGCTTCTTTTTCTGTTATGACATGATTAGCCGTTATATTAATTCGTCTTGATAAAAGCCTTTTATCTACTATATCATCATACAGCTTGGTAACTGCCTGCGTAGCAAGTGAAACCGAAGCCGTATAACGAGAAAGATTAGCCGTTCCGTGAGCGTGCTTTGGTATCTTTCTGCCGTATCTGTCTTTTACAACCTCACCTTTATACTCACCCGTGCTTCTTCCTGTAGATATATTATCTATATCATATCCAACTGTAAGCACAAGCTGGTCTGTCACAAGTCCTTTATCTATAAGGTCAAGCATAAGCAGATCTACCATCTCACATACAACTAGTCTTGTCTTTTCATAATCATATGCACAGTGAAGTACCTGTCCCGATGATATGCTGTTGCTTTCCGGCTTATACTGCTTAATGTCAGCTATTGTACACGGCTCATAACCCCATGCGTGGTCAATAAGGAGCTCTGCATTTACCCCAAACAGCTTATATAGCAGTTCCTCATTATAGAAATCCTGCTCACCGCCAAGCGAACATCTCGCAACATCGCCCATTGTATACATACCATACTCTTTTAGTCTGGAAGCATATCCCGTACCCACTCTCCAGAAATCTGTAATAGGCTTATGTCCCCATAACTTTTCCCTATAGCTTCGTTCGTCTAACTCAGCTATTCTCACACCATCTTTATCTGCTGGAATATGCTTGGCAACTATATCCATAGCAATCTTACATAGATATAGATTCGTTCCTATGCCTGCCGTTGCTGTAATTCCTGTCGACTCAAGCACATCTTTAATCATAGTCATAGCCAGCTGGTGCGGTGTCATCTTATAGGTATTAAGATATGCCCCGACATCAATAAATACTTCATCAACCGAATATATATGAATATCCTCAGGTGCAACATATTTAAGGTAAATGTTATATATCTGTGTACTATATTTCATATATAAAGACATTCTTGGAGGTGCAATTATATAAGAAAGCTCGTAAGACTCATTATTCTTCAGTTCTTCTGAACTATATGAGCTTCCTGTAAACTGCCTGTTTCTTAACCTGCTCTTTCTTAGTGCATTGACCTCCTTGACCTTCTGTACAACCTCAAAAAGCCTTGCCCTCCCTGATATTCCGAAAGCCTTTAATGATGGTGACACGGCAAGGCATATCGTCTTTTCGGTTCTTTGGGGATCAGCAACTACAAGATTGGTATCAAGTGGGTCTAAATTTCTTTCGACACACTCCACAGATGCATAAAATGTCTTTAGATCTATTGCTATATACATATGGTTATTCTGCATTAATCATTCCCCACAATTAAATCTTACGCATAACCTCAAGTCTGCGGTGCAGCATTTTAATATGTTCCAGTTCCTTATCGTCAACTGCTCTTCCAGAATAATAGTATTCCACCGTTCCACACAGTTTATCATTATTATTATCAAGAACACCATTCTTTATAAGTATATTTTTTAAGTAATTAGATACTCCGATATTACCATCTATTATCTCAATATCATCCGGAAACAGCTTCGCAAATGAATCTTTGAAATAATTAAAATGTGTACAGCCAAGCACAAGTTCTGAATAATCATTAAAGTTATGTCCTGCAAACTGATTGTTAAGATAATTCATAACCTCTGCTGAATTAAATTCATCCTGCTGTGCAAATCTTACTAGCTTAGGAAGTGCAATAACATCTACCTTTGAGTCTATATCATACTTCATAATAAGATTTTTAAGTTTCACTCCCTTAGCCGTAACCGGAGTTGCAACAACCATTATCCTCTTACCCCTGTTATGTGCACAGGCTGGCTTAACTGCAGGTTCAATGCCGATTATTGGAATCTGGTATTTATTTCTTAAAAATGTAATGGCTGCACTAGTAGCTGTGTTGCACGCTAACACTATTGCCTTACAGCCCTTTGATACAAGAAAATCAACTGCCCTGTCTACATACTCTCTTATCTGTTCTGTAGTCTTTTCTCCATATGGCACATTATCAACATCTGCATAAAATACATAATCAACTTCAGGCAATGTTATCATTGCCTGATGAAGCAGTGATAAGCCGCCAATTCCTGAATCAAATATACCTATCTTCACGGTCCACACCTCATTTCCTTATACTTAAAGTCTTGTCGTCCACTCACTGCAATCCCACACGTCTGTTGCAAGTCCGTCATAGAACTCTGGCTCGTGGCATACCATAAGTATACTTCCTTTGTATTCTATAAGTGCTCTTTTTAGTTCTTCCTTGGCATCTACATCTAAGTGGTTAGTAGGCTCATCTAACACAAGAATATTAGACTCCCTATTTACAAGCTTGCATAATCTTACCTTTGCCTGTTCACCACCACTTAACACTCTTACCTTGCTTTCAATATGCTTAGTTGTAAGTCCGCATTTGGCTAATGCTGACCTTACCTCATACTGTGTAAAACCAGGAAATTCCTGCCATATCTCTTCAAGACAGGTTGTGTTAATATCAGGTGGCATCTCCTGTTCAAAATATCCTATCTCAAGATAATCACCCATTACTGCCTCACCTGATAAAGGCTTAATTAAACCTAAAAGGCTCTTTAACAATGTAGATTTACCAATTCCGTTAGCACCTGTAAGTACTATTTTCTTACCTCTTTCCATCTCGAAATTAAGAGGCTTTGATAAAGGCTCATCATATCCGATTACAAGATCTTTAGTTGTAAATACATATTTGCCGGAAGTTCTAGCAACTTTAAAATTGAATTCTGGCTTTGGTTTATCCTTGGCTAACTCAATCATCTCCATATTATCAAGCTTTTTCTGTCTTGACATAGCCATATTTCTTGTTGCAACCCTGGCCTTATTTCTTGCAACAAAATCCTTCAAATCAGCAATCTCTTTCTGCTGTTTGTCGTAGGCTGCTTTCATCTGTGCCTGCTTCATCTCATACACTTCCTGGAACTTATAATAATCACCAACATATCTGTTAAGCTGCTGATTATCCATATGGTATATTATATTAATAACGCTGTTAAGAAATGGAATATCGTGTGATATTAATATAAACGCGTTCTCATAATCTAAAAGGTATCTTTTAAGCCAGTCAATATGCTCCTTGTCAAGATAGTTAGTAGGCTCATCCAGAAGCAGAATATCAGGCTTTTCAAGAAGCAGCTTTCCTAATAAAACCTTAGTTCTCTGTCCACCACTAAGATCTGTTACATCTTTATCAAGTCCCAGCTCCAAAAGCCCCAATGCCCTTGCAACTTCTTCAACCTTAGCATCTATCATATAGAAATCGTGATTAGTAAGCATATCCTGAATTGTACCTAATTCTTCCATATATTCAGTCATCTGCTCGTCATCTGCATCCATCATCTTGTCACAGATTTCATTCATTCGTTCTTCCATAACAAATAAATCATCAAATGCCTGCCGCATTACAGAACCTATAGTCATTCCTTTTTCAAGTACAGAATGCTGGTCAAGATATCCCACCTTAATATTCTTAGCCCATTCAATCCTGCCCTCATCAGGCATAAGCTTTCCTGTAATTATATTCATAAATGTGGACTTTCCCTCACCATTAGCTCCAACAAGTCCGATATGTTCACCCTTTAATAATCTAAACGATACATCATCAAATATCGCTCTGTCACCAAATCCGTGTGTAAGATGTTCAACATTTAATAAACTCATATATTATCTCCATTCTTGTGCATATTAAAAGCCCCTTTCTTATTCAAAAAGGAGCTTTTACAATTCTGAAATATCATTGGAAATCCTGTGTGTGAAATCTTCTATAATACACCTTTAAAGAATTCTTTGATACTTTAATCTTCTTTAACTGTATTCCACCTGATAAGAATTCCTGAGGAATATTATTAATAAAATACTTCTGTAACATAGCTTTTAACTGCATATTCTTAGATCTCTGCAATGCTACAAGAAAGAATACAACAACAAATAACAGAAGCTTAATACCCATTGGTACATTATTCCAGATATATAATGCTAAATTTGTTGAAAATGTAAATATAACAAATGCAAATATCATATTAAATATAACCGTAAATATGTAAGTCTTAATCCATTCAACAAGATTAAGTGCTTTTAACTGATATAACAGCTTGTGATAATTCCTTGACTCTTCAACCGTAATAGGCATCTCATATACTTCCATAAGACTCCTCCATTAACTGTGCTTTTAATAGATTATATCCCCAAAATGCCTTATTTGCAACCATTAATACCGCTTCATTTATTAATAATCACTTAAGATTTCCTCAACATATTTAATTGAAATTTCAAGATAATTAGATATCTCATATTCTGGCACACCATTATCGTGAAGAATGAATATTAATTCTTCTATTGTTGTACCTTTTTGTCTTTCCATAACTATAAAATGTTTAACTTGTGCCTCATTCATAATTCCCCACCTCCATATGTCTTATGTATCTAGTTATTAACATATAGTTCTGACTGTTTAATTATTTTATCAAGCATATGTACTCTTATAAATGGGAAAGAGAAGTAATATCCGTCAACTATATCGATGGATTTATTAATAATTTCAACAGCCAAATCAATTCCTGCCTGTTCTCCTTCTTCTTTAGTCATATCCGGTCTGTATCTTAACAGAACCTCATCAGTTACATTAATGCCTGTCATCTCATTCTTCATAAATGAAGCATTCTTAAAGCTCACTAACGGCATTATTCCACATAGAATTCTTGCACCTGTTTCTTTTTTTATTGTGGCAATTCTTTCTATATCCTCATCACAGAATGCTGGCTGTGTCATAAAAAATGTAGCTCCTGCTTCCATTTTCTTCTTTACTCGTCCAATCTCTATATCCAGTCTTTTTCTGCCCTGATTAATAGCTCCGCCATATGTAACAGGCTGGTCTGCAAACTGTTCTGAATTCATATCATCTAATATATTCATAAAGCCTACAGAGTCAAAGTTAAATACGCTCTTAACACTGCTTCTCATTACCGAAGGTATTGGATCACCTGTAATGACAAGAAAATTATTAATGCCATTAATATCAGCACCTAATATCTGTGACCTGATTGCGATGGCATTTTTATCCCTACAGCAAAGATGTGGCATAACACACATTCCCGTCTGCCTTGACACTTTTTCTGCCATAAGAATAGAGTCTGCTCTTGTTCTTCCTGATGGTGAGTCAGGAAATGTCAATACATCTACACCCTTGCTTTTAA
Organism: [Lactobacillus] rogosae; assembly: GCA_900112995.1. Taxonomy (GTDB): domain Bacteria; phylum Bacillota; class Clostridia; order Lachnospirales; family Lachnospiraceae; genus Lachnospira; species Lachnospira rogosae. Next base: position 174,377 of record FONU01000003.1, on the reverse strand, counting down.
GATAATGTGCCGCATCTAAGAGCTTATCAGCATTACTGTCAAATGGAGGTGCAAGCTCAACTGCGATAAGCTTCTTCCCCTCCTTATTGTGATAAAATGCTGTGTTTACTGCCTGTACTGAATTATCAGTCTCCCAATCACAGCCTTCACCCTGTCTGTTCTGTGTAAAATCTGCTTTGGAAGCTATTCTGTCAATATAGTCAGGTGTTGTTCCACAGCAGCCGCCGATTATATCAGCACCTGCATTTAACAATTCACACATTTTATCAGAATAATAATCCATATTCTTGTCAGAGAATATCATACGTCCGCTGACTGCCTGAGGATAACCTGCATTAGGAAGTGCACTTAAATACTTGTCAGTATGACGGCGTTCCTTTAATATGAACTGTTCCATATGTCCCGGTCCAATTCCGCAGTTAAATCCTAGAGCATCGATATACGGATTATCATCTGCAAGCTTAACTAGCTTAGACGAACTAAGTCCACAATTACTATATCCAAACTGGTTGATTGCAAACTGTGTTATAACAAATGGTCTGTCTGTCAAAACACTATCTGCTATATTAATTCCACCAGTCGCAGCACTTCCTATATAATCTATGGCATCAGATATATTAGATAAATCTGCAAATGTCTCGAACACGAATACATTAATTCCTTCTTCAAGAAATACCTTCGCAATATCTACATATTCATCTACTACTGTCTGCTTGTCAAAAAGATTATCATTAGGTATAGGACCTATATCTGCGGCAATATATACTTCCCTGCCACATTCCTTAACTGCCTGTCTTGCATTGGCAACAGCTGCTTTTATATTAGCTTTAACCTCATCAAAATTGCATTCAAGATTAACAGTATTAGCCGCAAATGTATTGGTTCTTATAAGCTTTGCCCCTGCATTAATATATTCTTTGTGAATATCTGTGACACGTCTGCCCATAGTAATATTAACAGACTCTGGCAGTTCATTAGTATCATAAACTCTTGAGTAATATGTACCAAATGCTCCGTCCGTTATTAACTTATGTGCTTCTAAATAGGTTTTAAGCTTTTCCATACAACTCTCTATTCCTCTCTACGTTCTTTTCAATTCTTAATCAATCGGTATTCCTTATAAATACCATTTCAATTAAACCTTAATTAATCAACCGATACTTCTGTTATTAATATATTTCAATTAAAATCACATCTTATTCATATATAATATTGTTAATTAGTAAATCCCATATTGCTACATTGGTGCCGGTCACACTTTAAGTGAATAACCGACACCAATCTGGCATATATTAATATATTTTTTATATTCTACATCTGATTAATGTGTAAGGAAGAACATTAGGGTAAATAATATAGCTATTACCCATGTAAATGCTTTAACTTCCTTAGACTTGCCAGAAAATACTTTTATAAGAATATATGATATAAGACCAAATGCAATACCATAACTTATATTATATGCAAATGACATAAATGCAATTGTAAGGAATGCTGGAACTGCAACTGATATATCATTCCAGTCAATCTTAGCTACACCACCCATCATAAGTACACCAACGTATATAAGAGCTGCTGCTGTAGCACTACCTGGAATTAATGCTGCTATAGGGCTTAAGAACATTGCCACAAAGAACAAACATCCTGTTGTGAATGATGATAAACCTGTCCTTCCACCTTCTGCAACACCTGATGATGACTCAACGAATGTTGTAACTGTAGATGTACCACATACAGCACCTACACAAGTTGCAAGGGCATCTGATAACATAGCCTTCTCAAAATTAGGAACCTGTCCATTCTCATCAAGCATATCACCTCTTGAGCATGCACCATAAAGTGTTCCAAGAGTATCAAACATATCTACCATACAGAAAGCAAGAGCTGTTGTAGCAATTATAAGTACAAGGTCTGCTGTTGTATGATTAGCAAGATAATGTGAGAAATCAAATCCCTGTGTAAATACCTTGCCAAATGACATTGAAGCCCAATCACCAAATGCAGCAAATGGATTAAGAGTCATTCCCTCAAAAAATCCATCATAAAAGCCTGGTATAGTAAATCCTAATACATAGTAAATAACCGTTCCACCAAGAATACCCCAGAGTACTGAACCTTTAATCTTTCTTACTGTAAGAACTGCTATTATAACAAGAGCAGCTATAGTTACAATCTTTGGCATAATTGTTGCCCAGCTTGCATTACCATTAAGTACATTAAATGAAGCAAGATTTACAAGTGTTGACTCATCATTAACAATAAGTCCTGCATTCTGTAAACCAAGAAATGCAATAAAAAGACCGATACCAGCTGGTATAGCCATTCTTACTGCGTCAGGTATAGCAGCAAAAAGCTTTGCTCTTATTCCTGTTATTGTAAGAATAATAAATACAATACCATCTAAAAGAACTAATACAAGTGCGTTAGCATAGCTTAACCCAAAATTAAAGCAGGCTGTATACACGAAAAAAGCATTAAGTCCCATACCTGATGCCAGACCTAGCGGAAGGTTAGCAAGAAATGCCATTGCAAATGTTCCAACAACTGCTGAAAGAGCTGTAGCAATGTATATAGCATTGTAGGATACTTCTGGAAGTGCAGAAAACATACCTGCATTAACCATAAGGATATACGACATTGCCATAAACGTTGTGATACCGGCAAGAACTTCAACCCTTACTGTTGAGCCGTGTTCTTTTACCTTAAAAAACTTTTCCATTATTAAGTCTCCGTTTCTTAAATTATTACGTATGCTTATATAGCGTTTACACTCGATTATAACATACATTTATTAACTTTGACCAGTCTATTTTTATAATTATTTAACAGACTTTAATAGAAAGTTTAATATTATTCAACCATATCTCCAATGTTCTTTAATACATCTTCAACATTATAAGGCTTAGTAATGAACTTCTTAGCACCTTCTTTAAGTGCCTTAATAACCTTATTCTGCTGTCCTGCGGCTGTTATCATAATAACATTAGCATCCGGATCATAGTCCATAATCTTCTCAAGGCACTCTATACCATCCATATTAGGCATTGTAATATCAAGCGTAACAACATCCGGAGCATACTGCTTATAAGCAAGCTCACCTTCAAGACCATCAGAGGCTTCTGCAACTATACAATATCCAGCATCTTCAAGAATATTTCTTAACATCATTCTTGACATACCTGAATCATCTACGATAAGAACTGTGTGCTTATCACCCTCATCTACCGAACCTGCCTTAACAGCAAGCTTTCTTGTTACCGGCATCTGCCCTATAGTAACATCACTATCTACAGCAATATATAATGATACTTCACAGCCATTGATATATATAGGAAGAACATAAGCATTACCCTTGGCAATCTGATTCTCATATGCGAACTGAGGAAGAATTTCGATATCAATATTCTCATTAGATAATGCTGATGAGAAAAGTCCATCTATACAATTAATGAATTCACCTACTGCATCGTAGCTTTCAAGTCCGAATTGGAAATCATCTGACTTAGAATATCCTTTTGCAATATCAATAAATGCCTGTGGGGCATTCTTTACAGCAAAACCTATCACTGAATTAACATCACCTTCACATCTCTGTCCAGCAAATGCCCTATATTCAAAATTATTTACATGCTCAATCTTTCCAATATAATAATTGCTTGTAACAAATCTTGTAATATTTCTTAATGCAAGTGCCGCAATATCTGTTATATATGGCTTTGAAGCATATGCAAACATAGGCACAATCTTATCAATATCATCATTCTTTAAAGCCTCAAGTTCTTCAGGTGCAAAACCAATGCTCTTTCTGAATTCTTCAATGTGTGTTTCAATATCGTTCTGTGAAAGGCCACTTACCTCTTCAAGCACCTGCATAAATTTGATATAAGTGCTTCCCTGCTTATTAAGCATATCCTCTAGCTGTTCCTTAGTTATATAGCCTTCTTCAACCGCTATATCACCGAACTTAGCATCCTTTTGTGTCTGGAGAATATTAATCTCCTCAGCCTTTTCCTTAGTAAGAATACCTTCTGATACAGCAATAAAGCCAAGCTTTGCCCTTACATTTTCCATCTTGCTAATAACTTCATCCAACTGTTCCTTAGTAATAACTTTATTGTCCACAAGATATTTTCCAAATAACTGACTAAACATACATATCTCTCCTTACTATATTATCACTATTCTAATTTTAATATATTCTAATTCATTCTTAATAAAATTTCAATTATTTATTAAGAAAAGTACAAAAAATGAGTACTGCAACCAAAAGGTCACAATACTCATATAAAAAGCTATATATTCTGTATATAATCTGTCAATTACTTAATGAGGCTTTCTTTAATCTTAACAACTGCCTTATGAATGTTAACTGGTTCATCCATTGTGCAGTTAGGACGATGAATATCATTAGTAAAGAATACTGTGAATTCACCCGGATGTAATGTTATGAACTGCTCATTCTCTACAGTATCATAGAAAATATTATCCTTGCCTGCTGGTTCTTCACCTGTAACACCTGGAAGAAGTGGTGCATAGCCCTGTACTTCCTTTCCTGTGAAAAGATACTGGATATCGATATAATTTCTATGGCTTTCTGCTCTCTTATTCTCTACTGGAGCTGTTGTCTGGTCCTGAATAAGTACAAAAATATTATCTCCGTCAAGCTCATATCTTCCCACTGGAAGCTCTGCTGTTTCTGGCTTAGCAAGAAACTCTAAAGCTGTAGCAATAGCTGCTGGATACTGATAATTGCCTTTCTTGGCATTAAGTGATGCATAAATCATTGTTAAAAACCCCTTTCGTGTCTTTTAAAAAATTTCTTATATAAACTGTAGCACTATATGATACAAGTTTCAACACTTTTCTAACAACTTTCCAACCTTACACAACAAAACACGGATATCCGCCATATCCAATCCTGAGATTGAACTACAGCATAATACCCGTGTCCTATTCTACTTATCTAATCAGAAGATTTTATTATTAATTATTATTCCTGAATAGCCTTAAATGCCTCATCAAGGTCTTCGATAATATCATCAATATTCTCTGTACCGATTGAAAGCCTGATTGTGTTAGGCTTAATTCCCTGGTCGAGAAGTTCTGCTTCGTTGCACTCTGAATGAGTTGTGCTTGCTGGATGTATAGCAAGTGACTTAACATCAGCTACATTTGCAAGAAGTGAGAATAACTCAAGGTTATCGATGAACTTCTGTGCTTCTGCTGCTCCACCCTTGATTTCAAATGTGAAGATAGAACCACCACCGTTAGGGAAGTACTTCTTGTAAAGTTCCTGCTGCTCAGCATTAGTTGAGATAGATGGATGGTTAACCTTTTCTACTAATGGCTGATTCTTTAAGTACTGAACTACCTTTAATGCATTCTCAACGTGTCTTTCTACACGAAGTGATAATGTTTCAAGTCCCTGAAGGAAAATGAATGAATGTATAGGTGAAATTGTAGCACCTGTATCACGAAGAAGGATAGCTCTGATGTATGTAACAAATGCTGCTGGAGCTGTATCCTTTGCAAAGCTTACGCCGTGATATGATACATTTGGTTCAACTAACCAAGGGAACTTATCTGCTGCTGAAACCCAGTCAAACTTACCACTGTCTATAATTACACCACCAAGTGTTGTACCATGTCCACCGATGAACTTAGTTGCTGAATGAACTACAATATCAGCACCATATTCGATAGGTCTTACAAGATAAGGTGTTGCAAATGTATTATCAACTACAAGCGGAATGTTGTGTGCGTGTGCAATCTTAGCTATTCTTTCAATATCTACTACTTCTGAGTTAGGATTGCCAAGTGTTTCAATCTGTACTGCCTTTGTGTTAGGTCTGATAGCTGCTTCGATAGCATCATAATCAAATGGATCTACGAATGTAGCTTCAATTCCGTAATCTGGAAATGTATGTGCTAAAAGGTTGTATGTACCACCATAAATATTCTTAGCTGCTACGATATGGTCACCTGCGTGTGCAAGTGCCTGGAAAGCATATGCAAGTGCTGCTGCTCCTGAACCAACTGCAAGTGCTGCTACACCACCTTCAAGTGCTGCAATTCTCTTTTCAAATACATCTTCTGTTGGGTTAGTAAGACGTCCGTAAATGTTACCTGCATCTTTAAGACCGAATCTGTCAGCAGCGTGCTGGCTGTTATGGAATACATATGATGATGTAAGGTAGATTGGAACTGCTCTTGCATCTGTAACTGGATCAGGCTGTTCCTGTCCTACATGTAACTGTAATGTTTCAAACTTAAGATTTCTGTCTTCGTAATGTTTCTTTGCCATAATAATATCCTCCATATCTATTGTCTAATAAGTCTTAGCATATAATTCATATATGTGTTTGTTATCGTTGTCATTATATTACAGCCATTAACCTACCAAGTCAATAGTAGATATTATTCCTAATAAATATAACCTATTATAGTTTTTACCTATAACCCAACACACAAAAAAGCGGCAGCCAAAAAGCCACCGCTAATTATTACAACCATCTCTCATTACACTACTCCAGCCAAACACCGCCCCCTCGTTAAATTAATAATCTCCCGATCGCATCCCGCCGTCTGTCGCACCCCAGTTGTGCAGGCGTGTTATATTACAAGCTGGGTGCTTTTGCAGCCGTCGGCACTTAGCGGCTGTCCTTTAGCCGCTTACGTGTCCGCTACGGCTGCAAGCAGTGCGAACGTGCCCAGCGGCAATAAACAGCCTTCACAACATCCGTCCGCCACACACCTCCTGGCAGAGCCATTGAAGATTATTAATTCAACGGACAAGTAATCCTGAACATCTCCTCTATTATATGATGAAGCAGCTGTGCCGTCTCACTATCCGCAAGTTTATAATATATCTCTTTACCTTCTCTTCTGCTTGTTATAAGCCCGCTCTTTTTCAACAGCTTAAGATGATGTGAAACCGCAGGGTCACTCATATTCATAGCTGCCGCGATATTACTTACACATTCCTCGCAATGACATAAAAGCCATAATATCCTGATTCTGCTTCCATCACTTATCTGCTTGAATACTTCTGCCACTACTACACATTCATCTGTGTCTGGCATTCTTTCAAGAACTTTTTCAATATTCTGTCCGTGGTCGTGTGGAAGATTTACTTCTGACATTTCCCATTCCTCCTAATCTGCATACTGTAATCTGTCTGTCTTATTCGCAGGCTAATCTTTATATGAAAGACATCTTGTTGCATTAAGAACTGCAAGCACCATAACACCTACATCTGCAAATATAGCCATCCACATATTAGCAACACCTGCTGCTCCAAGTGCAAGGCAGGCTATCTTTATTGCAAGTGCAAATACTATATTCTGGTGAACTATTCTTAATGTCTTTCTCGAAATATTCATTGCTGTAGCAATCTTTGCAGGGTCGTCATCCATAAGAACAATATCAGCCGCCTCAATTGCCGCATCTGAACCAAGTGCACCCATTGCTATACCAATATCTGCTCTTGAAAGTACTGGTGCATCATTAATTCCATCACCGACAAACGCAAGCATTTCATCTTTACCCTTGCTGTTAAGAAGCTTCTCAACCTCAATAACTTTATCTGCCGGCAAAAGCTCACTCTTAACTTCATCAACACCAAGCTTTCCTGCAACCTGTTCTGCAACTTTCTTAGCATCGCCTGTAAGCATAATAACCTTTTTAACGCCCGCTTTCTTAAGTGCTGCAATCGCCTGTTGTGATGTAGGCTTGATAACATCTGATATTACAATACAACCAGCATATATGCCACCGATAGCTACATATACAAGTGTGCCAAGAGCATTTTCTATGCTATCTTTCCCGGCACTGCTGTCAATGTTGTACTTATTCATAAGCTTTAAGTTACCAGCTAATACTTTTTTACCGCCTATATCAGCTTTTACGCCGTGTCCGCTTATCTCCTCTATATCTGTAACCTGTCCGGTTTCAACTTCCATACCATAAGCATCACGTATACTCTTACTGATTGGGTGACTTGAATAGCTTTCTGCATATGCTGCCGATTTAATAATATCTTCCTTAGTAAATCCATTGGCAGTTATAACATCTGTAACTTCAAATACACCTTTAGTAAGTGTTCCTGTCTTATCGCATACAACATATTTGGCTTTAGATAAATTCTCAAGATAGTTAGAACCTTTGATAAGGATACCTCTAGAAGAAGCTCCGCCTATTCCACCAAAGAAGCTGAGAGGAATAGATATTACAAGGGCACAAGGGCAACTTATAACAAGTGTTGTAAGAGCTCTTATAAGCCATTTTGACCATTCAGCAGGATTGCCCATAATAAGACTTACTACTGGTGGAATAACCGCAAGCACCAAAGCTCCTATACATACCGCTGGTGTATACACCTTTGAAAATCTTGTGATAAAATTCTCTGAACGGGATTTTTTCATACTTGAATTCTCAACAAGATCCAATATCTTAGATACTGTAGACTCGCCAAATTCTTTAGTTGTCTCTATCTTTAAAAGGCCTGTCAGATTGACACAGCCGCTTATCACCTCATCTTTGACCTTTACACTTCTTGGAAGGCTCTCACCTGTAAGTGCACTTGTGTTAAGTGTAGATTCACCACTTACAACAATGCCATCGATTGGGATTTTCTCACCAGGTTTTACTACTATTATTGTCCCGATTTCCACATCATCCGGATCAACCTGTTCTAACCCACCTTCCTGCTCGATATTTGCATAGTCAGGCCTTATATCCATAAGCGCTGTGATATTCTTTCTGCTCTTGCCGACAGCGTAACTCTGAAAAAGCTCACCTATCTGGTAGAAAAGCATAACTGCTGCACCTTCTACATATTCACCAAGTGCTATTGCACCGACAGTAGCTATTGCCATAAGAAAATTCTCATCAAATACTTCACCATGGAATATTCCGTGAACAGCCTTCTTTAAAATGTCATATCCTATTACAAGATATGGAATAAGGAAAAGCACCAGTTCCACATATTTATTAACCGGAGCAAGATAGCATATAAGCTTAAATGCTACTAAAAGAACGGCTGATATAATAATTCTTATTAATACTTTTTTCTGCTTCTTAGTCATATTATCCTCCATTCCTGCGAAGCATTCTCCTAATTAACATTAACTAATTATTAATTAAAGAAATATCTCGCAATCAGATTCAACCTTCTTACAGTTCTTTAATACGTCCTGCATTACAGAAGCCACATCTGCTCCCTCATCGAATTCAACCTTCATCTTCTGTGTCATAAAAGAAACTGTTGCATCTTTAACACCTGCTGTCTTCTTAGCTGCATCTTCCATCTTTAATGCACAGTTAGCACAATCAACCTCAATACCATATGTTTTCTTCATAACAAACCACCTTTCTGTGTCTTAACCGACACTGCAGACCTGTTATCCAGCCCGCTTTGCTTATAAATTTAATATTATGTGAAGCACTTATATATTATGCTTTACTTCATATAAACATTTAAACAAATGTTTAATTGTTTGTCAATAGCTTTTACTTATTTTCCAATAAGTTATTGTTACAATTTTCTCAATAAGTTATTGTTTAATTTTTCTCAATCAGCTATTTTACTCCAAATTTATCTACAAAAAAACCTGACAAGATTATCCAATGTAATCCTGTCAGGCTTCTGATATTTCTCATAATTCTGAATTATTATATTGATAGTTAATTATAACTGTAAATCTTCGTAATCTTCTGGAAGAAATCTATGATATATAATATGACATCCTTCATCTTTAAAGCAGTAATAATATCTGTCATCAGCTTTATCTGCAAACTTTATAAGAACATCAAACTCACCATCTTTGATATACTCAATAATAACTCCATCATAACTGTCATTAAAAAATTCAATTATATCTTTCATAGATGTACTATGGCTTCTAATAAGTTCAACAAGCTTTCTTATAAACTCATTCTCGTCAGTATTATTGTGAATATATTCCACTCCATTTTCATTAATCTCAAAGCAGAACCTGTCTTTTTTATTACTGAATGTGACACCGCCAAGAATATCAGTATATTGCCTGAAATCCTCATCATCGCCTTCAAGAAGCTTTACCATATCACTATAGCTTGTATCCCTAACATCGCACCCAAACATATGACATAATGAGCTTAAAGGATAATATAATCTTATATTCTCTTTTCTGTAACCAAGCTTAGCTTCTTCTTCCCTGATTAAATCAATAAGATTGTGCTGTAAATTATCATATCCATTGATAATATTATTCTTCATCCTCTATTTCTTCCTCGCCATCGTGAACATCTTTCTTAGGCTCTTTAAGACCAGGAATATCAACATTATGCTTCTTGCAATAATCCCAGAGAGCTGCGTGGATTGATTCCTCAGCAAGAAGCGAACAGTGTACCTTTACTGGTGGAAGTCCATCAAGTGCTTCCATAACTGCCTTGTTAGTTACTTCCATAGCTTCGTATATTGTCTTGCCAATAACCATATCTGTAGCCATACTGCTTGTTGCAATAGCTGCACCACAGCCAAATGTCTTGAACTTGCAATCCTTGATTATCTTAGTATCCTCATCTATATCAAGATATATTCTCATAATATCTCCGCACTTAGCGTTACCAACTGTACCGACACCACTTGCATTCTCTATCTCACCTACATTATGAGGATTGCTGAAATGCTCTATAACTTTATCTGAATACTGCATATTCTAATATCTCCTTTACTAACCTTTGTACCTTAACGACAAAATAAGGCATTTTAAAATTCATATCATTATTGTATGTTTTACCATTTTTCGTACAATATGTCAACCATACAAATGAATACGCAGGCGAAAACATATTTCACCTGCATATTTAACCTATTCATCAAATAATATTAATTATATTATCTCTTCTTTAACCCGTTACCGCTGAATTTCTTTATCTGTGTAACAAGCTCTGCGGATACATTAGCAATCTTATCTGTAGAACCTTTACACTGTTCCATAACCTGCTCAAGATTATTCATATTCTCCTTGGTAATCTGTCCACTGCTTGCATTTTCTTCTGCAAACTGTGCAAGATTATCAACACCATAAGCTATTGTGTTCTTATGCTGCTCTAAGTCAGAGGCTTCTGCCGCTATGCCGCTTACAGCACTTCCAACTCTGTTAATCTCTGAATTAAGAGTTGCAAATATAGCTTCTGTATCTTTAATCTTGGCATCCTGCTTTTCAAATGCTTCCGATACCTTCTTAGCTGTTTCCACACTGATATTAGAATTCTCAATAAGTCCATTGACAATCTGGTTAATATGCTCTGTAGACTCTCTTGACTGATCTGCAAGCTCTCTTATCTGCTCTGCTACAACTGCGAAGCCCTTGCCATTCTCACCTGCTCTTGCCGCCTCAATACTTGCGTTAAGAGCCAGAAGGTTAGTCTGGTTAGATATACCGGCAATAATCTCAGTTACCTTTCTAATCTCCTGGGCTGAGGCATTAGTACGCTCTGTTTCATTACTTACCTCGTCCATAGCGTGTCCGCTTTCTTCACTTATTGTAATAAGCTCTTTCATAATATCAGCAGCTCTGTTGTTACACTCATTAAGTGTATCTATGCTTTCCTTAAGCCCTTCAATATTAGTCTGTATATTATCAACAGCCTTGCTTATTGAGTCAGTCTTTACCTTAATATCGGCTACCTTATCAGCCTGTACTGTAGTATTATCTGTAATTGTTGTTACCGCTGCATTGGTGCTGTCGGCAACTGTGTGCATTGTATCAAACATTGCAACAAATTCTTCTGAAACCTGTTCAAGTTCAACTGTAGCATTTCTTATTGCAGCAACTGTTCCTGTAATACCCTCAAATGCAACTGTTACATTGCGGACGATTTCTCCAACTTCATCATTTCTTGCTGAAACCTTCTTAATCTTTTCAGCAGTCTTATCATCACTTGATGCAGTACCTGCTATTGCTCCCCTTAATAGAACAACTATGCTTCTTAAAATATTAAGAATTAACACAACAAATATCGCAAATACAACTGTAATTAATACAAAAGCAGTCAATACATTAATAATATTCTTATTAAGCAATATAAATATTATAATCATAACGATTAATATTTGTGCTATAAAAGCTGCTGCCGCAAGTATAAGCTTTTTTATAAAATTATTATCTTTCATTATATTAGTGCCTCCTTTTCTAATGCAGAGCCTCTCCTAACCCTGTATCACTATATTTTAGATATTATACACTGATTTTTGACAAAATGCACTATATCAACCTCTAAAATCAACCATTTTCTTTACGTTGCATAAATATTCACATCTCATTAAGACCCGTGATACACTACATAAATCTTTCATCGAATTCATTTGCCGGATAAGGCTTTCCAAATAAATATCCCTGTATATAGTCGGGATTTATTCTTCTTAACTCATCAAGCTCCTCCGGTGTCTCTACACCTTCTATACATAATGAAAGCGACAGACTGTGTGTCATCTGAATTATATATGTAAGCAATTCATAATCATAATGGTTCTTAAGAGCTTTTACTGTAAATGAACGGTCAATCTTAATGTAATCCGGCTTTAAATCACTAAGGCAGTGCAGATTAGAATATCCTGTACCAAAGTCATCAAGAACAACCACAACACCATTATCCTTAAGCTTTGACCACAATTCATTAAAATGTGGATTGGAGTCTAAATAACCACTCTCTGTAAGCTCTATTCCTATATTATATGGCTTTATTCCGTTGTCATTGATAGCTGCCATAATATCTGTGAACACATCACTTTTAATGACCTGAATATACGATACATTGACATTTATACGGAAACTTTCTATCTGCTTTGTCCATATAGCACATTGTCTGGCTGACTGTTCTAATATCCATTTGCCTACCGGTATAATAAGTCCGCTTTCTTCTAACAGCGGAATGAACTCAACCGGTGATATAAATTGTGGGCTTCCACCATCTGGGTCAGGCATGAAAAATCTCATAAGTGCTTCTGCACCTATAAGCCTGTAAGTCTTTGTATCAACTATAGGCTGGTAATATACTTCAAAACCTGCAAAATCATCATCTACGGCATTATGAAGTGCTGTATTAATAACCCTTCTTCTATTGTAATGCTCAAAATCTTCATTCCTATATATATAATATGTATTCTTTCCACTGTCCTTCGCCTGCTTTAAGGCGAATTCAGATAATTTTATATATGAATCGTCCTCATCTTTTATGTGTGATGCATCAATAACTCCCGCAGATAATGTATACATTATTTTGTAATTATTGTCCTCTATAAATTTATTGACATTCTTTTTACAATTCATATAGATTTTAATTGCTTCTGTTATATTGCTGCCGCTAAAATCAACAATCATAAACTCATCTGATACAAGCTTAAAAAGTTTCTGATTAGAATTAAGTGTATTTGCTATGCAATCTGCCGTCTTCTTTAATATGTAGTCTCCGTAAGCCATACCATAATTGGTATTAATGGCACTGAAATTATCTATTCCTATCCTTATTATAAAACCTTTAGGTGTTAAAGCCGCATATGCTTCCCTGATATAATCAGCAAGTCCCACATCCCCTAACAGACCACTGACGTTATCTGCCTCAGGCTTAACACCAATCTCATTAATACAGCCCATAAGATAATGTGGTCTTCCATCTTTAAACAGCACGCTTCCCCTGCAATTAATCCATATTGGATTGTGGTTCTTATCTAACCAGCGGTATTTCATATTATGAAATACTTTCTTGCCATCCTTTATATCCTGAAGTTCCTTACTAAGCATTTCGTAATCATCTTCATATACGAACTCTTTATGCTTTGCCGCTGCATCGTAGAATTTGTCTTCTGGAAGAATAAACCTTTCCACAGCATGTTCCGAAATCACATAATAATCATCTATCAAATCATACACATAAATATAATCATTCATACACGGATTTAATATCGCAATTGCTTTTTCTATCTGTTCTCTTGATATCTGCAACACATTATCAATCATATACCCACGTCCTTTCGCTTATTATATTGATAGTACATTTTTGATAATTAAATGTCAATAAATGTATCTATAAAGCCGAATAATTTGTTTAATCATCTATTATTTATGCAAATTTTCAATTGGCAAGTTTAATTAAATGTGTTAGAATTTATACAATCTATGTTATGTATGAATACGGATATATTAACACAATTATACATATGGAGTTATATTATTATATTGCTGCATCACATATCAATTATTATAATTATATATGTACAGCCATATTATATGAATATAACTATATAAAACATTGTTCATATCACTATATCATAGATAAAGTTATGCAGAATAATATATATAACACACCATGATATATATTACTTTATGTACTTTAACATAGGAAACGAGGTTTAAGTATGAGCGAAATTGTTGAATATACTTTTGAAGAATTAAAGAAAGAAATGGAGCTGCTATCACCACTATATGATGTAGTGCGACTTGTCAATCCATTCAAATGTGAGATTATTGATATTAATGATACTTGTCTTACACCATCTGATACACCGATTTCCTGTTATGACTCTTGGAAATGTATATTTCAATGTATTAACTGCACTTCTGCAAGAACACTTCTTACCGGTAATATACAATCCAAACTTGATGTAAGCGATGATACTGTATACCATGTCACTTCGCGGCCATTAAGAGTCAATAACTCCCTGCTTGTTCTTGAAACCGTCCAGCATTTCTCATACACTTACCGACAGCTTGAAACCGACAATACTAACAACGCTTTAATATCTCTGATACAAAATGCCAACAGGAGCCTTCTGCTTGACGAGGAAACTGGTGCTTACAACCGTTCTTATCTTTCAGAACATCTTCCTTATGAATTATATAAGGCAGAGAATAACCACCAGTCTAATGCAGCATTTGTAAAGATTACCAATCTTGCTGACACAATAGCCGAATATGGTGATATCGCTTCTAATGGAATTGTATGCTGTCTGTACAATTTAATTACACATACTTTTAAAGATATATCTGATGGCGAATTGATGCTTGTTCGCTACGACAAAGATTTATTCTTTATATTAGACACTAATCTTAAGTACACAGATTTTGAAAATAGAATTAATAATCTTATAGCCGCAGCCATTCCAGAACATATTCTATTCAAAAGTAATAAGATACCTTTTGAGATTTCAACAGCCTGTATTAATCTTGCTGATGAAAATATTAATACAGAAGATGAATTAATTAATACACTAAATAATAGATTAAATAATTAACAACTAACAAGTATTACTAAACATTAATAAGGAGGATTTAATTATGAGTAATGTTACAATTTCTGAGTCAATTAAATATATAGGAGCTGATGATACTACTTTGGATTTATTTGAAAGCCAATATATCATTCCTAACGGCATTTCCTATAATTCATATGTAATTCTTGATGAAAAGGTAGCCGTTATGGATACAATAGATGCAAGAAAGTCAGAGGAATGGTTTAATAACCTTTCTAATGTTCTTGCCGGAAGAAATGTTGATTACATTGTAATCTCACACCTTGAGCCTGACCATGCCGCTAATATCAAAGCACTTTCAGACAAATATCCAGATGCTAAGCTTGTACTTAGTGCTAAAGCAAAAGCTATGCTTCCTCAGTTCTTTGCTATAGATAATCTTGATGACAAATGCATTACAGTTGCAGAGGGACAGGAATTATCATTAGGAACTCACAACCTGAAATTTATTATGGCTCCTATGGTTCACTGGCCAGAGGTTATGCTTGAATATGAAACAACTGAAAAAGTACTCTTCTCTGCTGATGCTTTCGGCAAATTTGGTGCATTAAGTGCTTCTGATGACTGGACTTGCGAAGCAAGAAGATACTATTTTAATATAGTAGGAAAATATGGTGCACCTGTACAGACTTTACTCAAGAAAGCCGCCGCACTTGATATAAGGACTATATGCCCTCTGCATGGTCCTGTACTTAAAGAGAACCTTGAATTCTACATTGGAAAATATCTTACATGGAGCAGTTACGAACCTGAAGATGACGGCGTACTTGTAGCATGTGCTTCAATACATGGCAATACTAAGACAGCCGCTGAAAAGATGGTTGATATTCTTAAAGAAAAGGGATTTGCCAAAGTTGCATTTATTGATCTTACAAGAAATGATATGGCAGAAGCTATTGAAGATGCTTTCAGATACAGCAGGCTTATTGTTGCTGCAGCATCTTATGATGGTGGTGTATTCCCACCTATGGAAGACTTCCTTAACCGTCTTTCCCACAAAGCTTATCAGAACCGTAAAGTCGGAATCATCGAAAATGGCTCGTGGGCACCTACTGCCGGCAAATGTATGAAGACAGCATTTGAGGGAATGAAGAACATAACTATATGTGGCGATACAGTAACTATCAAGTCTACTATGAAAGATGAAGATATTGCCAATATGTACAATCTGGCAGAAGCCATTAAGTAATATATGATGCTAATATAAAACAGCCGGTTAATGATAGCTATTTAATCTATCATTATACCGGCTGTTTTATATTATAGCTGTTTAATTACCTGTTAATTCTGTTCTTCTTCACATCAGCAACTACAAGTCCTGCAACTAATACTGCAGCCATTAATGTTTCAAGAACATATAAGAATACTCTTGTTGTATCTCCTGTTGCAGCTGAATCCTTTGCTGTATCAGCCACATCTGCTACCTGTCCATTATTATCTGCTGTATCCGGGTCAACAGCCTTTATTATTTCTGCTGTATCCTGTGATAAGAAGTATAATGAGCAGTAGGTAATTGTATACTCAACATATCCGTCCTTAACAACGAGTCCCTTATTAACACCGCCTACTGATTCAACTCTGTTCTGTTCTTCATTGAAGTAGTAGAGGTATACTATATCTCCATCCTTATATTTGTTACCAACATATGTCTTGATTGTAGCTGGTCCAGGTAATGCTCCGTGATGACTGAATGAAAGATACATAAGATCATCACGTCCTGTAATTTCCTTAACCTCATTTTCTCTATCTGTATCGAATGAAATTGTTAAATCAATATCCATATCTGGCTGTGTAATTGTATCACTGTTGAACTTCCACTGATACTGGAGTCTGTTATTCTCATCTGTTACACCAACTGTAATGTCTTTCTGGTTTTCCTTCATCTTAGAGAATACATTAGAGCTGAGTGTAGGAGCTGCTTTGGCACTTACAATGCTTACCTCTGAAAGAGATGAATTAGTTAAACGCTCTGTAAGTTCGTTGTTTACATTTTCTACATTAGTAAGCTTATCCGCAGAGATAACTTCTGCTTCAACATTCTTGCCTGTTGTATCGCCATTATCAGATGGCTGCTCTGGCTGAGCAGGATGTTCTGGCTGGCTTGGCTGCTCTGGCTCACTTGGCTGTTCTGGTTCGCTTGGTGTGTCACTAGGTGTACTTGGTGTGTCACTAGGTGTACTTGGTGTATCACCTGGTGTTGAGTAATCTGCCGAGCGAACTAAAGCATATGTATTCTTTTCTACAACGATAGTTCTGCTTGGAACTAAAGATCCGCTTCTCACTAATTTACCATCTACTAATGAAAGCTTTACATAAGTCTGTTCATTATCAAACTTAGCATTTAATACAGTTGGATCAGTAAATCTATATGTAAATCCATCTGCTAATGCACTGCTTGCTGATACATATCTTACTGCTAATGTTGGATCCATAACCTTTTCAAAATCAGCATTGTTTGATGTAATTTCAACTGCTGGTCTTTCTATAGTAACATCCTTAGCTTCAACATTTTCAAGCTTGTATGTTGAAGTTGTAGCTGAACCTGCACTTCTTCCGATGTTAGAATCATAGAAGTTAACTGTTATGCCTGCATCCTCAGCATTCTTAATCATATTAATTGTCTCAGCATCAAATGTAACCTTATCTGTGCATACATTAATTGATGATGATATATTTTTCTTAGCATTGTATTTAACGATATTCTTTATTGTCTGAACATCAGGATTAGCAATATATGAATATTCTGTACCATCATAATCTCCACCTGATACTGTTGCAGTCTTTATAAAGTTATCATTATCTAAAGATATTGTGAAGTATTCACTATTAGAATCACTTTCTGTAAAGTTCCTTGTATATCCGTATGTTCTCTGTACCACTGGAATACAGCTTCCATCATCTACAGCATATACGTTAAATCTTCCATCACCTGAATTGTAAAATATGCTTCTAAAGCTTACGCCCTTAATTGATGGTATAGTTCCTACCTTATATACATATTCAGGTGTTCCGCCTGCAAATGTAGTTGATAATGTGCTTGCATCTTTACTTAATGTAATCTTAGGTATATCTACAGAAACAGCTTCATTATTAAGGAAATAGCCATCGAATTCAACAGTCATTCCAGATATCTTACTAGCTTTATCAAAAGCTGTCACAGAAATTCTACGTCTTGCTGATATAAGCTTTTCTGCTGCTTCTTTTGATAAGCTAATCTTATCACCTGCATAGTATGCACTGCTATAATATGTATAACCATTATTATTTGAAATAATACCATTTACTACATCATCATTGAATACATTATAGCAGTCATAATCTGTATAGCTGCCATACTTGTTAGTTACTTTTTCAGTATCCATTAACGAATCCTTGCTGTCAGCAACAAAGAAACGAATCTGTCCTGCATTGTTATTGCTATAACTTACAGATGATGAACCTGAATATAGATATTATTAACACATATTATGTGGCAATCATAATGTAACTATCCTTAAAATGTCACTTTCTTAAATATATGCACGAAATAGGTTATCTCTGCGGCAGCTGTAATTATCCAGGAGCAGGGATATAACAGGAACAATGATGGTATAGTGTGGAAATGTGCAAATATTGTATACACCCATGCTACTCTGAACACACACGAACCTATAATAACCACTATTGTTGGAACTATAGTCTTGCCAAGTCCTCTTGATGCCGCTATCGTACAATCCATAAATGAGGATACAGCATACGATAAGCCCATAATCATAATCCTCTGCATACCTGCATCTATAACTTCTGGTTCACTTGTAAATAATGACAGGAACTGTCTTCCAAATATTATAAGAAGTCCTCCAAGTACCGCCGCCGCTAAAAAAGCATAAGCCATACTTATAAGGTAGCTTTTTAACATTCGTTTCTTGTTACACGCTCCCATATTCTGTCCCATAAAGCTTGAGCATGCAGTATAAAAAGCCATCATAACATTATATATAAGCATATCTGCATTAGCGGCGGCGGCATTTCCTGACACCATAACCGCACTGAATGAATTAACACCTGTCTGGATAAATAGATTAGCCATAGCAAATATAGCATTCTGGATACCTGCTGGAATTCCAAGCATAAGTATTACCTTTGACACACCTGGATAAAGCTTTAATTCTCTTACTCTTAACCGGCATCTGTCTGTGTCACTTCTTCTTAACAGATTAACCACTACAAATATTGCTGATATGTACTGGGCTGTTATACTAGCAAATGCGACACCATCCTCAGCCATACCTATCCCTATAACAAGTATAAGGTTAAGGCATACATTCACAACGCCTGCAAACGTAAGATATATAAGAGGCTTCTTAGTATCTCCGCTCGCACTCATAACCGCATTACCAAAGTTATATATAGCCATCGCCGGCATACCAAGTGCGTATATTCTAAAATAAAGTACCGCCCCATCTATAAGCTCTGTCTTAGTATTCATAAGTGACAGGAAGAATTCAGCACCCAATATACAAAGAACCAGCGCTGTAAGTCCTACAATAAGACAGAGAAGAAATGATGTATGAATAGTCTTTCGTACATTTTCTTTCTGACCTGCA
Source organism: [Lactobacillus] rogosae (assembly GCA_900112995.1). GTDB lineage: Bacteria > Bacillota > Clostridia > Lachnospirales > Lachnospiraceae > Lachnospira > Lachnospira rogosae. The sequence goes on along the minus strand of FONU01000003.1, from coordinate 154,496 downwards.
CCAAGCTGCTGTGCAACTCTTACATTCACACCACAGCCCATACCTATAAGAAATCCTGTAAATAATGTTACAAGCAATGATGTAGAGCCAACTGCTCCAAGTGCCTCGTAACTTGAAAATTTACCAACAACTGCCACATCTGACATATTAAACAGAACTTCCAAAATCTGTGCCAGCATAAGTGGAATACTGAACTTTAGTATTTTAACCGGTATCGAACCTGTAGTCATATCCATACCGCTTAGTGCTTTTGTATTATCGTTACCCATATATACCTCGATATTCTTTATTTTATTAAGCAAATCAAGCCCTTCAGACGGATACTGACTATAACACATTTATAATTCTTTTTCAATAAATAATTATATGCTTTAATTAGTAATTTTTATGTAGTTTTATTAAATATTTTGTCGTATAATGCTTTTTAGTACCAAAGGCCTACTGGCTAAGAATTGAGGTTATATATGTTTAATTTTAAATCATCTGATAATAAGACAACTATACAGGCAGCTGTATGGAAAGCTGAAAGCAAACCAATCGGCGTAATACAGCTTGTACACGGAATAACAGAATATATGGGAAGATATGACAAAGTTGCCCAGTATTTTACAAGCAAAGGATACGTTGTATGCGGTATTGACATTATAGGACACGGCCACTCACTACAGAATGGCAGCAGGAAAGCATATCTTGGCAAGAAAGGAAGCTGGGAATATGTGGTTAAAGACGTTCATACCTGCTACACCGAAATGAAGAAACGCTACCCTAAACTTCCTTATTATATTGTTGGTTTCTCTATGGGCTCATTCATCGTAAGGGATATGCTTTTATCTCCTCACTTAAGGACTAAGATTGACGGATGTTTCCTTATCGGAACTGGTTCTCAGCCACGTTTTATTCTCAAAGCAATAAGAAGTTATATCGACCACGCCTGTATGCAGGCTAACGGACAGAATTGCAGTCCGCTTATACAGTTCATTGCATTTGGAATGTACAATAATAAGATTAAAAATGCTACATCGCGTGCAGACTGGCTTCTCTATAATGAAGAAGAACGTGATAAATATCTTAACGACCCTCATATTCCAGCACAGATTACAGCAAGCCTTATGTATGAACTATTATCAGGAATGATTAACTGTGTATCTAAAAAGGCTAAGACAGCAAGCTTGGCACCTGTATATATTCTTAGCGGCAGTGATGATGCTGTAAGTGAATATGGAAAAAATATTAAAACTACCGTAAATTTAATGACTAAACAGGGATTTAATATAAAAGATATCGTGATATTTAATAATATGCGCCACGATATTTTACACGAAAAAGATAACATCAAGGTTCTTGATTATATATATGAAGCTATAACGCACTAAATAACTAGATATAATAGATACAATAAATATATATAATAAATACATATTGTATAAATATACGCAGTAATATCTATAGCAATATATTAGATATATAATAAATGTATATTGTGTTAAATATATTTAGTAATATTTATAGCAAACACATAATAAGTATACAATAAATACATATTATATAAATATACACAGCCAGGCTATACATATATAAATGCCAGCAGGCAGTACATACCTTTTATCTAAGGTACTGTACTGCCTGTGTTGCTGCCATAGCACCATCTGCTGCGGCTGTTATTACTTGTCTTAATATTTTCGTTCTGACATCACCTGCCACGAATAAACCTCTGGCTGATGTAACACAATCTTCACCTGCTATTACATGTCCTGAATTATCAAGTTCTGCAATACCCTTAAGAAGCTCTGTCTGTGGGCTCATTCCAACGGCAACAAATAATCCATTAACGTCAATGCCTGTATCATTATCAAGTATTATCCTCTCAAGATTATTACTGCCTTCCACTTTCTTTACTGTTCTGTTAGTGCATATGTGCACATTCGTACGTTCCTTTAACTTTGCAAGAAGTGAAGCCGCTCCACGGAATTCTTCCCTTCTGTGTATAATATATACGTTGGCACATATATCTGAAAGATAAAGTGCATCAGAAAGTGCTGTGTCACCGCCACCTACTACTGCGACATCTTTATCCTTATAAAATGCTCCGTCACATACGGCACAATATGATATTCCTTTGCCTGTATACTGTTCTTCATTCTCTGCCTGTAACTTTTTATGGCTACAGCCAGCCGCATATATTACGCATCGGGCTTTCCTAGTGCTTCCGTCTGATAACTCTAATTCCCATATGTCATCAACAGGGGTAAGTCTAGTAACATTATTATCTTCTATTGTTACTCCAAGCGAAAGTGCGTGTTCCCTGAAACTTTCGCCCAGGTCATAACCGCTTATTGCTGGAATACCAAGATAATTGTCTACTTTACTGCTGTCAGCTATCTGTCCTGTTCCCATAAATTCTTTCTCTATAACAGTAACTGATAATCCAGCCCTGACAACATATATAGCAGCAGATAGTCCTGCCGGACCACTTCCTATAATAATAACATCTGAAATATCCGTTAGATTACTCATAATAAATCTCCATTCCTATCGCACTGAACTACTATTTATTCGCTTCTTCGCCGTGCACAATGCCTTCTTCGCCATGCACGCCGGCTTTTCGCCGTGCACAACGCCTTTTTCGCCGTGCACGTTCCATAAAGCAAAGCTTTATGGAACTGCCGGGCTTTCGCCCTATCGTAATAAACTATTAACCATCGCTTTGTGCAAGCACAGCAATGGTTAATAGTTTATTACGGCACGGCTCAATGCTTTATCATATTATTCTCAGATCTTCTTTATTTGATACATTGCCTTCAATATGGAATGAATTAAGCACTGGTTCATCTATATTCATAAGTGAAAGTATCATATAACTTGCTTTGCTGTCATATGCAAGTCTCTTATCCTCATCAGATGGTCTTGATGGTGACTCTGGATGTGAATGCCAGTTGCCAAGAGGAACTAAACCATTAGCTCTCATATCTTTAACTGCCGCTAACTGTTCCTTAGGATCCATTGAAAAATGCTCATTGGAATGGTCAATATTAGTAAGAAGATATATCTTTTTTATGTGCTTATCTCCATTTTCTATTGTTCCTCCAATAAGACCACAAGCCTCCTCTGGAAGATTCTTCTTAGCATATTCAAGTATTGTATCAAAATCACTCTTATTAAATGTAATCACTTTGTGACGCCTCCTTATTGTCCTTATGATTGGATATAATTATTAGTGGTCTTCACAAACTACCTGCTCATAATCAATAAGTTCTGTGATAGTTGGATGCTTTCCACATACAGCACAGCCATCAGTATCAGATGGCAACTTAATCTTATGGAATTCCTGTGTTATAGCATCATATGTAAGGAGATGACCTGTAAGTAAATCCCCTACACCAAGTATATACTTGATTGCTTCCATAGCCTGAAGGCTTCCGATAACACCACCCATAGCTCCGATAACACCAGCCTGCTTGCATGTAGGTACTGCATCCTTTGGTGGTGGATTTTTAAATACACATCTGTAGCAAGGTCCTTCTCCCGGAACATAAGTCATAAGCTGACCCTTAAATCTGATTATTCCTGCGTGAGAGAATGGCTTCTTAGCCATTACACAGGCATCATTAATAAGGAACTTAGCTGGGAAATTATCTGTTCCATCGATTACGAAATCATAGTCCTTGATAATATCCATTATGTTATCACTTGTAATGAATTCTCTATATGTGTTAACTGTTACATCTGGATTCATAGCATTAATTGTCTCTTTAGCTGACTGAACCTTTGCTTTGCCTACATCTGCTGTCTGATGTATTATCTGTCTCTGAAGATTACTAAGATCTACCTCATCCGCATCTGCAATTCCTATTGTTCCAACACCTGCTGCTGCTAAATACATAGCTGCTGGTGCTCCAAGTCCACCTGCACCTATTATAAGCACTTTGGCATTAAGAAGCTTCTTCTGTCCCTTAGCACCAACTTCTTTTAAAATGATATGACGTGAATAACGTTCTATCTGCTCATCTGTTAAAGCCATATATACCTCCTTTTAAAGTAGATCTTACTCCTTTTAAAGTAATTCTTACTTGAATCTGATATTTTAATACTATCTTGTGACATTATAGTTAATTACACTATTATAATTATCTCTGTCCGCCACCCATAAAGTATAAGAATTCAACATTATCACCATCTTTTAACTGGTATGTTTCTTTCTGGTCTCCTGGAATGAATTCTTCGTTGATTGAAACTGTAACATATTCTGGTGTTTCAACATTTTCAATTTCAAAAAGCTTTGGAAGTGTAATTCCCTCTTCATATTCTTTCTTTACTCCTGATACTGTTAACTGCATATTAAACCTCTTTCCTGCCTCTTAGGCATAATTATTTTTTATTAAAATCAATTAAATATTAGCATCTATCCAGCTTGTAAGTTCATCTTTTCTGAATACGCCTGTATGTCTTGCAGTTTCCTTTCCATCTTTAAAAAGAACAAGTGTAGGTGCTGCTGTTACTTCATATTCAGAAGCTGCATCTGCATCAAAGTTAATATTAACCTTGTATACCGAAAGGCTTCCTGCCCTCTCATCTTCCACTGTTCCAACAACTGGTGCAAGCCTTTTGCAAGGAACACAACTGTCTGAATAAAAATCAACAAGAACCGGAACTGAACTATTTAATACCTTCTCTTCAAAATCTGATAACTTTATTCTCTCAGCCATAAATCTTCTCCTTATTCTTCAACTTTTTTAACAATGAGTGTATATGTCTCATCATTATTATTAACAAGTTTAAGGATTTGATGTCCCTCATCTTTAATACTTCTTGGAACATTAGCTACCGGCTCTCCGTCATTCATACGGATTGCAATAACTTCACCATCATCTAATTCATCGATAGCAACCTTTGCCTTTACAAATGTAAGTGGGCAAACCTTATCTGTAATATCTACTGTATCGTCAATCTTAATTCCTTCAATCTCCATATTAGTCCTCCTTTTTCTTAAACCGTATAAGTTCAAAAGCCTTATCGTGTAAGCATATACGAATTTATAATCTTTTGACTATAAATTTTATTATTTACCCTCGTAAGCAGCTTTAATAGCTTTTCTAAATTCATCCTCACCTACTCTTTGTAATGTAAGTCTGAATCTCTCTCCTGGGTTAGCATTCTTTTCAAAGAAGCCGATTGCTGCATCTGTTACTCTGAAAAGTGTCTCTTCATCTTTAATAAGTGGAAGAAGCTGTTCGCCTTTGTATATCTGGTTACCAAATAATCCACCAAATGATACAATATAACCACTCTGGCCTTCCCAAGCTTCTGTAGGACAAGCCTTTACACAACGTCCACAGTTATTACACTTAGTTCTATCAATAGTAACTGTATTATTAGCACAGCTTATAGCACCCATTCTACAAGCTTTCTCACACACGCCACAATTGATACATTTATCTTCTACCCAGGTTACGTCCATACCACCTTTAACACCGATATCATTCTCCTCTGCCTTAAGACAGTTATTCTGACAACCTGTTACGCCAAACTTGAACTTATGTGGAAGTTCTCTTCCGAAGTAATGTTCATCAAGCTTCTTAGCAAGTTCATATGTATTAATACAGCCGCTTGGACAGACTTCATTACCCTGACAAGCAGTAACTGTACGAACTCTTGGTCCACATACACCCGGCTTAACACCACCATCTGCTAAAGCTGCTCTAACTTCTTCAATATTTTCAAAATTAATAAATGGAATTTCAACACCCTGTCTTGATGTCATATGTACATAACCTTTTCCATATTTATCAGCTACGTCAGCTACAGCTCTGATATTCTCAGATGTAAGATTACCACCAACTACCTGTATTCTTAATGAAAAATATCCTTTCTGCTTCTGTCTCATAAATCCGCCCTTTTTAAGTGCTGCATAATCAATCTTAGCCATAATTCTACCTCATTTCTATTCTTTTCTTAGTCGTTTTTTGATATTTAATTAGCTGCTTTTAACGCCTGTGTGAAATCTTCTATAAGGTCCTGCACATCTTCTATTCCTACGCTTATTCTCACCAGATCATCATATACACCAGCAATCTTCTTCTCTCCCTCTGTACTATGAGCACTGATTGTTGAGCTTGGATGTATAACCAATGTCTTAGTATCACCTATATTAGATACGTTAAGAGGAATCTGTAATGCATTAATAAACTTAAATGCTTTCTCCTTGCTTCCTGTACGGATTGTTATTATGCCACCAAACCCATTGTTAAGTTCTTTCTTAGCAATATTATAGAATTCGCTATTCTCAAGTCCAGGATAATTAACACTAAGATTACCATAATTATCATTAAGATACTTGGCTAATGTCATTGCATTACTACAGACACGTTCCATTCTTATTCCAAGTGTCTCCATTCCAAGAATGTTATAAAATGCATTCTGTGGTGATAAGCAAGCCCCTGTATTACGATATATTCCATTTCTTAACTTGGCTGTATACGCATATGGACCATATTTCTTAAAATCTTTCATACCAGGATATTTTATAATATCCCATTTAAAATTACCAGAATCAGTTATGACACCACTGATTGAATTACTATTGCCATTAACATACTTCGATGTTGAATTAACAACTATATCCGCACCATACTCTATTGGCTTAATAAGATATGCTGTAGCAACTGTGTTATCAACGATAAATGGAACGCCTGCCCTATGAGCTTCATCAGCTATTAATCTGATATCTGTTACATCAAGTCTTGGGTTACCAATTGTCTCTGCAAAATAAAGCCTAGTATTCTCATTCGTAGCTGCCCTGAACTGTTCCACATCATTATTATTAACATAATGTGTCTTAATTCCAAAGCTTTCTAAATCCCTGAATAAATCAATGCTTCCGCCATATAAGCTTGCACTGCATACAATCTCGTCACCACTTTGTAATATATTAGTAAAGGCATTCGTTATTGCTGCCATACCTGATGAACAGGCAACACTCGCAACACCGCCCTCAAGAACTGTCATTCTTTTCTCAAATGCTTCTATTGTTGGATTGCTAATTCTACTGTATGAAAATCCAGGTGCCATATTATTAAATATCTTCTCGAGTGTCTCAGCACTCGCATGCTCAAATGCACTTGACTGATATATAGGTGTCTGTGTCGCACCAGTATTCTTATCTCCTCTGAAATCGCCATGAAGTAAAGCTGTATTAAATCTCATATCATTATCTCCATTTCGTATAAACTACAAACCTACTTGTTTAATATGAATTGAATTTTAACCCTTATGTTAATATTTGTCAATAGTTATTTCATATAAATTCGGTATGTAAATATGAATTGAATAAATTAGCGGTTTATGATACTCTATTCACATATATTTATTATAAGGAAAATAACAACTATGACCAATAAAACCAACTCAAAATCAAACAGCCGTTCAAGACATATATACATATATATATTGCTCTTTGGACTTTTAATAACAGCTTCTTTTCTAAGCGTTATGCTAGGAAGCGTATATATCAATCCAGCAGATATACTAAAATGCTTCTTTACCCCCGACAAGACTTCTGTGACTTACATATTAATAATGAACATACGTCTTCCTCGTATGCTTGGTGCCATTATTGCCGGTATGGGACTTTCTGTTGCTGGTGTTATCCTTCAGGGCGTTATGAATAATGCACTTGCAAGTCCTAATACAATAGGTGTCAATTCCGGTGCAGGCTTCTTTGTAATGCTTGCTATGATGTTATTCCCTCATTCAGTATATGCCACATCTATAGCTTCATTTGTAGGTGCACTTTTAACAACACTTGCCATATATGCACTTGCATATATGGCTGACAGCTCACGAACAACCATTATACTTGCTGGAATAACTGTATCTTCCTTTCTTAATGCAGGTATTAACACTATCAAATTAATAAATACAGATATAACCCTTAATATCACTTCTTTTCTTATGGGTACTTTATCCGGACTTACATTTAACAAAATAGCACTGCCAGCAATTGGAATTATAGCTGCTGTACTTGTATCCTTCATTCTGGCCAAGCCGCTTAATATACTTTCATTAGGTGATGACTATGCCCGCTCTTTAGGATTGAATGTTCCACTTACAAGATTCTTTCTTCTTGTATTATCAAGCATAATGGCAGGTCTTGTTGTAAGCTTTGCTGGCCTATTAAGCTTCATAGGTCTTATTGTTCCTCATATATGCAGGACTTTATTCGGAAGTGATGCAAGATACCTCCTGCCAACAAGTGCTTTGCTTGGTGCTTCATTTGTACTTATATGTGATATCATTGGTCGTCTTATAGCTGCTCCATATGAACTTCCTGCTGGAATAATTATGGCTTTTATCGGAGGTCCATTCTTTATGTACCTTTTATTAAAGAAAAAAGGAGGCAGACGAATAAATGCTTAAATATGAACACGTTAATGTAGCCGTATCCAGAACCAATATATTAAATGATATTAATATAACATTTCCAAAAGGACAGATAACAACGATAATCGGTCCTAATGGATGCGGCAAAACAACCCTTCTTCAGTGCCTTAATGGCTGTTCTAAAGTTACAGCAGGCACTATTACAGTAGATAATGAAAATATCCTGTCACTGCCATTAAAAGAAAGAGCCAAAAGAATAGCATTTCTTCCGCAAATAAGAACCGTTATCCCTGTACTTCCTGTAAGAACATTAGTAGAACACGGCAGATTTCCTTATCTTGGCTTTACAAGACGTAAAACAGATAAAGATAATGAAATAGTCAATAATTCAATGGAATTCACTAATGTAATGCCTTATTCTGAAGATAATACCGACACACTTTCTGGCGGAATAAGGCAGCGTGTATTCTTCTCTATGATACTCGCACAGGACAGCCGGATTATAATTATGGACGAACCTGTCACTTATCTTGACCTTGAGGGCAAGAGGACTTTCTTCTCTATGGTCAATAAACTTAAAAAATCAGGCAAAACAATCATTCTTGTACTACACGATTTATCTGATGCAATAAGAATATCTGATAATCTTGTTATAATGAACGACCGTAAGATTGCAATAAGTGACACACCCGCCAACTGCCTTAAAACACATATTATTGAAGATGTATTCCACACAACCTATAAAAAATTCTCTGATGATGAGGGTGACTATTATATTTTTATGTAATTATACATTTATATAATTATCCTTATATATACTGCCATTCTTATCAATGTACCATTTCTGCACCTGCCAGCTATTCATACTATCTGGCAGACTGCGGATTGTATTACTGCCTATGCCTGTATACCAGAGTTCATCATCAGGTGTCCTCTTAATAAGAGTATCACAATAGGTCGTTGATGAAGCTTTAATATACATAAATCTTTGCTGCTGCCACTGTGCATATAGATTAACTGTGTCCTCTGAAAGCTTTGTAAGTTCAGTTACAGCTTCCAGCGGATAATACATATCACCACTCCCATCAGCCTCAGTATTCCACCCATCAAACTTAAACAGCTTTCTTGACGGACTCTGCCCCGATAATGAAACCTCCGAACCGTACACCGTATTAATATCCTGTGGCATATTGCTTACCACTGACGATGTATTAGATATATATTTTATAACTTTATCCTTCGGCTTCCACCTGGCATATACCGTATAATCACTGTAGCTGGCTTCTTTTAATACATTACTGCAAGCCTTGCCCTTGCTATCCCACAGCATAACATATTCACTGTCTGTATCAAATGTAAGCTCGTCCCTGTTAGAAGTTGTATTAGATGCTTTACTATAACCATACCACCCCTCAAATATATATCCTTCCTTAGCCGGAATTGATACATCTCCTCTGTCAGCTCCCCAGTTCGTATCAGTAAGTGTCCCTGCTTCCTCCTTATCAAGCAATCCACCATCTGCATCATAATATATGGTATTACTATCCAGAGAACATATCGTAATCTCTCTTATAAATTGTCCTATCTTACCAAGTTCGTGTTCAGGTGCACCAATCCCAAAATCAACATCCCTGTTAAAATATGTCCTTAACTCATAATCTGCACTGTCACCATTAGTATGAATAGTATAATCTAAATTACCTCCTGTATCATTACCTCCACACACTATGTCGCTCACTGTTGTGTCAGCATTAATCTGACAATTTGACCTGTCATACTTGTTGTGGTATCCCGTATTCTGCTGTCCAAAATTAACTCCTATATCCCAATATTTCAAAGTATTCCACCCATATGCAGTAAGCTTAAAGCTTACTCTGTAATCTCCCGCCGGAAGCCATGTATATGGTCCATATATTGTCGTATTAGTGCCTATTGTCCCTGTTAAATCCTCACTCCATATAAGCATAGCATTGCGCCAGTCTGATGATATTGTATAATTCTTTGTCTTAATCTTGTGATCGCAGCCGTCCCAGTATGTAAATTCAATACTATTATTATTCAAATCAATAACATCTTTTTTATGTAAAAATGCTGATGTATTAACGTCCGCCATACACTCTGTTACGCCGCATATAATAAACAGCATTATTGCTGTAATTCTTATAAATGCAGTCTTTAACGGCTTACATTTTAATATTATTAAACGTAATTTATTATTATTCATATATGTATTAAGTAAAAAAATCCTATAATTATATCTTTTCGTTCTTTTTTGCAAATTCTATTTCCTTTCCGCATCATTCACTAAACTATAGTTAAACATTTATTGTAACAGCAAATATCATTACTGTAATTAATTATGGCTGTTACGCTATTTTTTATTATTCTTACATTATAACTATGTTATTTCTTATATTATTAGGATAACGGTGTTTCTTCTCAATTTTCACATTGTTATAATATTTATTATATAATTAATATTTCGGGATTATTATTATTAAATATTGGGATTAACTGGGACATATATTGTATTGGTGTATAGAATTAATTCATTAAGTATACTTTATATAAAGAATATCATATAAATTTATAATATGCAAGTGTTTTTATAATTAATATACTAAAAGAATACTACTTTAAATGTTTTATTCATAGCTTTATCCAATATGGAACATATACTATTATGCAACAAAAAAGGAACTCTCGCTGAGTTCCTTAATCAAGTGCAGTCGGCGGGACTTGAACCCGCACCCAAGCAATATGGACTAGATCCTTAGTCTAGCGCGTATGCCAATTCCGCCACGACTGCTTATTTGTTATATCGGTCACCCGACTTGATTAATATTACATTATTGTATGCCATTTGTCCAGCATTTTTTTACTATATTTTATATACCGTATTGTATGACATATTTTTTGATATAAACTAACAGCAATTAATCTATTATCCTGCTAATTGACTATTAACAAAATTTTCTTAATATGCTATTATCTTCATATTAACAGACTATAGAAAGGATTGGCGGTATTGTTATGAAGAAACGATGTTTACGCTTATTAAGCTGCATATTTATAATAGCAATGTTCTTTGGCGGACTGTGTTTCTACAATGTGCAGACTGCTCTCACTGAGATATCGTATGAAACAGAAGCTGATTTCCACGATTTCCAGCTTATTACTACGCCAAAATCTTCTATAAATGATTACAGACCATGTACATCAGAGATGCTTGGTAATCAGACAGCTATTACTTCAGAAAATGTGTTGCCAAGAATGGGAACACGTCTATTAATACGCTCAATTGCCGCTGTTATTTTACATAATAACTTTAATATTGACAATTTCTATCATATATATTCATTTAATTATTCTTTGGATATCAATCCATCTTATTCAACGATTATTGTTGATTATATCCATAAAAAGGATGGTTCAAAATAATTATCTCAAAATGAATTCATATAATATGCAATAAATAATTATGTATAAAATGTGTATATTTGTAATAAACCAGCCTCGATGTATATTGTAACAATTTAATACATTTTATAAGAAACGGAGATATTATGAACATTTTAACATATATAGGCATAGCTATAGGCGGTCTTATAGCTGTTGGTTCTACTTTAGGCATAACTTTAGGCATTGTAGTAACCATAATCTATAAAATATTCAGAGCAGTTAAATATAAAATCTCTTTATTTGACTAATCTGAACAGACTAACTGTGCAGTCAGCTAAATATACAGTTAGCTGACAGTACAATATAATTTTGCTAAACATTAAATTTAACGAATTGAAATATTAACTTAATTAAATCAGAAAAGGAGTATTATATGGTTGGAAATATAACTGTAGGAATTGTTGTTTTATTAATTGTTGGCGGTATTATATTCGGATGCCGAATAGACCATCAGGCTACTAAAGAAGCTGACGAGAAAAATAATTCAGCCGTTAAATAACCGTGGTATTTAATAAAACGCTATGAAATCACACAATGATAACATAGCGTTTTATATTTTGATTATTTTTTTCTGAGTATTTACTTATTTTCTTTGTTTTTAATGTAGTTATCAAACTATCTACTGCATACCATTCGCCATTTTATACTTATAAAGCATTTCAGCGTGATTTTGTTCTTCTATCTCTATATCTGCAAGCACTTTTCTTATAGATGTTAAAGTACACGCAAATACATTGGAATTATATTCACCTGATACAAGCTTTTCTGTTCCTATGCTGTCTGTTGCAAGAAAACAGTCATTCTTTTTATCCTCTGACTCTTCACTCTTTGAATAACCGCCCTTTGGCTGATAGTCCTTTCCTGCTGTATCATTACAATCGCAGGATGGCACTTCACCATTTAAAATCTGACCTATCGTCTTATAATGTTCCTGCTCCTTTTTCTTAAGCTCTTCAAAAAGCTGTTTTAACTCATCGTCCTTTGCAAGTCCTGCATACTTCTCGTACTTATCAATACAATTCTTTTCCTGTGTCTGAAGATCCTTTAATACCGACATTTCTTTTTCAGTCAACAACATACATATGCCTCTTTTCTTAATCTGGTTATTTTGCGATGTGCATATCAGAAATCAATTCTGCCACCACTATGAATTAGGATTGTTAATTTACATTGCAATCTCTTATACATATGTATTATGTGTTGATTCTCATAATCATATACCTTACATACTTATATTTTTATCAACATTTTTTCAATCAATTAAGAACATATCCTTACATATATATTTCCCATATTTTGTCTTAAAAATATTATTGTAAGCCTTTAACACTGCATCTTTTGACACACCATCTTCATACATATTTACAAGAAAATCAGCCTCAACAAGTATCTGGTAATCAATCCCGTCAATATTACTATATGTATGATGATGTGCAATCAGATACTGCACTCTTTCTGAAATGTCTGTTTCAAATCCAAGTCTTTCAAGAAGCTCTTTAGCAAGTGCAGGTCCTTCCTTTTCCTGCAATCTGCCGCCACACTCTCCATATTTTTCTTCACATGTATGAATCCCTATGTCGTGTGTCAGTGCCGCTGTTTCAATAATAAACAAAGTCTTGTAATCTACATTTTCCATCTGGGCAATCAACCTGGCATAACTGTGAACTTTACAGAAATGCTGTATTCTCCTGGAATCCCCCTTATATAATTCAATCATAGCCATATGTAACTTATTTAACATATTAATATTCTGTGTAACAGCACTTTGAACAGCTGAGTTTTTCATAGTATTATTCTCCTTTTTTTGATAAATATTGTATATTATTATTTATTTTCAATATTTTTAATATCCTAAATATTATTAAAATTATACTCGCAATATTCGTATTAAAATATATCAAGCATATTATCAAGATATATCTCTTCCCTTACATTTATCTGGTATTCCGGCTTAGTCATATAATAAAGAAGAAATTCCAGCACCAGTGCACTTCCAAGGCTTCTGCCCTCTATTTTAAAATTAGTAAATCCCATAGGCATATATATATTCCTGATATCATCTACACTTATAAATGCCGGGTTGTGCATTGCCTTGGAAAATCTATATCCCTCGCCTGCCTCAGGCGACACACATATATGCCCGTTACAATTTTCGCCAAGATTCATACGGCTTACAGTCTCATAACAGGCTTTACGGTCATAACAGCCAATCCAGCAGCACTCGTTACATAAAAATTCAATCTTATCTTTCTGTTCCTGTGTCATCGTCCCCAGCTTATCAAAGCATTTATTCAACCTGAAATCTGGCACAACATAACTAAAATCATCTCTGTTTACCTCGTTCAGCAAATCATTATAATCTGTTAGTACCTTGGTTGTAGATGAAACGAAACAAAACTCTGGATATTTATTTTTTATATAGTCAAGCAGAATATCTGAGTGAACTATAATTCCATTTTTAAATGCAGTATCTCTTATCGAATTATCTATAGAATAATCTTTAGACGCATATTCAGATGTAACCTTATAATCACTATGCAATTTCGAAGCCGCCTTTAATAATTCACACAACTTATTACATTTCACATCTGCCAGATGTTCCTTCCTGATAAGCGAATTGCTGAATGTAAGTCTTGCCGATATTCCATATTGTGCCATAAGTGAAAATACTTTTTCTGCCTCACCGTCTCCAAAGCCGGCACGCCCGCCGCCCCATATGCAATCCGCTGGTGCACCATATATAGAACCTATATCACACCAGTCATAAAAATACTCCCTGTGCTCATAAAACAATGACAGGAATACTTTATAAAACTCATAGAATTCAAACAGACCGGGAAGGTGAAAGTAAGCTTTCCTGTTACTACTAATATAATTTATGTTATTATTTGTACTGCTATTGGTATTATTATTTTTAATATCATTTAAGTTGTTATTTATATTATCGTCTATATTACTATTCTCTTTATTACCCATTTTTCTCCACCACTACATTCTTCTACATTTCAAATATACTTCTTATAATCCTGCACTTCTTTATAAATATATTATTATATAATACAACTCAACATTACCACAATACATTATTCTAAAGCACCTAATATACATAATATATACCAATTTGCGACTGCAAGTTATAATATTACTTCAATACATAATCATTTCTTTATATAAAATATCTAATTACAAATAAAAAATATACCAGCCCACAGATTACATTTCCTCTGTGGACTGATATATTTTACATAACTTCTTTACTATTTTTCAAGTACCATTTTATATAACAATCTTCTACTTTACATATCCTAATAATCCCGGAAGCCATAACGAAATAGCCGGTATATAAGTTACAAGTAAAAGTACAATAAATATTGCTGCGAAATAATAAAGTAAAGGCTTTATAACATCTTCTATCTTTGTCTTACCTACCTTAACACCTACGAAAAGGGTTGTTCCCACCGGAGGTGTGATTGTTCCGATACATAAGTTAAATATCATCATAATACCGAAATGAATTGTATTCATACCAACTGCCTGACATATTGGAAGAAATATAGGTGTAAATATAAGGCAGGCTGGTGTCATATCCATAAATGTTCCGACAATCAGAAGAATAACATTTATTATAAGAAGAATAACATACTTGTTGCTGCTGATACTAAGCATTACTCCTGATATAGCTGCTGGAATTCCTGTAAATGCCATTACCCACGACATTATACTTGATACACCGATAAGGAAAATAATTATTCCTGTCATTTCAGCACTGTCCATAAGAAGCTTTGGAAGTTCATTTACTTTAATAGACTTATAAAATACAAGCGAAAGTATAAGACTATATACAACCGCAACGATTGCACCCTCTGTTGCTGTAAATATGCCACCAATAATACCACCGATAACGATAATAATCATAAGAAGGCAAGGTAATGCTTCAAGTATTATCTTAGTCTTTTCCTTGATTAAATAACGTTTGCTGCTAGTATATCCTCTTTTCTTTGCATATATGTAGATTACTACCATACACGCAAGTCCCCAAAGAATTCCAGGGATATAACCTGCCATAAATAATGCGGCTATTGAAGTTCCACCACTCACCATTGCAAACGTAATCATTACATTACTAGGTGGTATAAGCAGACCAGTGGGTGCTGTTGCTATATTAACAGCTGCAGAAAAGTTTTTATCATATCCTTCTTCCTCCTCAACTGGTCCTATAATAGCCCCCATAGCTGAAGCTGCCGCTGTACCTGAACCTGATATTGCACCAAAAAGCATATTAGCTACAACATTTGTATGTGCAAGAGAACCAGGTATTCTTCCTGTAAATATCTTTGCAAAATTAATAAGTTTTATGGCAATTCCACCTTTATTCATTATGTTACCAGCAAGAATAAAAAATGGAATAGCAATCAGATTAAATACTGATATTCCTGAAAATATTCTTTGTGCACCCGTTACAAGTGCTGGTTCTGTTGACAATACCGGAAGGATTGCACATATTGATGAAACTGCAAGAGAAATCGCAATTGGTGCTCCTGCTATTAGCATTATAATAAGAATAACCAATATAATAAGACCTGATAACCATGCTATGCTCATGCTTCTTCTCCTTTCCTTATAAGACATATAACATTCAATACTCCATATACTGCAATAACCACTCCCGTTATTGGAATAACGATATATACATATCCCATTGGAATTCCAAGCGATGCAGTTTTTTGTGTCATTGAAAGGCTTGTAATAGATATGCCACCATAAACCATTACTATAAGTGCAAATGCTATTATTATAATTTCAATTATAGCATTAAGTATTGTTAACTTCTTTTTGTTTAACTTATCTGCAAGAAATCCCATTCTCATATGCTCTCTTTTACCAAACACATAGGCAGCTGCAAACAAGGACATCCATGTAAATGAATATGTCAGAAGCTCTTCTGAAACTGTACTTGGACTATTGAAAATGTATCTTACAAGTATCTGGTAAGTTCCAATAATAACCATAAATGCAAAAAGTAATATACATACAATTCTTATTACTTTATTCATAACATTTCTTATATTATCTAATATAGCCATTACTTTTCCTCCCCTACTCTTTTATTTACTTCCTGAATATGATTATATATATCAACTATTGAAGGATTTTTCTTAATCATATCCTGCTGCATATTTTTAACCTTTTCTTTAAAAGGTGTGATATCTGGATATATAAACTCAACTCCCATTTCATTCTGGGCAATATTCTTAGCTTCCTCAACACACTTGTCCCACTCTACAAGTTCAACCTCCGTAGACTTTAAAGCAGCTTCCTTAAACACCTGTAATTCTTCTTCATCAAGCCC
This sequence comes from [Lactobacillus] rogosae, assembly GCA_900112995.1. Lineage (GTDB taxonomy): Bacteria > Bacillota > Clostridia > Lachnospirales > Lachnospiraceae > Lachnospira > Lachnospira rogosae. The sequence continues at coordinate 137,308 of FONU01000003.1, read as the reverse complement.
CTGAATAAACTTAAGATTACCAACAAGCATATCTGGTATAATCTGGTGCATATTGTAAGTGTAATACTTGGCAACTTCACCGTGCTTATTGTTAGTTAATGCAAGCTCATTATTCTCAGCACCATCTATTACACCCTGCTGGATAGCTGTATATACTTCACCAAAACTCATAGGAGAGGCAGCTGCTCCGAATGCCTGCATCATCGCTACACTTGCAGGACTCTGCTGTACTCTTATCTTCATTCCAGAAAGGTCTGCCGGTGTATTTATTGCTTTCTTGCCATAGAAATTTCTTGTTCCGGCATTATACCATGTAAGAACCCTGAAACCAGAAGAATCTGTTGATTCATATATATTTTCCATATAATCTGTATCCTGCATTACCGCCTTATAGCTTTCAATCGAATCAAAAAGATATGGCATACTGAACACTTCATATACATCTGCAAATGTTTCAAGATTAGCTGTACCTGCAACTGCGAAATCAATAGCTCCTGTCTGTGTAAGCTCTATTGTTTTCTGTATTGAACCTAATAATTCATTTGGGAATATCTGTACTTCGTATTTATCACCAAGTCTTTCCTCAACATATTCCTTGAAAGCTACAAGTCCAAGATATTCTGGATGTGTTTCTGACTGTGCTATCGCTATTCTTACTATACGTTTTCCGTTATTTACTGACAGATTGCAGCCTAATAATCCTGCCGTCATAACTATACATAACATAAGTATAGTACAGCGTTTAATTACTTTTTTAATCATCTGTTTCCTCCTTTTGTTTTCAACTTTTTAAACTTAATTATTTAATTGCCTCCCTATTTATCAGAGTTAACTGGCATTTGCCCATAACTGATGCACACGAATTATCCCTTTATTATTCCTTTGATTTGCAGTTCAGATAATTCCCTGTCATCATTCTTTATCTATATAATAAAAGTAATATCCTCCTTTTTATACAGTAAATGTTTGTCATAGAAGAAGACTTTTTTGTTATAATATGATATATTTCACAGTTTATACATAATTACATTGTGCAACTTTACTATATAAGCAGCAAAATAAAAACGGCTTCTGTCAGATATCATATTAATGTAATGATATCCGGCAGAAGCCGCTATTTTTATTTATAATTTATAATAAATTAACATTTTCTTCTATATATAGTATATATTTTTAAAAATCATAAAACTATTTTATACTTAATGTTATAAATTCTCCCGGTATTTTGAAGGAATTTCACCAACTATACGTTTGAATATTTTGGCAAAATAATTAGAGTCAGTATACCCTACCATTCTGCTTATATCCTTAATGCTGTTATTGGTATTACCCAGCAGTTCCTTTGCTTTCTTTATTCTATATTCTGTAAGATATGCTGTAAAATTCTGATTGAAATATTGTTTAAACAGCTTGCTGAAATACGCATCAGAATATCCCATCTCTTCTGCGGCTTCCTGCATTGTTATATCATATATATAATTATTTTCTACATATTCCTTTAAGTATTTAACTGTTGTCTGCTCATCAGAATTTCTTAAATTATCTATCATTCTTTTGTGTCTGTTATCTCTGATATTATTATTGTCTGCATATATGTCTGTATCTTTAACATTCTCTTTCCCAGACCGTGCATTTTCTTTAAAAATATTGCCTTTACCATCTGTAGCAGTATTTTCCTTAACAGCATTTTCTTTATCAAGCTTTTGTATTGCCATATCCATAACTGCCAGCAGATCATTAATATCACAAGGCTTTAACAGATAATCTAAAGCCTTTACTTTAATTGCATTTCTTGCATATTCAAAGTCATCATACGCACTTAAAAATACAATTGAACATTTATCATCCATCTGTCTTATATATTTAGCTGCCATTACGCCATTCATTTCAGGCATAGATATGTCCATAATAATAATATCATTCTTCTGCTCACTGCACATAGCAACCGCTTCTCTTCCATTCACAGCCTGATATATATTCACTTTATCTCCGTAATACCTGTCTATTTTCTTAGCCAGTGCCATACGCTCAATCTGCTCATCATCAACTAATAATACTCTGTACATAAGTCTTTCACCTGCACCAACATTATTTACTATTATTGCCAAAATATATCTGTATAACCGTTCCGTGATTTTTTCTGCTATAAATCTTCATACCACTGTTATTGTACATACCTTTTACTCTGTATGCAATATTTCCAATGCCAACTCCTACAGTTTTTCTATTTATTTCACTGTCAGCATAATTACTATCATTCTCAGAAGATGCAGCTGTTTCAGTATCAGGCAGTGCAAATATATTATCAAGATATTTTCTTATGCTGTCGAGTTTATCTTTTTCAATTCCAACACCTGTATCTGCAATTGATAACCACATTTTATCATCTTTCTTAAAACCTCTTACATATATAATACCACCTTCTGATAAAGATGATAATCCGTGTATAATTGCATTTTCAATAAGCGGCTGTAACACAAATGCTGGCACAAGCTCATCAAGACTGCTGTTATCAACATCACACATATACTTTATGCGCTGTCCAAATCTCATCTGCTGTAAATACATATAATCGTCCATTATCTTTACTTCCTGTTCCAATGGCATTATGGAAGTCTGCGTTTTAAGATTATATCTGAAAAGACGGCTTAATGTGTTTATCATCTTCTCTGTCGTTACGGCATCTTCAATCTCTGCTGTCCCTGCAATAAGATTTAATGTATTAAAAAGAAAATGTGGGTTAATCTGATTCTTAAGCATTTCAAACCGCATATGCTCAAGCTGTTGTTCAACCTTATGCTTTTCCTTAAGCGTAACAATATAATTCTTTGTTGAATGTTTCATCTGCGTAAATTCTTTAATAAGAAGCGAAATTTCATCATCACCTTCTATTATTATATCATCGCCGGAATAGTCATTCACACTTATTCTTCTTGCCTCATCTGAAAGCTTTAATATCGGTTTTACAATGCTTCTATTCATAAAAAGCCTTATCCATATAGATAATATTATTACTACAAATGCAATAATAATACATATAACTGGTATTATATAAAATAGCTTTTTCTGGCTGTTATACTGCTCATTTCCTAAAGATACTGTTATGCTTTCATACCTTTTGGCATAATCTTCCAGATAATTCTGGACCTTATAACAGTTGTCTATCGCACTTCTATAATCTTTGTCATTTAGATTGGAATTAACAATACTATTATATATATTGTCATAACTATCGTATATATTATGTATTGACTGGATAATAATATATTGTTCCTCATTCATATAACTATAGTCAGCTGGAATCTGTCCAAGAATATCTTTAGTATTATTTCTTACTTCATCAATCTGTTCCGGTAATTCTGCCTGCTCATCTTCAAAATATAATTTTAAAGCATTACGTTCCTTAGTTACAGCCTTATATAATTTTAAAGCTTTATCATTATTGTCCAATGTATCTGTCAGCATACTCATTCCTTTTATGGAAAGTAATATTCCAAGCACAAGTGCAAATGCAACAACTGCACTGCTTATCGTGTATACATACTGGATTTTTCTTTTTAAAGACATATTTACTCCTGATTTTTTTCAATTTTCTCAATTATATCCATATAATCTAAACAATATCTGTCATATATTGGCTGTAACTTTTCTCTTAAGTCTCGTCTTTCTTCCTCACTGACTTCAATTACTGTTATATCTTTATCTTCAATTGTCCTTACAGCCTCTTCTTCTGTGTCCTTCCATATATACCTTTCATATATGGCTGACTCTTTGGCACATTCCGATATTACTGCCCTGTCTTCTTCTGTTAATTTATTCCATGTATACTCTGATACAAGCTGTACTTCTGGAATTCTTGTATGCTCATCAAGTATGCAGTATTTCGCCTGTTCATAGTGCTTTGAATATATATATGATACAAGACTATTTTCTGCTCCGTCTATTTTTCTTGTCTTAAGCCCCTTATAGACTTCTGAATATATCATCTTCACAGGATTGGCTCCAAGTAATTCTACCGTTTCAGACATAAGCTCTGACTCCTGTACTCTTAAATTTAAACCATACAAATCTTGTATTGTCGTAACAGGTTTAACCGAATAAAAGCTTCTTGCACCTGCATCATACCAGGATAAAGTCCTTACCCCAAGATTGCTTTTCCCAACTGCATCTATAAACTGCTTTCCATCATCGCCATTTAATACATCCCACATCTCCTGTGCATCTGAATATAAAAACGGCATCTGGATAACTTTTAATTCTGGAATATCATCAGATATTGAAGATATAGAAACTCTTGAAAAATCTATTCCACCGAATTTAAGCTGTTCGATAATCGACTTTTCATCACCCAGTTCACCATTACATTTAACAACTATCTTAATTCTTCCATTAGTCTTCTCACTTACAAGACGTGCAAATTCGTAAGCACCTTTTGTAGTAGGATAATCTTCAACCTGATTTTCCGCATACACAAGTATAATCTGTGGTATCACAGGCGAATTCTGTGGCTCATTACATTTTATTAATACTATAACTAATGAATTTAATATAGCCAAGATTGTTATTGCTGACACAACTATCTTTTTTCTCATTATAACTCCATTCCCAATTGTAATACAGATACATAATATTATGACCCTTATTTTATATTATTGTTTGAAATAATCAAATACTGCTTTGTTCATCTTCTCCATAAACAAATTATTAAACAAAGCAATAACCCTATCAACACTAATGATTGCAAGTATCGTACCAATACCAAATTCTAAATGGAAGTTGCCTGTTGAAATTTCCATCATAAATGTCATTATACTACTTTTCTGCTTAAATTTCACATATCTATTATACACGCAAAAATCCCATAGGTTTGTACTCTTTTAAGCATATAACCTATGGGAATTATAATAGATATTATTATATTAACTATTTATCTTTAAAAAGTGCATATAACATAAGCACTGCTATGCTTATTATAACAAGCTTCATATAAAGGCTTATATCACTATACATATTCATCATAATATTATTAACTGCACCATTACTATATCTGTCTGTAATGTCACCCGCTAATAATATCATCAATAATAATGTACTAATTATCAAACTTTTATTACGATATATTTCTTTGTCTTTCTCATCTAATTCTTTATTAACATTCTCTATTGGTGAAAATCTTAATATTATAAGGCAGGATAATAAATACATTATCCATACAACCGAATTATTGACTTTTAAAGCTTCAAGCATAACTGTAACTAAATATGTCCCAAGAAATACTATATTACATACTAATGGAGTTCTTGCATGATACCCTCCTGTATATATTCTTAATGTAGCATAGATTGTAATAAATATTATGCTTTCAACCAGTCTTGATATTAATATGCCAACAATAAGGACTGTCAACATTCCTGCTATATTGCAGATAAGCACCTGCATACCATATTGGTATACAGGGAGCTCATCTTCATTAATTATGTTCTTCTTCAAAAAAAGAACTGCAATACTATCTGCTATTCTTCCTAGCATTATCCCTATCCCCTTACCTCTCAGTAATACATTGGTATTATCTGTTCTTCTTTAACTTAGCTGCTGTCTGTGGTTCTTTTGGCTGATAGCAGCTCCATATTGAAGCACTGTTTACAGCCTTCTTAGCAGAATGCTGTGCCGCCTTAGCAACACAATTTAATAATACATTGCTCTTCTTCATATCTTCCAACTCCTTTCCTACCTGACGTCTGACGTTACAAGTATTAATATATCTGATGCTGATAAATCAGCTCTCATTCTATCCTCAACTCTCATCCCTTATTCGAGTTAGCACAAAAGCTGATTTAATATTAACATTTATTTCCATCATTTCAATAAGCGTGTCGTGAATTATATCTTATATGTCGTGAATTTATTTTTCCCTGTAAAGAATTACACTACAGCAAAGAACACAAGTACCTATTATTGAATAATTAATTCTGCCATTATATTTCTTTACAACATCATTTACATTTTTAAGACCATATCCATGCATTAATTTATCCTTTTTGTGTGTATTAAATAAAGTATCTTCTTTGAAGGCTTTTACCATATCATCTGATATGCTGTTATATATTTTTAAGGAACATACATCCTCATTCTCATCTATAAATACCTCAACTCTCTTATTATCAACAAATGTCTGAGCCTCAATTGCATTATCAAGCAGATTAGAAAGCACACAGAATATATCTACATTTTTAATGAGCTTTAACTCTCCGTTGACAACAGCCACAAAATCTATGTTTTTCTGTCTGCAATCTTTAGATTTCTTTGTAAGGAACTCGTTGATAATTATATTATTAGTATACATTTTCTCAACAATTATTTTATCCAGATCTCCATCAAACTGGCTTAAGAATTCTCTTGCCTCCTCAGTACGTCCATCCTTAAGCATAAGATTAGCAGCAATCAGTGTCTTATTAAGTTCGTGTTTTATTCTTGATATACGCTCGACATTCGTTTCTATATCCTCGACATTTTCTAATCTGCTTTTATATGCCTGTTCCATTATTGTCTGCTCCATAAGAGCGTATGTACTGCGTTGTATAATCTCATACAATGCCACACACAGGATAAACATTATTGTTACACATATCATTATTATAATTGAGCGCACTATCATTTTCTCAGCATAACTGTCTGTTGACATCATCTGCACTTCATTGGTGATAATAACTGACATTATCATAGCCGCCATAATTATTACCGTGTCCTTAATATTCACTCCATAGCTGTATCTTCTTAATATTCTTACAAGTATTACCGCAACAATCCATATTGTTATCTGTATAAGAATAACCAGCAGGCACTTTTCCATAGAAGCTGTTCCTGTGAATTCTATAAAATGCACATTATACAATGCTCCCATTATACTGCCCAAAAGTACCGTAACAAATATTATCGTTGCTATAATAAACATTGAAGCATACATTTTCTGAAATATATTGCCATCCATAAAAAGGCACGCATATATAACAAGCATTGCCCACAATATGCCAACACCAAGTCCCTCAAACGGAACAACCATATACTGGATTTCCAGATATGCAAATATTATCGAAACACCTGATATTACTGCAATCTTGGAATTAATCTTTTTATTAACGTTCAATGTACCGCATAAAAAATATATAAGCAAAATGCTCTGATTAATATTTGCAAGTGTTTCAACTATAAACGAAACTTTATCCATATTTTCTCCAATCTTTTTTATCATTTACTATGTATATTCTATCCAGCATTCGCTAAACTGTATGTACCTGTAACGCTTAATATATCTGCATATTCTTTCAGCTTTTTCTATCACTTACTCTTACTGCTCACTATATCCCATAATATACGCCTGCCAGTCACGTATAATCATTTCCTGCTTATTGCCAGTTATATACAGCTTTGTACCATTATCAATTATTACCACATCATCTTTAATATTTACAATATGCTCCATATTAACAAGACTTGACCTGTTAATCTTAACGAAGCCTTTAGCCGCCAATTCCTTCTCTACTCTTGAAATCTTATCCCTTACAACCCGGCAGTCATCTGTCATATATATGTTCATATCATGATTGGACATTTCTATGTATAATACTGTCGAAAGATTTAACACAAGCGTATTCCTGTTATTCTTAAAGGTATACAACACATTTTTATCATTCATATATGATATTATCTTATCCATTGTAACTTTTATATCCTCTGCATCGTGCTTTTTTCTTATAAATCCTAATGGTCTGCACACAAATGCCTTGATTGCATATTCTTCATAATTCGTAATGTACACAATACCGGCATTCCTGTTCATTCTTGTTATAATCTTTGCCACGTCCATACCATACACTTCGCCAAATTCTATGTCTAAAAAATATATATCGGCTTTATCACATTCCTTATTTCTAAGGCTCTCCATAAAGTTCTCATAATGGTCATAATAAACGCAATTGAACAGCTCATCGTATTGGCTTTCCAACACTTTAAGCTGTTCAATAAACTGGGATGCGTACAATCTATCATCATCACATATAACAAACTCCATAATTATCCGCCTGCTTTCGTACATTAATAATATAATGATGTGAGTAGCAAAATTACTTTCTGCATGCATATCATAATAGATAATATTATACATAATCTTAGGTTGGTTCGCAATAATGTGGGGTGGAGAATATTGTAATAATTGCAATGATAGTCTGATAATGACTTACCGGGGCATATATGGTAGTTTTTTCTCTCTGGACGAGAGGATATTGTTAGTATATATGTTTGTATTTAATATTTGTGCCCATGAAGGCGTGCTAACGCACTGTTCATAGGCTGGTGGGTGGGAGAAGATGCTTACACCGTGCAAGTTCCAGAAGCCTCTGGCTTCTGGAACTGTCGGGCTTCGCCCTATCTGACTTAGCTTCAAAGTGCTGCTTTGTGCAAGCACAAGCATCACTTTGCTGTTAAGTCAGGCACGGCTCATTATATTACATATTCCCATACTTCATCCTTGAAGATGATTTTTCTGTAAGTATCGAATTTTGTCCACTTGTTGAAGAATTCATCATTGAGTGGTTTGTTAGCCGTTTCGATGGCATTTAAGTCATTTATAAGGTTGTTGTAGTCATCCTCACCATTGAGCCTGATTTCAAAGCCACGGCTGTTGACTACTGGTGTTCCTGTGTATGTATATTCTTCTAGCTTTGTGATTGCTTCTATCTTCTTATCTCTTACTGTAACTGCTACTTTATCACGAAGAACGATTACATCAAAGTTATCTGGATAGCTGTATGTCTCACCGCTTACGTTAATTACATCTCCGACCTTGTATGTCTTGCCTGATGGGCTTACCTTTGTAACTGTAGCACTTTCAAGGTTATAATAATATTCTTCAAATATATCTGCATTTCCTTTAAGGCTTCCATTTACAAATGCACATTTTACTTCTTTGTTATCATATGCACTCGAATCTGTGACAACACCGCAGGCAGATGTCATATTGCTTATTCTATCTATAAGAATAAGTTCGCCAAGCGTCTTATGTTTTGCAAATTCATCAATAACAACTGCTTCCTGAAGTCCAATATCGCACACTGCTATCTCATTCTTGCTAAGTCCATTAGCTGGAAGGAAATTTCCTGTATTGACGTCTATCTTGTACTGAATGTTCTTTAATACACCAAGAACCTGCTTAGTGCCAATCTTAACAATGTAATCCTTACCAACTGTAAGTTCTGCATCGTCCATCCAGAGTATTGTTGCTGTAAGTGACTTGCTTACTGGAAGTGTTGTTCCGCTTGAAAGTACACAACCTCTTGATACGTCAACTTCTTTGTCAAGCTGGATTGTAGCTGGCTGTCCTTCCTGTGCTGACTGACTGTCCTTATCTCCAATAAGAATACTCTTAACCTTAGCTGACTCCCCACTAGGAAGTGTGATTATATCATCTCCAACTGATACAACACCTGATTCAATCTGCCCCTGAAATCCTCTGAAAGTATGGTCTGGACGGCATACTCTCTGAACAGGCATATAAAAACCTTCTTCCTTCTTCTTTTCGCTTACATCCACATTTTCAAGGTAAGTAAGAAGTGCTTCGCCTGTATACCAAGGTGTATTATCAGATTTAACTGTAATATTGTCACCCTCTGTTGCTGATACAGGGATAATCTTTACACTTGCAAGTCCAAGTTCTTTAGATAATTCATCAATCTGCTTAGTTATCTCGTTAAATCTTTCTTCTGAGTAACCAACTAAATCCATCTTATTTACTGCAAATACGAAATATTTAATTCCCATAAGGGCACATATTCTTGCGTGTCTTTTAGTCTGCACAAGAACACCCTGCTTAGCATCAATAAGAATTATTGCAAGGTCAGCAAATGAAGCACCAACCGCCATATTTCTTGTATATTCTTCGTGACCTGGTGTATCAGCTACGATAAAGCTTCTCTTATCTGTTGTAAAATATCTGTAAGCAACATCGATTGTGATACCCTGTTCACGTTCTGCCATAAGTCCGTCAAGAAGAAGCGAGTAATCAATAGCACCACCTCGGCTTCCTACTTTACTGTCAAGCTCTAAAGCCTTTTCCTGATCGGCATATAAAAGCTTTGAATCATATAATATATGTCCTATTAATGTAGACTTTCCATCATCCACGCTTCCGCATGTAATAAATTTTAATAATCCTATCATCTTAGAAATACCCCTCTCTCTTTCTTCTTTCCATACTACCTGCTGCTTCATTATCAATTACTCTTGTTGTTCTCTCAGAAGATACTGCACTAAGAGTTTCATCAATAATTTCATCAAGTGTTGTTGCATTAGACTCAACACCACCAGTAAGAGGGTAGCAGCCAAGTGTTCTGAATCTTACATTCTTGTATTCAATCTTTTCGCCTTCTCTTAACTTGAAACGATCATCATCAACCATAATTAACATTCCGTCTCTTTCAACAACTGGTCTTTTATCCGCAAAGTAAAGAGGTACGATATCTATATTTTCTCTCTTTATGTACTGCCATATATCAGTCTCTGTCCAGTTAGAGATTGGGAATACTCTTATGCTTTCACCCTTGTTAATACGTGAATTGTATAACTTCCACATTTCTGGTCTCTGGTTCTTAGGATCCCATGCGTGGTTTTCATTACGGAAAGAGAATATTCTTTCTTTGGCTCTCGACTTTTCTTCATCTCTACGTCCACCACCAAAAGCTGCTGTGAAACCATATTTATTAAGTGCCTGCTTTAATGCCTGTGTCTTCATAATATCTGTATACACTGAACCATAGTCAAAAGGATTAATTCCTTTCTTAACACCATCTTCATTGATATATTCTAACATTTCAATGCCAAGCTTCTTAGCTGTTTCATCTCTGAACTTAATCATTTCCTTGAACTTCCATGTTGTGTTAACATGAAGAAATGGAAATGGTGGCTTCTCCGGATAGAATGCTTTCATTGCAAGATGAAGCATTACTGAACTATCCTTTCCTATTGAGTAAAGCATAACCGGCTTTTCACACTCAGCCGCCACCTCTCTTATTATATATATTGCCTCAGCTTCAAGCTGATCAAGATGTGATAACTCTGCCATTCTTTTATCCGTCCTTTCTAGTATTTATTAGATTCCTTCTTATTAATTACTATCGTTTCCCTGCTTCCGTCTGTCTTATCTATATTCCAGTTAAGGAAGTCGCCTTTGGAAATAACGCTCATCTTACTTCCCATACCTCCCATATCTGCTCCAAGATAAAGTGCGATAGCTTCAAACTTACATTCCTTGATACAAGATGAACATCCCCAGCAGTCCTTAGGATACTTCATATATGCTTTCTTATCTTCTCCCATCTTAATAAGACTTCCCGGACAGACGATACTGCATTGTCCGCAGCCAGCACATTTCTCCTTATTAATTACTATGCTCATATGTCTCACCTCTTCCCACAAGATTTCTATATTTCACTTCTATCCTTCCGTCTACCTTTCTTGTATTAACATACTTAAGCCATTCATCTGACTTCTCTGGGTAATCAAGGTTCTCCGCAAAGCTGTGCCATCTTGTTTCTTTTCTTGCTTTCAAATGTTCTATAAGCACCTGACAGACTGTAAGTCTTTCCTTTAATTCATATACAAACATAAGCTCATGATAATCTTTAGCGTTAGCTTTTTCTGAAAGAGTTTCTATCTGTTCAATCTTTTCTTTGGCAAGCTTAAGCTGCTTTTCATTGAACTGGTAATGACTTCCTATACCACCAGCATATGTATCCATAACCTTCTGCATAGCTTCCTCAAGTTCTTCTGTCGAGAAAATGGTATCTTTATCCTCACGCCTAAGATATTCGTTATATTCTTTTATTCTTTCATCAGTAAGCTTGTCTGCATATTCATCAGCTGTACTCTGTGAAAATGCATTCTCTGTGATGTCCGATCTATTCAATTCCTTAACAATATCTTCTGCCGCAATTTCACCTTCTGCCATAGCACCTGTCACATACTTCTGAGGACAGCCTCCTGCAACATCTCCTGCCGCATAAAGACCATTGATTGTTGTCCTTCTATTAGTATCAACCCAGTAACCACTCGCCGTATGTCCGCCTACAATATAAGGCTCTGTTCCTTCTATCTCAACATTCTGCTCACTTGGGTTCTTTCCAGACTCTATCCATTTAAGTGTCTGGCTTGGTGCCATATTAAGGTATGCTTTCTTTAATGACTCATCCTGCTCACTGCTTATTCCTTCTGTTCTTAAGTAACAAGGACCTCTGCCCTCAATGTTCTCCCTTACAGTTCCGTATACTCTCTGTGAAGTTGTAAGTCCATACCGGTTCTCGTATACCTCACCTAAAGAATTCACCTGCTTTGCACCAACTCCCTGTGCTATTGTTCCTGTAGGAGCTATTGTATCTTTACATCTTAAAGCTATAAAACGCATTTCAAACGTTGTCATCTCTGCACCTGCATTAATACCCATAGCAAAACCAGCACCTGTATTAAATGGAGGATACCACATTTTATGTCTTGAAAATCCTGGATTGTTAGGCTTGTACAATCCAGCCGCTCCACCAGTCGCACATAATACCTTCTTAGCTCTTATCTCATAAGCTTCACCAGTATCAATATTAAAACCAACAGCACCAAGAATTGTATTATCCTTTACTATGTAATCAGTTATATTAAGTCTGTTAATTACAATTACATTTTCAAGACTATTTACTGCATCTGCAAGTATTGGCTTAATATTCTCACCGTTAATCTTAATATTACGGTTGCCTCTTGCAACATATCTGCCATTCTCATCTTTAAGAATTACAAGTCCAAGCTTTTCCATCTTGGCTGTTACTTCGTTAAGTCTTTCTGACATTGTAAGAAGTAAATCTTCCCTCACAATATCGTCAGCATCTTTCTTTGCATATTCAACATAATCCTCTGGCTTTCTGCCTTCAACTATGTAAGCATTTATCGCATTAACACCAGCCGCAAGACAGCCGCTTCTCTTTATATTCGCCTTTTCTGCAATTATAATTGAAGCATCTGACTTTTCCCTTATTGTAAGTGCCGCATAACAGCCTGCTGTTCCACCACCTATAATAAGCACATCTGTTGTTAATCTGTTTAAACCATTAATCTGCATAAACTTTCCTTTCTCATTGTAAAACTTGTCCACAGGTCTTTATCAGATATATACTAATCTGAAGCTGTGCGTATACACACAAAGCATTTAACCTGGCAGAAACATAACTTTAATCTGGTTAAATATAGAATACGTCATCATCCCTCATACCCTTGTTCTCGCAAAGATATGTCTTTTCATCATCAACTGCGTATATTCTATATATAAGAACGTGAACCTTTTCCCCAACCTGTAGCGGCTCTTTCTCAAGTGACCACTCTCCTGTTATCATTGTTCCTCCAATATTAACAGTTACATCAAGATGATTGCCTCTGAAAAGAATATCCTCAACATAACCTTCCTCAGCAGCACTGTTGTACTGCTGGAGCTTTCCATACTTAGAAAGCTTCACAAATTCAGGTCTTATTATTGCTCTTTTAGCTCCCTGTATCTCATCAAAACCTTTTAATTTTGAATAATCATTAACCTCTGAAGCTTTTCCAATGAATTCAACAACAAATGGTGTTGCTGGAGATTTGTATATCTCTATCGGACTTCCCATCTGCTCTATCTTTCCGTGGTTAGTAATTATAATCTCGTCAGCCACTTCAACAGCTTCGTCCTGATCGTGTGTGACGAATATACTTGTTATTCCAAGCCTGGTAACCATACTGCGAAGCCACGTTCTAAGTTCTGTCCTTACCTTTGCATCAATCGCCGCAAATGGTTCATCTAACAGAAGCACTGATGGATTAGGTGCTAACGCTCTTGCAAAAGCTACTCTCTGTCTTTGTCCACCTGATAACTGGTTAGGATACCTTTTCTCAAGACCTGCAAGCCCTGTTATATCAAGAAGCTCTGTAACTCTTTTCTTAATCTCATCTTTTGGAACTTTCTTAAGCTTAAGTCCAAATGCTATATTATCATAAACTGTCATATGTCGAAAAAGAGCATAGTTCTGAAATACGAAACCAATCTCTCTTTGATTAGCTGGTACATCATTAACTCTCTTTCCATCAATATATATATCTCCAAAGCTTGGTGTTTCAAGACCTGCAATCATTCTTAATATTGTTGTCTTACCGCTTCCCGAAGGACCAAGCAATGCAACAAGCTTTCCCTTTTCTATTCCGAAATTCACATTATCAGATGCACGAAAGTTTCCATACTGCTTAAAAATATTCTTCATCTCAACGTACATTACTTTTGCCCTCCTTTCTTATAATCACTTTGTCTGTGTTCAAATATATTCCTTAATACAAGAACTATAATCGCTATAATTACTAATATTGATGATACTGCAAATGCCGATGTTATTGATGTATCTGTACCCGACATATACAGTGCATCTATCTCAAGTGGAAGCGTGAATGTCTCTCCTCTTGTCTTTGATAATGCATTAACCGCACCGAACTCTCCTAATGCTCTTGATGTACATAGAATTATTCCGTATATCAACGACCATTTTATATTAGGAAGAGTTATCTTAAAAAATATTGTAAAACCATTAGCACCCATTAAAGCCGCCGCTTCCTCCTCGTCCTTTCCGAGTGAGTTAAGCACTGGTATTATCTCTCTTGATACATATGGAAATGTAACAAATATTGTAGCAAGCACAACTCCCGGTATCGCAAAGGCTATTCTTATATTGCTTCCTGTAAACTCATTAAACCATCTTATAACAGGATAGAAAAAACCAAGTCGTCCAAATGTCATAAGAAACGCAAGACCTACAATAACCGGTGATATAGAAAATGGTATATCAATAAGTGTTGCAAGCACCTGCTTGCCTTTAAAATCAAATCTTGTAAGTAACCATGCCGCTATAATTCCAAATAATGTATTAATAACAACTGCAGCAACAGTAGCAATAATTGTTACCTTCAACGCACTCAATACATATGGAGTTGTTATTGATTTAATGTAAAAACTAAAGCCCTCTTTTAATGAACTTGCTATTATTGATAATAGAGGCATAATCAGCATAACTGTTATAAACAAAACAGTGATAAGAATACATATGCTTCTTGTTCTTCTTTTTCTTTTTTCAAGCTTATCATTCTCGCTCATATTTAACCTCCATTTTCTCTACATTGTACGCTTTGCCTGCCTCATCTGTATTATATTAATGATAAGAAGTATCAGAAAAGATATTATAAGCATAACAAGTGCAATCGCTGTCGCCGAAGCATAATCAATATAATTAAGCTTCTGCATTATTACATAGGATACAACCTGTGTATGTTCTTTGGCACTGTTGCCTGATATGTATATAACGCTTCCATATTCTCCTATTCCCCTTGCAAATGCAAGTCCGAAGCCTGTAAGAAGTGCCGGGCTGATTTCTGGAAGGATTACTTTAAAAAATGTCTTTGATGGGCTTGCACCTAACATATATGCCGCTTCCTCATATTGAGAATCCATCTTTTCAAGAACAGGCATTACCGCTCTTACAACAAATGGAATTCCTACAAACACAAGTGCTGTAATAAGTCCAAGATGTGTGTAAGATACCTTTATACCTATTGAAGCAAGCGGTTTGCCAAGTATTCCGGTTTCAGAATACATTTTCGATAATGTAATACCAGCTACCGCTGTTGGAAGTGCAAATGGAAGTTCTATAAGTCCGTCAAGCACTCTTTTTCCAGCAAAATCGTATTTAACAAACGTCCATGCAATTATTGTTCCAAACACGCAGTTGATTACTGCCGCTATGAATGAACATCCAATGCTTGTAACAAAAGCATTGACGACATTCTGCTTAGTAACCAGCCTTATAAATTCGGCTGGTGGAAGCTTAAGTGAATATACCATAACCGAAGCAAGTGGAATTAATACTATAAGTGATAACATAGTAACTGTAATTCCAAGTGTTAAATGAAATCCCGGTATAACACGTACTTTTTTATCTT
This sequence comes from [Lactobacillus] rogosae, assembly GCA_900112995.1. Classification (GTDB taxonomy): domain Bacteria; phylum Bacillota; class Clostridia; order Lachnospirales; family Lachnospiraceae; genus Lachnospira; species Lachnospira rogosae. The sequence goes on along the minus strand of FONU01000003.1, from coordinate 121,267 downwards.
TACCGAATTTTCTGCTATTCTTTATTTCATCAAACGCTGTATCATAGTCTGGCTGTTTATTATTATCAATTGTTCTATCAGTTGTTATAGATTTCATCAAACCAGCCTCCATCATCAAAATATATCTTGTATGCCTGAGTCCAGCCGCCGTAATCAGCTATTGTATCAAGCTTTATTGTAAGATTGAATTTACCACTATATTCATTCAATACCTCTTCATCTGTTGGTCTGTATCCATAATCTGCGGCTATTCTTTGTGCCTGCTTTGAATACAGGAATGATAAATATTCGCTTGCAAGCTCCTCTGTCTTGTTGACTTTAACATTATCATCTACAACTGCCACACTTGGCTGTGCGAGAATACTTACAGATGGTGTGACAATCTCATATTCATCAGGATATGAAGCTAATGATGTAAGTGCCTCATTCTCCCATGCAATAAGCACATCGCCTTTTTTATTCTCAACAAATGTTGTTGTTGAGCCCCTTGCTCCGGAATCCAGCACTGATACATTAGCATACAGCTTTCCTAAGAATTCCTTCTGCTTATCTTCACTGTTATTCTTATCTCTTGCATAGCTTAATGCCGCAAGGAAATTCCAGCACGCTCCACCACTGCTCTTAGGATCTGGTGTTATAACCTCAACACCATCTTTAATTAAATCATCCCAGTCTGATATATTAAGCGGATTGCCCTTTCTTACAAGAAATACAATCGTTGAAGTATACGGAGATGAGTCTTTATCATATTCGTCCTTCCAGCCTGCATCAATAAGACCTGTATTCTCTATAAGGGATATATCGTGTTCAAGTGCAAGTGTAACAACATCTGCATTACAGCCTTCAACTACTGAGCGTGCCTGACTTCCTGAACCTCCGTGAGATTGTATAACCTTTATCTGCTTTCCGTATTCAGCCATATAGTAATCGGCAAAGACTTTGTTATATTCCTCATAGAACTCTCTTGTAGGGTCATAAGAAACATTAGTTATTGTAAGTCCATCTCTCTTACTGCCACAGCCTGCCGCTATATATGTCATCGTAATACACATAATAAGAAGCATACATAATTTATACCTTTTTTTATTAGAATGTCCGTTATGTTCAAGATATTTCATAGGTCTGCTCCTTTCTTATGGGCTTTAAATTTATTATATACCCACCATTCATACATACATAGTGTGTTAGTATGTTTATTACTTAAAAAATATTGCCAGACACCTTTGCTGCTGTCTGGCAACCCTTGGAAATTATTGATATAATAAACCTTATTTCCTATAAAGTCAATATGTTTATGTGTTTATTTTAAAATTATTTTAAATTGATGTTTACAGCCTCTCCTGTCACTATGACTGCCGGTGATGTTATGCCTGCTTCTCTTACCTTTAATTCAATATCAGCAAGTGTACCTTTGACTATTCTGTATGTATCATCAAATCCACCTGTAATAACTGCCGCTGGAGTGTTCTTAGGCTTACCTCCGCTTACGAGTGCCTCAGTTATCTGTGCAAGATGTGTAAGTCCCATAAGGTATACACAAGTTCCATTCATAGAAGCCGAATTTCTTATTTCTTCATAAAGTGAGTCCATATCTTTGGTATGTCCTGTGACAACACTAAAGCTTCTGCTTACATCCCTATGTGTAACTGGTATGCCTGCCATTGCAGGAACTGCTATTGCTGATGTTACTCCTGGTATTTCTTCTGTTTCTATGCCATTTGACTTAAGATAGAGCATTTCTTCTCCACCACGTCCGAATACATATGGGTCACCACCCTTTAATCTGACAACAAGCTTTCCTTCATTGGCTTTCTTTAAAAGGAGTTCGTTAATTTCTTCCTGTGCCATACTGTGTCTTCCATTTCTCTTGCCAACATATATCTTTTCACAGCTTTCAACACAGAATTCCATAAGGCGGTTATCAATCAGGTCATCATATACAAGCACCTGTGCCTTCTTTATGGCATTTAACGCCCTTACAGTTATAAGATCATAAGTTCCACAGCCTGCACCAGCAATTACAACCTTGCCCTTGCTGTAAGAATATTTCCCATCTGCCTTTGTTTCAGCATTTGTATTATCTTTACCAGTAATCCTCTCACTTACTTTATTAATAACATCCTGTAATTCGTCCTTGTCAAGCTCTCTGCCAAGCACCATACATTTTCTTGCAGCTTCCTTGAATATATCAGCTCTCATAGAGGCATCATCTACATTCTCTTTAATACTATCCCTAATTGAACCAAGATACATAAGTATATCTTCAATATCCGCAGGAAGCTCCTGTGCTATTCTATTCTTAATATCTGCCGCAACATAAGGACTTGCTCCCTGGGTAGATATTCCTATAGATAAATCTCCTGCTTTGTATACAGACGGAAACAGAAAATCACAATTATCCTTATCGTCTACCGCATTTATAAAAATGTGGTATTTGCGGCATACGCCTGCAACATATGCGTTAAATTTTGCATCATCTGTAGCAGCTATACAGAATGAACATCCGTCCAGATCTGAATTAACAAATTCTCTTTCAATAATATTAATGCCTTCAATGCTCTTTATGCTATCGCTTACCTTTCTTGCAACAACTGTAAGTTCCGGCTCATATGCAAGAAGCTTGCTTATTTTATGCTCTGCTATTCTGCCTCCTCCGATAACAAGACCTTTCTTTCCTTTAATGTCAATAAAAAACGGAAAATAACCCATAGTAATTCCTCCTGAATATTTTACCTATCAATGTACAATATATCCGCTAACTGCTTGTAGGCTTCACCCCACTTCGCATTAGGTTTTAAGTTATAAAGCTTCTTATCAAGAACATAGTAACGTCCCTGCTTTACAGCAGTTAATGACGACCACGCCGGATTAGATGTAAGAAGCTTATCTATATTACGGATAGCCGCATCTGTATCGTTGCCCTGTGTTGTAACAAATATGTAATCAGGGTCGGCTACTACAATTGCCTCAAGGCTTAAATCATCAAGCAGTGATGTATCTGAGTCTGCTATATTAACACAGCCCAAATCCTTTAATATCTCACCGCCTACTGAGCCTTCGCTCTGCTTTGCCTTGACACTGCTTGACGAAGTTCTTATAAATAATATCTTTGGATTGCTGCCATCAACTCTTGATTTTATAGTATCTATCTGCTCTTTAACATCTGTTCCATTAGTCTTATACAGATCTCTCCTGCCTGTTATCATAGTACATTTGTCAAGCATATTAAGATACTGCTCAAAATTAGATACATCAAAATATGCTACTGTTATTCCTGCATTTTCAAGTGTCTGCATAAGTGCTATATTAGAATCTGTATTACAGCTTGCAATAACAAAATCTGGTCTTGAAGCTATAAGAAGTTCCACATTAGGATTTAGTATACTTCCAATATTGACAACATCACTTGAAAGCCCTAAATCAAAATTAGTCCATGTATCATTAGCTGTTGCCACTACACTTCCACCAGCAGACATCCATACATCTGCAAAACTTCCTATAAGTGTTGCTGTTCTTTTATAAGAAGTTACTGTAACTGTTCTTCCATAATCATCTATAAACGTATATGGATTGTCAGCTGAAGCACCTGCACCGGCATTATAACCAGAATTATCTACATTAACATCTTCTGTTGCAGTTCCACAGCCTACAAAAGCAAACACCATAACTACAACAAGTGCAAGTGATATTAACCTTTGTATTTTGTTAGTTATTTTTCTTTTTGTCATTAATTAAATCTCCGTTCTTAAATATTGTATATATAATGCTTGGGTGAAAAGCCTCCAGCTTATGATACCTACGGATTGTTCCGTACTGCACACATACAATTCTACACTGGTATTATAGATATTTAATAATCTGTTGTAAGATAACTCGTAACCGCATATACAACATTTCCATTATATATAAGCCTTGACCAGCCGGTATCACCTATTCCTGTTCGCAATGCTATATCTCCATTATCAAGCACATCTACAATATCACCTGATACTTCTGGGATACTTCTTAGATTAACCGGCTCTTTAGCAGTTACCTCCTCATTAACACTGTTAAAGATAATTCCCAATTCAGCTGTATTAAGGCTCTGCTGTGTCTGTCCCGACACTGATGCCTGTGTGCCATAATTATAATTAAAGCTTGAATTGTAATTAAAATAAGCAACATTTACGTCAACATATCCTGATATTCCATCTATTCTGGCATTATTAGTATACTGCCACATAGCACACGCACCTGTGTATGAAGGATGTTCTACTGCTGGATATGTTCCATCTTTATAAGATGCCACCCATATCGGATATCTGGCTTCTATATCCTGTATATTCCATTCCTTATTATTAACAATCTGACCCTTGCCAGCATATAACATGGCATCGTAGCCTTCTCTGTCCACAGTATCCATAAATGCAAGTGCATTGTTAGTTCTTTCTTCATTACTAAGATTATACATTCTGCTTGAAGGATTATTATAATCTTCACAATTGTATACAACAGGGTATGTTATGTCATAGGCTGATATATAATCTATGACCCAGCATGCTTCCTCTATTGCTTCGTCCTCGTCAACCGCTGTCGAAAAGAAATACACACCTATATCTATGCCCGCTTTCTGTGCTCCCTCAAGATTGTATGACGCATATTCATCTTCGCATATAGTTCCATATATATCTGTACGGTATCCAACTCTTATCATCGCGTAATCAATTCCGCTTTCTGCGACTTTATTCCAGTCAATCTTTCCCTGCCATTTGGATACATCAATGCCATTGGAATATGCCATATTATCATTAGAAAATGTTGTTATATTAAGCTCTATCCCATTCTCACTTAATTCCTGTGACATATTATCCGACTGTGGGTCACCATCTGCTAATTCAACATATGAATTATCTGCATCCGCACTGTTACCAGGAATCCCATAAGTGCTGTCAGCTACCTGTATTGTATTACTCACTAAAACATCTTTGCTCGCCTTTCTTTTATTAGTAACCTTGATAACAGGTATGCTTACACATACCCCGGCTGTTACTAATATCAATACAACTACCAGTACTGCTGCTATGTGATGTCCTTTACGTTTTACAAACTTCTTTATATTCTTCATAGCAATCCCCCATTTATGTTAAATCTTTATTTTACATTAACTCAGAATATCAAAATATAATTACCACCAATTTCATTACAATACTAATATTACACTAATTAGTCAATAACATATCTTCTGAATATGTTAATTTTAATAATAATTTTATGATTATTTTGCACAAAAAAATGTTTTGAATATAAATCTTGCATACACTATAAGTGGTGCTATAATGTTTGTTAAAGAAATAACAATATATACAGACGAATACCGTTCAATAATTCCAGCTTAACTGGACATTATATTATCCGGCTGTATAAGAAATGAGGTATAATTATGAAAGTAAATAGTAGAAAAGTTGCTGTAATTGGCTGTGGTTTTGTTGGTTCATCATCTGCATTTGCACTTATGCAGAGTGGTCTGTTCTCAGAAATGGTTCTTATTGATGCAGATACAAAAAGAGCCGAAGGTGAAGCTATGGATATAAGCCACGGCATATCATTTGCAAGACCTATGCAGATATATGCTGGTAATTATGATGATATTACTGATGCCGCAATTATTGTTATAACTGCTGGCGCTAACCAGAAGCCTGATGAAACAAGACTTGACCTTATCAAGAAAAATGCGGCTATTATGAAATCAATTGTTGGCGAAATCAAGAAACGTGATTTTGGTGGAATTCTTCTTATTGTATCTAACCCTGTAGATATTCTTACACTTATTGCACTTAAAGAATCTGGTTATCCATCTAACAGGGTAATTGGTTCCGGAACTGTACTTGATACAGGCCGTTTCAAATATCTGCTTGGTGAACATCTTGACGTTGACAGCCGAAGCGTTCACGCATTTATTATTGGTGAACACGGCGACAGCGAGCTTGCTGCCTGGAGCAATGCAAGAATAGGCGGTCTTAAGGTTAATGACTTCTGCGAGCTTCGTGGTCACTTCAACCACGAGCAGTCTATGAAGAAGATATTTGAAAATGTCAGAAACAGTGCTTATGAAATTATTGAAAGAAAACATGCCACATACTACGGAATTGCAATGGCTGTCAAAAGAATATGCGAGGCAATCGTTCGTAATGAGAAATCCATTCTTCCAGTATCAAGCCTTATGACAGGCGAATACGGACTTAATGATGTTGTCCTTAGTATTCCTGCTGTCGTCGATGAAACCGGCGTACAGAAGGTAATTCCTATTGAATTGAATGATGAGGAGCTTACAAAATTAAAAGACTCTGCCAATATTCTTAAAGATATTGCAAAAGATTATATCTAAAAGATTATAAACAGATTTTATTAAAAACCTGCTGTAATAAATGTATATTATAATACATATATTACAGCAGGTTAATTATTACCCCGTTATTAATCATACAGCAGAACAATCCACCGCATTTTTATCAATTATAACGTTATTTATGAAGATTTAAAATCAGAGTTACAACTACTCTGCACTACCACTATCTGCCTGCAAAGTATCCGCATTCCCTGTTTCTGGTGTTGTGTTGTTGCCAGCCTTATCTGACGATAAGCGGTTGTTTACCATATCTCTAAGGAGCTGGTATATAACCGATGTGAGCGGAATAAAGAATATCATCCCGAGAAGGCCGAAGAACTTGCCGCCTAAGAACACCGCCATTAATGTAAAGAGTGCCGGAAGTCCTACAGAGCTTCCTACAACCCTTGGATATATGAACTGTCCCTCGATAAACTGAACAATCTGAAATACGATTACAAACCATATAGTAAGTACCGGATTGGTGAATAGCACAAGAAATGCACCAACAACACACGCTAAAAATGTTCCTATGTATGGAACGAACTGGAACACTGCCGCCATTATGCTTATAAGTCCGGCATATGGCATTCTGCATATGCTAAGTGTAATAAACATAAGCACGGCAAGTATACAAGCCTCAACGCACTGTCCTGTAAGGAAACTTGCATAAGTCTGTGCAAAAAGGTTAGTAACACCTGTAACCTTAGAAGATACCTTCTTTCCAAATACAGCTTCTAAAAGCCTTTCTGTCTGTGAAAGCAGGCGTCTTTTATCCATAAGCACATACACTGCAATTATCACAGATATACTAAGATTAAACAAAGATGAACCTATCTGTGGAATACCCGTAAATATGCTCTGGAAAAATGCTCCGGCAACCTCTCCAGACTTTTTAAGTATGCTGTTCCAGTCAATCTTTTCAACATAATCATTAATAAACGTAAGATGTTCATCATATTTATCCAGAATATCAGTCACTACATTTACATTATTATCAAAATTCTTTATAAATCCAGTAATCGACTCTATCAAATCCGGAATAATAGACCACATTATAACAGCGAATACAAGCACAACTATAACTATTGTCACAACTAGGCTTATCCCGTTGCGTGCCTTTTCTTTTCTTAAGAACTTTACTTTCTTTGACAGCTTCTCTAACTGTCTTGACAATGCTTCCATTGGCACATTAAATATAACCGCAAGCATACAACCTAGAATTATTGGATTCAGAATCTTAAAAAATGTTCCTATACCACCAAATATATTCCCTATATTAAGTGCTACAGAAAGACTTATTGCCATAACTATACCCAATACAATTATATTTTTATTCTTCTCTCTTTTTTCCATTAATACTTCTCCCAATTATTATATGAACTTCTGATAATGTAATATATTATGGCTTAAAATATACAATAATGCAATATTTTACAGGATAATTTACACTTAATTTACACTTTAAAATTTATACTGTTATAAGCTCCTGCACATATCTTGACCTCTTCTGGTGTCTTGACCCGCCATCTATATAGATAATATCAAGCTCGTCTTCTGCCCTTGTCATAGCAACATAAAATAGCCTGCGTTCTTCCTCATAATCATCAACCTTCCCCATATAAGCATATGGTGTCACCTGTTCATTCGCTGATATTATTATAACCTTCTTCCATTGAAGTCCCTTAGCACCGTGAAATGTGCTAAGATACACGCCTTCATTCTTATCCGTTCTCACCCTGTATTCCCTGTCAGTTATATATCTGTACCATTCAGACATATTATCAAACTTCAGTGCTTCCTTTTTCATAGCTTCTGACTGGTTAATGATATCCCCGCTGTCAAGTCCTGTATACTCTGCATACTCAAAAAGGTCATTTTCATACCCCATATCATCGTATATATAATTGATAAACTGTGTCGGATTATCTATCCTCGAAAGACTTCTGAAATCAAGAAACATATCATTGATTGTGTCGTTAATTCTTAAGCAATCCTGTCTGCTGGCATTCTTTGTACAGGCTTCGTATATTTTATTCCTGTCAAATTCGCAATTGTGCACAAGGTTGCTTCTTATATATCTTTTGGGTCTGTTAATTATCCGTCTAAGATCCGTCTGTTCCGGCACACCTCTTGAAAGCCTGTAATATGCAAGCATATCGTAAAAACATATGCCAAGATGAATATCATCCACATTATCCCTTGTAAAAAATGGCATACCTATCGTTTCTAATGTATTGACAAGCACCGAGGCCTCTTTCTTCACCCTGTAAAGTATTGCAATATCGCTTAAATGTCCGCCTGTCTTTACATAGTCATTAATAAGTGACACTGCCATATCTGCCTGCCTGCCATAAGATGCGGTCTGTCTTATGTGCACTTTTCCCTCACCCTGCCTGTATGCTGACATATTTTTGGCAATTCTGTTTTCATTATTTCTTATTACTTTGTCAGCACCTTCTATTATATATGGAAGACTTCTGTAATTAGTACCCAGAATTATCTGTACAGACCCAGGATATTTTCTTGAGAATTCCTTAAATATTGAGCTGTCAGCTCCTCTGAAACCATATATTGACTGGTCATCATCTCCAACTACACACACATTTTTCCTTAAATCAGCAACCATATATATAATCTCTGCCTGCAATGTGCCTGTATCCTGAAACTCATCAACCATTATATAGTCAAATATTCCCTGCCAGTATTCCAGCTCCTGCTTATTAGAGCTTAAGCATTTGTGACAATATAATATCATATCGTCAAAATCAAGCTTCTTATTATTCTTTTTAAATTCCTTATACTGGGAAAAAGTTATCTCAAGATATGCCTTAGAACTGCTTTTACTGTCCTGAATGTCAGCCGTACCGACCGCCATACTATTTATGTATTCATTACATTTTCTATAATACTCATCAAAATCATCAGGAACCCCTGATACTCTCTTATATAAAAGCTGTCTGTGAAATTCAGTAAAGAACTTTAATCTTCCGGCTTCCGATAATATATCTTCAGCCTTCAGATTATATGCTCTTGCAAGTACCGAATAACACAGGGAATGTATAGTTGAAAATCTTATGCCATCACTGCCATACTGCATTTTATACCTGTCTGCCATCTGCACTGCCGCAGCCTTGGAAAATGTAAGTACCAGTATTCTATATGGTCTGACACCTGATTTAATTATATTATTAGCCCTTGCCACTATAACCGATGTCTTTCCTGAACCTGCAACAGATATGATACACACCTGTCCATCAATTGTGTTAATGGCTTCCTGCTGTTCTTTACTATATTTCAATCAAATTCTCCTAAATTCTGAACTTTTCATACCACATAAGCACCATACTTACCATAAGTATAACTGATGATACCCATATTGTATGTATTCCAAATGTTTCTGATAAATTACCGCCTATTCCTGCACCAAGTGCAAAGAAAAATATAATTCCAAAATAATGAATTGCTTTAAATAACTGCTCTTTTTTTCTTTCTCTTACGAATACAGAAAGTGCATCTGTACCACTTCTTAAATTACCTATGCACATTGTGCTTGCATATGCAAAGCCGTTGACTTTTCTGAATGCCTGAACCTGCATAGCACACGAAAATGACACCATAATTGTTGCCACCATATTAAAAGTCTCTGGTATAAAACCTACAATTGTAAGTATTATAATTTCTATTAGAAGAACTAACTGTCTCCAATGGATTTTCTTTGCCATCTTGTATCTGGCATTAATCTGTTCTGTCACAAACACTCCAAGTCCGAATGCTAAGAAAGGAAACAGATACTTAATTCCACCGACTATATTTCCTGTCATAAAATTCTGACTCATAAGGACAACATTTCCTGTCTGTGCATTAGAGAATACTTTATCTCTTGTGAAATATGTATAAGCATCCTGAAATCCACCTGACACCGCAAGAACTGCACTATTCAGAAATGTTTCTGACATCTGGATTTGTTTCTTGGTTATCATAATAATACCAACCTCTTTCCTGTATTATCTGCGATATATCACTACAACATCACCATTCTGTATAAGTGTATCGCCAATAGGTATTATATTCTCTTCTCCTCTTTTTACAAGGGCAATTATAAGATTTTCTGGAAGATCCAACTGGCGTATTGTTCTATTGCACCAGTTATTATCCGAAGTTATGTTAATCTCCTCAAGCGAATCATTATCACCATTCTCATATGCGGGAATACTGAGTATCAGATTATCCCCGCCGCATATCTTAGTATTGCCTCTTGTAATAATTGTTTCCCTGCCTCTTTTTATCATAAGTGCAATTGCACCTGTCGGCATATGTACTTCACTTATAAGCTTATTCTCCCAATTATGACCTTTAGGTATGAACATACGCATAAGCGTAATTGATGATTCTTCTTGATAATCATTGAATGTCTTACGTACATCTGATGTTTCATCAATCATATCCAACCGTCTTGAGACTGCTGGAAGAAGCGTTCCCTGAATTGCAACTGACAGAAGTGATATCATAAACACTATATTAAACAAATCCTTTGACATAACGCTTCCGCCCGCCATAATCACTATAGAGAACACTATTGAAGATGCTCCCCTAAGACCTGCCCACGACACTAAAAGGCACTGACGTACCGAGCATTTGAACGGCTTAAGTATCGCAAATACTACGGCCGGTCTCGCTATAAATGTAAGAAATACCGCAATTGCTATAGATATTGGTATAATTGTTAAAAATCTGTGAGGGTAGGATAACAATCCAAGCATAAAGAATATAACTATCTGTGCCAGTGTTGTTACACCATCAAAAAATGGAACAATATTACCTTTATTGCGTATCCTGCTGTTACCAAGCAGAATGCCAAAAAGATATATACATAAGAATTCATTGCCGCCGACTAACTGTGAAAGTCCTAAGCCTAAAAGCACAACAGCAAGAATAAATATAGTATCAAGTCCATTTACAATTATATCCGTCCTGGTAAGAACATATATGGCAGCCACCGCAAGACCTATGCCAATAAGCACACCATATACAATCTGTGCAAATATAACGTATGGAACTTTTATAAGATTATCACCATTAAGAATATATATTCCTATAACAGTAAGCATATAAGCAATAGGGTCATTACTACCACTCTCTATCTCTAAAAGCGAAGCAACACCATCTTTTAAATTAAGCTTCTTACGTCTTAATATTGCAAATACACTCGCCGCATCTGTTGCTGACAGAACTGCTCCAACAAGAAAGCTTTCCGCTATTGGAAATCTCAATACAAAATAACAGAACAGCATTGTAAATGCCGCTGTAAGAATTACGCCACAGGTAGACAATAGAACAGCTTTAACAGCAACAGGTCTGGCAGTCTTCCATTTAGTATTAAAACCACCATAAAACATAATAAACCCAAGTGCAATATTACATATATATTCTGTCATAGTAAAATTGTCAAATTCAATTCCAGCTATTCCATCGCATCCAAATAACATACCTATACCTATAAAAAGTATAAGTGCAGGCATGCCGAACCTTCCCGAAAACTTGTCTGCCGCAATACACATAATAAGCACCAATGCTACTAATATTATTTCTAATGTCATACAATCTCCCTTTTAACGCCTGCCCTCATAAGCTGTATACACTTCTTTAGATATGAAGGACTTATCACTCTGTTATCTTACTTCTTCATTCACACTTTCCGAACTAATCTGTTTATTTAGTATATTTTTATCTATTGTGTCAAAGATAATATGTTCCTATAATATCAGTCTGGCAATTATTTGTCAAACATACAATTGTTTATATATTCTTTTATAATTCCGACAACTCCGTCAGCACCAATTCTTGTTTCATCTATACACATATCGTAATATGCCGCATTTCCCCATTCCTGATCAGAACAATATTTATGAAACTCTGCTCTCCTGCTGTCAGTTTCATTAACAACAACCTTCGCCTTTCTTTCAGAAATATTATGGACATCTGCTATATGCTTAATTCTCTCAGCCTTATCTCCGCTTAAGAATACGCTTACCTTGTCTGGTCTGTCAGAAAATGCGTAATTAGCTCCCCTGCCTATTATCACACAATCACCGTCACCTATTATTGGATAAAGGGCTTTTCTTGCCTCGCTAAGCAGTACATTGTTCTCGTCACTGCTTATAGAATGCATTAAAGCATTTACCGGTATCTCGGAGAAGAAATAAGGGAATTTATCATATATCCCTTTTTCCTTAGCAAGCTTAACAATATGTTCCTTATTATAAAATGTAAGTCCATACTCATCAGCAAGTCTCTGACCTATCTCATCACCCATACATCCACACTGTCTTGCAATTGTAATAATCATATTTATCCTCCATTCTCATTATTATATATATAAAATTTTTTCACACACAGAAATAATCTTCAATATTTTGAAACCTGTGTGTCACAACTTCTTATTCTTTTATAAGAAGTTCGCAAATACACTTGCACCAACTACTGTAAGTATACCTGCAACAGCAATTGAAAGACTGCTCATAGCACCTTCTATCTCTCCCATTTCAATAGCTTTAGCTGTTCCTACAGCGTGTGCAGATGTTCCTATCGCAACACCTTTAGCTATCGGGTCTGTAATTCTGAATACTTTACATATAAATTCTGCTAATATATTGCCAATTACTCCGGTTACAACAATAACTGCAACTGTAATCGTTACATATCCGCCAAGTTCTTCTGATACACCCATACCAATTGCAGTTGTAATTGACTTTGGAAGCAATGTTACATATTGCTCGTGGGTAAGTCCAAAAACCACCGATAATACAAGCACTGTAACAAGGCTTGTGACAACTCCCGATGCTATTCCTAATATAATTGCCGCACAATTACTTTTTAAAAGCTCGAACTGCTCATAAAGAGGAATGGCAAGACACACCGTGGCTGGTGTCAAAAGCCAGCTAAGATACTTCGCACCGGCATTATAGCTTTCATAATCAACTTTACCAATTATTAATACAACCATAGTTACAATTATAGATATAAGCAGTGGATTAAACAATCCCAGCTTTAACTTCTTTTTAAGAAATGTTCCTGCCATATATGCGATAAGACTTATTGCTACTCCCGCAAATGCTGAATCAAGAAAAAAACTATTCATTATTATCCCCTCTCTTAGTACGTCTTACAATAAACTGTGTAACGTGTCCGCTTACACCCATAACAGTAAATATTGTTGCAACTGTTATTATGCATATCGGAACTAATATCGGCTTTAAATTAAGCCATGATGATATAAGACCTACTCCTGCAGGAATAAACATTACAGGCATAATTTCTATAAGAAATCGTCCTGCTTCCTTAACTGCGTCAAGCTTAATCAATCCTGTAAGAAGACCAGCAAATAAGATAACCATACCATAGATACTTGCCGGTACTGGAAGTGGTATGAACTTATTCATCAATTCACCCACTAACGAGATTACAAGAATAATCAAAAACTGTTTAAGATACTTCATAAATAAACCTCTTTTCTTTTGTGCTCTTATTTCATATATATTTGAACGGTCCAGTGCACAAATTCGCCAACTATTATATCTCTGCCTCGTTATATATATCAAGTGTATCCGCCAGAAATACACAAAAAATACAATAACACATATAAAAAAGAATATGTAAAAACACATTCCTGCACCGAGCACGGTCGCTTGCGATAAAATACATCTTCGTGCGAGTGTGCATAATCGGCATATAGTGCCTTTTATGTAATAGGGAATTCTATTGGAATTTCCTATTACATAAAAAAGCCGCAGCTATCAGATTATCCTGACAACTGCAGCTGCAACAAGTATACATTAAACCATACACATTATATTATTATTTTCCCTGCTCTTTTACGAAATCTTCGTATAAAGGAGACATGCTTCTTAATCTTTCTACGATACCCTTTAATTCATCTACAACATAATCAGCATCTTCGATTGTTGCATCTTCACCAAGTGAAAGTCTTAATGAACCGTGTGCTATCTCGTGAGGAAGTCCGATTGCAAGAAGAACATGTGATGGGTCAAGTGAACCTGATGTGCAGGCTGAACCTGATGAACCACATATTCCCTTCTGATCAAGCATAATAAGCATTGATTCACCCTCAATAAATCTGAAACAGAAATGAACATTTCCAGGAAGTCTGTCTGTTCTGTCACCATTAACTCTTGAATATGGAATTTCTGCTAACACTCTGTCAATAATGTGATCTCTTATTGCTGAGATATTCTTAATATTCTCTGACATATTAGTATTGGCAATGCTTGCCGCCTTAGCCATTCCGATAATACCTGGTACATTGTGAGTTCCTGCTCTTCTGCTTCTCTCCTGTGAACCACCGTGAATAAATGAACCAATCTTAACCTTGTTGCTTACATATAAGAAACCAATTCCCTTAGGACCGTGGAACTTATGTCCGCTTGCGCTTAACATATCAATATTCATTTCCTGTACATTAATAGGAATATGTGCAAATGCCTGTACAGCATCTGTGTGGAATATCACTCCCTTAGAATGTGCAATTGCACCTAGTTCCTTGATTGGCTCAACTGTACCGATTTCATTATTAGCAAACATTATGCTTGCAAGTATTGTTGTATCTTTAATTGCCGCTTCGAATTCTATAGGGTCAACCTTTCCGTATTCATCAACATCAAGATATGTCACTTCATATCCGTGCTTTTCAAGCCATTCGCAAGTATGAAGAATTGCATGATGTTCAATCTTAGTTGTAATAATGTGATTACCCTTTGACTTAAATGCCTCTGCTGCTGCCTTTAATGCCCAGTTATCAGACTCGCTTCCGCCACCTGTAAAATATATTTCATTAGGCTTAGCCGCACCGAGAATAGAAGCTATAGTTTCTCTTGCTTCTTCCATATCATTCTTAGTCTTCTGTGCAAAACTATATACACTTGATGGATTAGCGTATGATTCTGTAAAATAAGGCACCATAGCATCAACAACTTCCTGTCTTACTGCTGTTGTAGCCGCATTATCCATATAAATAAACTTACTCATTATTATTATCCTCCGCATTTTGTTTCTGAATATCAACCTATCTATCCAATATGAAATATTATAAAGCAGACATAGTAATTGTCAAGAAAATTTTACAGCCGCTTCCTTTTCTTTATTTCTTTAACGTTATTATATCTACCCTATACTCACGAACCCGTGCTATCGCACTCTCTCGTCCTGCTTCGCACGACTGTTCGTTCGTTAATGGCACAAGAAAAGTAAATGTCTGCTTCGCAGCCGCTTCCTTTTCTTTTGTGCTCATTATATGATAGTTCCTCCACCAAGAACATATTCACCATCATATAATACAAGTGCCTGTCCTGGTGTAACTGCCCTTTGTGGCTTATCAAACTTACACTCAAGCGTGTTATCATCAATCATTCTTATTGTACAGTCTGCACCCTCATGGCTGTAGCGTATCTTTCCTCTTGCTCTCATTGGCTCTTTAAGGGCTTCAATTGCCATAAAATTAAGATTCCCAGCATACAATGTATCAGTAAATACATCTTTATTCTCACCAATAACAACTTCATTGGTATCAGGTCTTACTGCAACTACAAATACAGGATGTCCCATAGCAAGTCCAAGCCCTTTTCTCTGTCCAACAGTATAGTGGATAATTCCATTATGCTTTCCGATTACATTACCATCAACATCAACGAAATTGCCCGGAACTGACTTATAATCAGTAGTTCTTTCTATATATCCTGCATAATCATTATCAGGAACAAAACATATCTCCATACTGTCCGGCTTATTTGCAACCATAAGATAATTATCTGCCGCAATCTTTCTTATCTCATCTTTAGTATAATCTCCAACTGGCATAAGAGTGTGTGCAAGCTGGCTCTGTGTAAGATTATAAAGTGCATATGTCTGGTCTTTCTTTGCTGTTACTGAGTTCTTAATTGCATATCTGCCATTATCAAGCTGGCTTATTCTTGCATAATGTCCAGTTGCTATATAATCAGCACCTATATCAAGGCTTCTTTTAAGAAGCGATTCCCATTTGACATATCTGTTGCAGGCGATACAAGGATTAGGAGTTCTTCCCCTCTTGTATTCATCAACAAAATAATCAATTACACTTTTCTTAAATTCATTCTTAAAATTCATTACATAATAAGGTATATCAAGCTGTCCAGCCACGCGTCTTGCATCATCTACAGCAGATATTCCACAACAGCCATTCTCTGTTGTCTCTACTGCATCGTCCTGCCATATCTGCATTGTAACGCCAATAACGTCATAACCCTGCTCTTTTAAAAGATATGCGGCAACAGATGAGTCAACACCTCCTGACATACCTACAACAACTTTCTTCTTCATATATTCTCCATTTCAATCCATATTATCCGGTTATTATACATTTATCTGCAATACTGCATATCTCATCCCAGTCATCTGCCGAGTCTTTATCATATACAGCACACACTTTCAATCCAGCATTATGTGCCGCCCGAACGCCTCTTAGAATATCCTCATACACCCACGTATCAGATATATCCATTCCTGCTGACCTGGCAACCTTTTTATAGCTTTCCTTATCACTCTTTCCTATGCCGACATCATATACTGTGTATATTCCCTCAAAACATTCATATATTTCTAACCTTTTAAGAAGAATTTCCACACTGGAAGTATCGGAAGCACTGAATATTACAAGCTTGCTTCCAGCCTCATATTCTCTTCTTATAAGCTTTATCATTCCCTTCTTTGCAGGAATATCACTTGCATAATGCTTATTCATAATATCAACTGCTGCCTCTGTTATCTGTTCTAGCGATGTATCAATCCCAAGAACATTTTGCAGATAAGCCGCATATTCCGAAAGGTCCATAACTCCTGTTATCTCATCAAAATTCTTTGGAAGCTTAGCACCTCTTAAAATGGCATATTCCCTTGCACTATTCTTCCAGAACGGCATAGAGTCAACAAGTGTTCCATCCATATCAAATATTATGTTCTTATTATAATTAAACAGCTTTCTTGTCTTCTTATAAAGCTTTCTTGTCGCCTCCGAGCAGTCATCACTTGCAAATATCGCCGATACAACAGCAATTCCGTCCACGCCTGTATCCTTTAAATAATCACAGTTGTCATAATTAATGCCTCCAATTGCAACTATCGGCATATCAAGCATAGCTGTAAGCTTAAGAAGATTATCCCTGCTTAAATCTTTGGCATCTTTCTTCGTGCTTGTATGAAATACAGCTCCCATTCCAACATAATCAGCACCAAGTCTTGCCGCATTTGCCGCCTGCTCTGGTGTCTTTACTGTCATTCCTATTATCTTGTCAGGTCCTAGAAGCTCTCTTGCTGTTTCGTAGCTTGCATCACTTTGTCCTATATGAACTCCGTCAACATCTGCCTCTAACGCCGCGTATATATCATCATCTATAACAAATGGCACACCATATCTTCTTGCTATCGGTTTAATTGCCAATGCTTTTTTTACAATCTCCTCGTGTGTCGAATCCTTTTCTCTTAACTGCAAAAATGTAGCTCCTGCCGCAAGGACTTTCTCAATTTCTTCATAGAAATCCCTGCCATTAAGCCATTGCGTATCTGTAACGGCGTAAAGCTGCATATCTTCACGGGTAACTTTCATAATAATCTCCATTTCTGCGTACACTTTTTTTACATTAGTATAATATAATTCTTTTCAATTTAAAGCAACTGTCTTATAATAAATCTTTAGCAAAATATCATAAACTTAACAAGCCCTGTTATGGGCAGGATAGGAGATTAATTATGACTAAAGATTTAACAAAAGGTAAAATTATGCCTCTCCTTGTTGGATTTACAATACCGTTAGTCCTCGGTAACTTATTCCAGCTTACATATAACGCTGTCGACAGTATTATTGTAGGACAATTCGTAGGTAAAGAAGCCCTTGCGGCTGTTGGTATATGCAACCCTGTAATGACTCTTATGATTTTATTCTTAAATGGTCTGTGTATGGGTGCGAGCATACTTATGGGTACACAATTCGGAGCTAAAGATTACAACAAGCTTCAAAGACAGATAAGCACAACAATGCTTTCAGGCACTGTATTCTCTGCAATATTAAGCCTGTGCTGCATTATCTTTTCAAGACCTATTCTTAAATTGTTACAGGTTGACCCATCTATTATGGATTTAACTGTTTCTTATATGAGAATTATATTTTTAGGATTGATATTTACATTTTTATATAATTTCTTTTCAAGCACATTAAGGGCATTAGGCGACAGCCAGACTCCTTTATACTTCCTTATTGCAAGCTCACTGCTTAATATTTTCGGAGATTTATTCTTTGTAATTGTCCTTAAAATGGGAAGCAACGGCTGTGCAATATCAACTGTAATAAGCGAAATGATGTGCTGTGTATTCTGTATTATATACATACAAAAGCGTGTCGAGATATTAAGGCTAGGCAGAAAATGGCTTGTATTTGACAATTCACTTCTTAAAAAGACAATAAGCTACGGCTGGGTATCCGCTATGCAGCAGGCAACTGTCCAGTTAGGAAAGATTGGCATTCAGGCAATCGTCAACACTATGGGCGTGTCCGTAGCCGCTGCATTTGCTGTTGTCAACAGAATTGATGATTTTGCGTATACTCCTGAGCAGAATATCGGCCACGCTATGACTGCACTTATGGCTCAGAACAAAGGTGCTAATGAAAAAAAACGTATGAAAGAAGGCTTTAAATGTGGTATGATGCTTGAATTCATATATGGAATTATTCTTTTTGCCGTGTGCTTTATACTTGCACGACCACTTATGCTTCTGTTTGTTAAAGATGAAGAAGTTATTCTGCATGGTGTTAAGTATCTGCGCCTTATCTCATTTATGTATATACTCCCAGCCGCTACTAACGGCATACAGGGATATTTCCGTGGAATTGGCGATTTAAAGATTACACTTTTAAGCAGCTTTATCAATATGGGCGTACGTGTTATAGCCGCTATCCCACTCGTTCTTGTAATGGGCATAGGAATTGAAGCCCTCCCATTATCATACCTTGCCGGCTGGATTGGTATGCTTATTGCTGAACTTCCGCTGCTTATAAGGAATTACAGGTCCATTGCAAAATAGGCTTCACTGAATATAAACTATGAATAAAAAATGATAAAATTTTGATTAAAATTTGAACTCAATAATACAGACATCTTGTCGCAACTACAGATTAATTGAACTTGATTTATAGTATTTACAGTGATAGAATAATAATATCTTTTTGGAATTAGCAACAAAAGATTAAATTATACTGATTACTCAGTTATAGTAACAATTATTCACTAAGCAAAGAAACAGGCGGGATTTAATATCCCGCCTGTTTCTTTATAACTATTCACAGAATGTAAGCCTGTTTCCTGTTAATCCAAGCAAAGGCTTAAACTCTGCATTCTCCTTATAATTTATAATAATACATTTTCTAACTTTAACTTAGGTACGTGATGAACCTGATTGTCATCTCTGTAATACTTAAGATTCGCTCCCTCAGATACTTCATCAATAACAACCTGTTCCTTAGGATATCCCAATGCAATAACAAGTCTTGCTGTCATACCCTCTGGAATTGAAAGTTCTTCGTTAAGCTTAGGAATATTAACACTTGCAAACATACAGCCTCCAAGATTAACCTCATTGGCGGCAAGAAGTATTGTCTGTGCCGCTATTCCCTCATCTCTTGGTGCTGATACGCTTGAAGCACTGCATATTATTATGTAGCCTGCTGGTCTTTCACCCTCAACAGGACCATCCCAGTCTGGAAGCGCACCTGCCCATTTTAATGTGTCAAACACTTTTTTATTGCTTTCCTCATCACACACAACCTTATATCTTAAAGGCTGGTTGTTAGCACCTGAAGCTGTATTTCTTGCTATATCAACAAGATTTACAAGCTCGTCCTTTTCTATTTTCTTATTCTCAAAAAAACGTCTATATGAACGGTTCTTTAATACAAGTTCCTTAAATGACATATGACTCTCCCTTCTGATTATATTAAATTTATTACTGTACCATACAAGCCTGCTTAATCTGCTTTACTATATGCTCACTATGAAGCTTAAAACGCCTCTGTTCTGACGGAATGAACCTCTCTGACATTATGAAATCAATGAATTCCTCATATGGCATATACATATAGTCCATAGTTTCACCCTGCTGTAATTTAACGTGTTCCTCATCGTCACATACATTAAGATAACCATAATATATACAATGTCTTGCATCATCAGTATACCTATAAAGTTCAATTAAATCCTCTGGCAATTTCTTAATTCCCGTTTCTTCCAGAAGTTCCCTTACCGCTCCTGTCCTAGGTGTTTCACCGCTGATAATAGAACCTCCTGTAACTTCCCATTTTAAAGAATTCGTCTTGTTACGCGACCTCTGCGTTGTAAGCACCTTTCCTGTCTTTGTAACTGTATACACCATAACAACTATGTGGTACACGCCTTCTGGAAGTGACTTTGCCATACTTCTGCGAACTTCAAAACCTAACTTATTCTCATTGGCATCATAAGCGTCCCACATCTCCTCATCGACCATTTCAATGAAGCTGTCATAATACTGCTCCTTAAAATATATCATTTCTTCTATCTGCTGTTTGGTATATAATATGTTCTCAGGTGCAACGACCCACACTGTTCCTGAATCATCTCTCCTTCTTGCAACTGCAATAAGAACACCTGAATATTCATCAACAGCAACATCAACACCTACAAGATACACTCTCTGGTCATCTGTTACCGGTTTGAATTCCAGATCCTTATCATTGATAACGTATCCGACATTAATCGGATACACAACCGAGGGGTTATCCTCGTCTGTACTTCCCAATGGGTGGTCTACTTTTACGGCTACTAATTCTTCTCTCACTGTTCCTCCTCCAGGTACTAACAATAGACACAAAATGTTGTTCTTACTTATTATCTAACCACTTATAATGATAAATGTAATTTGCCACTAATATTATATATTATTTTACATTTGTTGCAAGTATTTTACAATAAAGGCGATATCATTCTTAACATACATACCCCAAGTCTTAATGGCTTAATAACATCTTTAGTATAATCAGCTGTCACTTCGTGTCCTGCCTCAAAGTTATTTAACATATCCTGCTTTACACTTAATGCCGTCGCTTTATTATATATAAATACTGCATTTTCAAAATGAAGATATAAGCTTCTGTAGTCCATATTGATTGTGCCAACAACAGATACTTCATCATCACATACCCACTGCTTAGCGTGACAGAATCCTGGTGTATACTCATATATTCTCACGCCAGCCGAACACAGTGGCTCATAATAAGACCTTGTAATTCTGTATACAAGCTTCTTATCTGGTATTCCCGGTGTGACAATTCTTACATCAACACCTCTCTTAACCGCAAGCCTTAACTCTCTTTCCATCTCATCAGTGATAATAAGATACGGAGTTGTGATATACACATAGTCCTTGGCATTTTTTAGAATATTAAGGTACACGTCCTCACCAATTCTGTCCTGTCCTAATGGATTATCTGAATATGGCTGTACATAACAGTCTTTCATAACTGCCTTATATGTACCATCTGTCGCATCAAGATATTTATTATAATCATTATCAGTATGTTCTATGGCATTCCACATAGTAAGAAAGCTTGCTGTGAGACTCTTTACCGCATCACCCTGAAGCTTAATTCCTGTGTCCTTCCAGTAACCATATGGGTGCGTTATATTAAAATACTCATCTGCAAGATTATATCCACCTGTAAAGCCTACCTTGCCGTCAATAACGGTTATCTTCCTGTGATCCCTGTTATTCATAAA
The DNA here is from genome assembly GCA_900112995.1 of [Lactobacillus] rogosae. Classification (GTDB taxonomy): domain Bacteria; phylum Bacillota; class Clostridia; order Lachnospirales; family Lachnospiraceae; genus Lachnospira; species Lachnospira rogosae. The sequence goes on along the minus strand of FONU01000003.1, from coordinate 99,049 downwards.
CATATTTACAATAACTTTAAGTGGATTGAATACACGGCACTGTATGCCCTTCTGCCTCATCTGTTTTATGAACTCTTTATTAAGGAAAAAAATACTTCCTAAATCGTCATAGAATATTCTTACCTCCACACCGCTCTGTGCCTTATTTTCAAGGATATGCTTAAGCCTTGCAAAGCTTTCAGCATCTTCAATAGCGTGATATTCCATAAATATAAAATGCTCTGCCTTTTCAAGTTCAACAAGCTGTGCCTCAAAGCTTACATCAGTAGTTGGATAATATTTTACATCTGTATTGCTGTATACAGGATATCTTGCTGTATTGCTTATATATCTGCACTGGTTAGCTACGCCCTTGTCCTTGCTGGCTATATCATCTATTATGTCATTATCCTGCTTTAAGAGGGTAAGCACATTCGTTTCAATATTATTAAATGAACGTCTAACACCTTTAGTTACAATAGAACGTCCAAATAGCAGATATATACATATTCCAAAAAACGGAACTGCAGTTATTACGATAAGCCAGGGCATTTTCTGTGCCGCATTAACGTGTGTTCCAAATATTTTAAGGGCAATAAACATTGCTATAAATGTAAGAAGCAATGTTATGGCAGTTGAATATGTATTCAGCTTCATCATTAAAAATATCATCCAGCCAGTCTGTATAAGAACAAGAAGCCCTATCAGTATCAACCTTGTTGCACTATTTTTTATGCTTGATTTTTTCTCTGTACGCATACCATCACCATTCCTGCATATATTATCTATAATTCAATCTGTGCATCATCACAAATCTTATGTAATAGATAATTATACACCTATATTGTCTGTCCTGCAAACTGTGTCATATATAATTTATAATATCTTCCCATTTTGTTAAGAAGTTCTTTATGATTGCCTGCTTCAACTATATGTCCCTCATCCATAACAACAATTATGTCAGCATCCTGTATTGTAGACAATCTATGAGCTATTATAAGACTTGTCCTGTTCTCCATAAGCTTAAGCATTGCATCCTGAATATGCTTTTCAGTTCTTGTATCCACGTTAGATGTCGCCTCGTCCAATATAAGGATCTTAGGCTGTGCAAGAAATGCTCTTGCTATTGATAAAAGCTGTCTTTGTCCCTGTGATATATTCTCACCCTCTGCCATAAGCTCTGTATCGTATTTTAATGGCATTTTATTAATCATAGTATCGCAGTTGCTCATAGCCGCAGCGGCATACATCTGCTCATCAGTTGCCGCTTCATTGGAATACTTAAGATTATTCTTTATTGTATCTGCAAATAATACAGTATCCTGCAATACAATCGCTGTGTTCTTACGGAGTGTGGCACAATCTATGTCCTTTATATTAACATCATCTATTAATATCTCTCCGCTGTCAACGTCATAAAATCTCATTAAAAGATTGACAACTGTTGTCTTTCCGCTTCCTGTTGAGCCTACAAGTGCCACCTTCTGTCCTGCCTTAACTTGAAGATTAAAGTCATATAGCACCTGCTTGTCCTTGGTATATGAGAAATTGACATCTTTAAACTTAATAACGCCCTCAAGCTTATCCATATTCTTATCACCACTCTTATCTTCAAGCGGTTCGTCCATAACTGCAAATACTCTCTCTGCCCCCGCTATGGCTGTCTGTATCTGTCCATATATCTGTGCAAGCTCATCAATTGGTCTTCCAAACTGCTTCGCATATACGATAAATGCAGATATAACACCGATAGATATAATATGGTTAATGGCAAAATATCCGCCAAATGCCGCAATAATAACAAAGCTTATATTATTGATTACATTCATAACTGGTCCCATTGAACCGCCAAGAATCTCTGCTATAATTCCAACCCTTGTAAGTTCATCCGACACATTGTTAAAGTCTTTTATGACATTTTCCTGCCTGTTATATGCAACAACTGACTTATAACCTGTAACCATCTCCTCAACCGTTCCATTAAGATTACCTAAAAGCACCTGTCTTTTCGTAAAGAACTTCTTCATGGCCTTAGATAAGAACTTAGTTGCAATCACTGTAAGAATTACAGTAACGCACGATAACAGTGCAAGCTGTGGACATAATACAGTCATCATTATAACTGTTCCAATAATCGTTAATACGCCTGAGAACATCGAACTTAACGATTGCGAAACTGTTGTTGATATATTCTCAATATCGTTAGTCATACGGCTCATAATATCTCCGTGGCTGTTACTGTCAAGGTATCTTACAGGAAGATTAACTATGTGCCTGAATAAATCTTCTCTCATCTTCTTTACGATATTCTGGCTTAATACCGCACTTATCTTGGTCTGTAAAAATGTACATATACTATGTATTATGTATACAACCACCATTGTTATAAGTATCGGAGTTAATTCCTTAAATCTGCCAGAAGCTATAATATCAATTGCATTACTCTGAAGCTTTGGTGCATATACCGAACATATTACTACAACGATAACAGCCGCCAGAAGCCCTATAATCATAGCTTTCTCAGCCGCAAAATATGCTATCAGTCTTTTTAAAGTACCCTTCTTGTCCTTAGCCTTCTCAACAGTAAGATTGCGGTTGCCAGGTCTTCTGCCAAAGGCTTTATAATTATTCATCTGTGCCTGTCTGCTCTGCTCCATTCTATTCATTTCCTTTCAGCTGTGACTCATAAATATCTTTATATATCTCACTTGTCTTTATAAGCTCACTATGGCTTCCAACATCTGCTAATCTGCCATTATCCATTACAACAATTCTATCTGCATTCTTTACAGAAGCAATTCTCTGGGCAATTATAATCCTGGTTACATCATATTTCTTTACCGACAGCTCTGAATAAAGATCAGCCTCTGTCTTTAAATCAAGTGCACTTGTAGCATCATCAAATATAAGTATCTCTGAATTCTTAAGCACTGCACGGCTTATGGCAACTCTCTGCTTCTGGCCTCCTGAAAGACTGTGTCCACCCTGACTTACCTGTGTATCCATACCATCTGTCCTGTTGTCAATAAATTCTGTTGCCTGTGCTATGTCAGCGGCTTGTCTTATCTTTTCAATGTCTGCACTGTCATCACCCCACGCAATATTTTCTGCTATTGTAGTGCTGAATATCTCCGGCTTCTGTAATGCTATTGACACTTTATCCCTTAAAACCTGCAAATCATAATCTTTAACATTGACATCATCTATAAGTACTTCCCCCTTAGTCACATCATAAAAACGTGGTATGAGATTTACAAGACTTGACTTGCCGCAGCCTGTTGCACCCAGTATTCCGATAGTTTCACCCGGATTAATAACAAGGTTAAAGTTCTCAATAACATTTTCATTATCCATACCTGGATATGCAAATGACACATTCTTAAATTCAACTTTTCCCTTAACGGCAGTTTCTTTATTATATGTACCGCTCTTTATTGCCGGATCACAGTTAATTATCTCCATAACACGCTTCTTTGAGGCAATTCCCCTTGAAGCTGTCTGAAATATCATCGTCATACGCATAACCGCATTAAGCACCTGTGAACAATATGTAATCGCCGCCATTACATTACCAGGCGTTGCACTTCCTGCACTTACCTGTATTCCACCAACCTTTATAACCGCAACAACTGAAAGATTTAATATAATATTCATAATAGGTGTCATATAAGAAAGCAGTAAAAGCACATCAAGCTGTGTTGAAACAAGCTCATTATTAGCTTTCTCAAATCTTTCTGTCTCGTAATCTTCCTTGACATATGCCTTTACAACTCTTGCACCAGACACATTTTCCTGCATTACATTGTTAACCTTATCAAGCTTCTTCTGTAACACTGTGAACTTAGGATTGGCTTTGGCTATGAAATATACAACACATACTGCAACAAACGGAAGTGCACACGCAATTATTATTCCAAATTCCATATTAAGTGACACCATACACGCTATACCACCGATAAACAGCATACTTGTACGCACAAAACCTCTCAGGCATTGCATTACAAAATTCTGAAGCTGTGTTATATCATTCGTAACCCTTGTAATTAAAGAACCTGTGGAGAATTTATCAGTCTGTTCAAAAGAGAATTCCATAATTCTCTTAAAGACAGCTTTTCTTACATCATTACCAAACTGCTGTGCACAAAGATTGGCAAAGACACCGGACATAATGCCACAGATACCACCAAGTGCCACAAATCCTATCATTTTAAGCCCGATGGTAATTACTGTATTAAGATTGCCAACCCCGCCATTGTTAAGCCCCAATACACCGTCATCAATTATTCTGCTCATAAGCTCCGGCTGTAACAAGTCCATAGAAACCTCACCTATCATAAATACAGGTGCAAGCAGAGCAAAGAACCAATACTTTTTTAAATATTTAAGCATACCACATTCCTTTCTTAAGCTTTATTACTTCTTATAGCTAAAAAGCACCATCAGAATAAATCTGCTGGTGCTTCTTCTATTATAAATACATTTTATAAATCAAGTACAAATATTCACTTAATAACAGCAATTCTTACTTAATCCAATATCTAATCTTCAAATACCTGCTTAATACTGTCATAATGCAGGAATTCTCCTGTTGCTGCTATCTGTTTAAGCTCTTCTCTGGTAACGAACTTATACCCTAAGGCTTCCTCTGTCTGTATATGTATGTCCTCATCTTTAACATCTTTAATGAACTTGTATACATCTACAAAATAATTGTCGCCCTTGCCAGGATTCTCTCTTTTATAGGTGAATACATATCCACCTCTGGCATCTGTAACGTCAATTCCTGTCTCTTCACGAACCTCACGTCTTACTGCATCAATTGACTCCTCACCTGCCTGAGCCGCTCCGCCTGATACTTCCCACCAGCCAGGAGCCCACGCCTTAGTCATAACACGCTGTGTAATAAGGAACTTTCCATCCGGACGTTCTATGACACCTAACACTGTAAGATGATATTCTCCATCTTTAAGCTGCCAGTCATTCTTTTTCATTAATCTGCCTGTCTTTTCTTTGTTGGCATCATATATATCCCACATTTCCATATACGTCATCCTCCATATATTGTAATCAGCCATACAATAATATACAGCGATTAACATTTTCGTTATAACTATGATTAGTATAACACATTTTCAATACTTTTTCTAGTTAGCTGAGTGAATTTTAACCATATGAGCATATTCACCATCTAACTCCATAAGCTCCTTGTGAGTTCCTCTTTCCTTAATCCCCTCATCTGTAAGCATAAATATTTCCTCAGCATTTTCTATTGTAGTAAGTCTGTGGGCTATAACAAATGTAGTTCTATTCTTAGCCAGCTTCTCTAACGACTCCTGTACAATCTGCTCACTTTCATTATCAAGTGCTGATGTTGCCTCATCAAATATAAGTATAGGTGGATTTTTAAGAAATACCCTTGCTATTGATAATCTCTGCTTCTGTCCACCTGACAACTTGACACCTCTTTGTCCTATATCCGTGTCGTATCCATTTTCAAATGCTTCTATAAATTCATGTGCATTGGCAAGCTTTGCCGCTGCAATTACTTCGTCATCGGTAGCATCTGGCTTTCCGTATCGTATATTCTCTTTAATGCTTCCCATAAACAGATATACGTCCTGCTGGACAACCCCGATATTATCCCTTAAGCTCTTAAGAGTAACATCTTTAATGTCTTTTCCATCAATTCTTATGCTTCCTTCTGTCGCCTCATAAAATCTTGGTATAAGCGAACATAATGTAGTCTTTCCTGCTCCTGACGGACCTACCAGTGCCACATATCTGCCTGGTGTAACATTAAAGCTGATTCCTGATAATACTTCCTCGATTCCGTCCTTATATCTAAAAGATACATTGTCGAATGTAATCTCACCCTTAACGTCTTTAAGTTCAACTGCATCTGGCTTTTCCTTTATATCCGGTTCAACTGATAATATCTCAAGAAATCTTTCATAACCGGAATAACCGTTCTGGAACTGTTCTGTAAAATCAATAAGTACCTTTACCGGCTCCGTAAATATATTTATATACAATAAAAATGTTACGAAGTCTGTAATATTAACCCAGCCTCTTGTTATTCCTATACCGCCCACTGCTATTACAATTACATTAATCATAGTTGTAAATGCTGTAAGTCCGGCATTGTACATTCCCATATAATGATAGCTGTCTTTCTTTGACTCTAAGAATAAATCATTGCCTTTTTTGAACTTACCGCACTCTATATCCTCATTAGCAAATGATTTAACAACACGTATTCCTGACAGATTATCTTCTATCTGTGCATTAATCTCACCTATACGGATACGGTTTCTTTTAAATGCACGCTTCATTTTCTTATTAAGGAAATATGCAAATACAAGCATAACAGGCACAAGCACAAATGCAGTAAGCGTAAGCCTTACATCTATAGTGCTTAATATAACAAGTGCACCTACAATCTTAATAAGTGATATTGTTATATTCTCAGGACCGTGGTGTAAAAGCTCTGTTATATCGAATAAATCCGAAGTTATTCTTGATAATAACTGTCCAACCTTCTGGTCATCATAGAATGAATAAGAAAGCTTCTGGTAGTGGTTAAAAATCTCAGCCCTCATATCGTATTCAATCTTAGCTCCCATAACGTGTCCGTAATTAGATATATAATAATTACACCCCCACTGCACAAGAACAAGCACGAATAATATCACAACTATTGTAAATATTGCCTTAGACGCTTCATCTGCCGGCATATAGGCAACCTTGGAAGTTATATATCTTACAACAAGCGGTATGACAAGTGCCACCGCCGCAGACATCATCGCAAGAATCATATCTATAATAAATGTGCCTAAATATGGCTTATAATATTTTGCAAGCTTTTTAAGATTTTCTTTCATACAACTCACTAATCCTTTCATGCTTTATTCATTACTAATGACTTTAATTTTAGTGTTCTGCTTTCATAATCTGTACCGGCACTCCAAGAAGCACTGCTCCGCCAAGCATATTGCCGATTGTCACCATAATCATACTCTTGATAACAGAAGCTGTGCCAATATCACCAAGTAACATATATCCAATAGAAAATGTACTCATATTAGCAATACAATGCTCAAAACCAGCAACTACGAACGCCATAATAATACAGAACATTATTATAAGCTTGCCGCTTTCTGTCTTTAACTTAGTACCAACTAATACTGCCATACATACAAGGAAATTACAAAGAATCCCCCTTACTAAAAGTTCCATGGAACCTGCTGAAATCTTAGAATATATAAAACTGTTATAATAATCAACCATTATTGCGTGTGAAGCCTTACTATATACAAATAAACCCGAAAGAATAAATGCACCGGCAAAGTTACCTATATAGCTTACAACCCATACTTTTATTAGATCTCTTACTGAAACCGTCTTATTGTATGTGCCAATCGCCATAACAAAATTATTACCTGTAAATAATTCTCCTCCCATAAATACGACGAGTACAATTGCAATTGAGAATAAAAATGCACCTAAAAGCTTACCAAACTGTGGATAAGTTGGAAGCAGTACTGCCGCACTCACATTCGATAAAATTGTTGCAACAACAATATAGAAGCCTGCCATAATAGAGCGCATAAAATACTTCCCGAAATGGTTGTTGCATAACTCTGCCTTATTCGACGCTGCCTTAGCAATTGCATCGACATCTGAAAATAACATATTAATCCTCCGTTCGTTGGTCTGACAACCTATAATCGGGTCTGCAACAATAGTTACAGACCCGATTATAGAGGATAACACATATAAAATTCTATTTCCATAATTTGTGTGTATTTTTAAAAGAACTTACTACTTTAAAGGCATTACAGCCACATAATTAAACATCATAATAAAGTGGCATATGCTTCCTGCCATAACAAACAGATGAAATATCTCGTGAGAACCAAAATACTTATGGCTGGCATTAAACACCTTAAGCTTAAGTGCATATATGACGCCACCTATTGTATATATTATTCCACCTGCTAACAACCACGCAAATGCCGCTGTTGGAAGTGCATTTATTATCTGTGTAAATGATAATACACACGCCCAGCCCATAACAATATAAAGAACTGATGATATCCACTTAGGACAGGTTACCCAGCATAATTTAAAGATAATACCAACTATTGCAATTCCCCATACTAGTGCTAACAGTGCATATCCTGTCTTGTTATGAAGGACAACTAAGCATACAGGAGTATAGGAACCCGCTATCATAACCGATATCATACAATGGTCTAACTTCTTTAATATTTTATTAATTCCAGGTGTTGCATTAACTGTATGATAAGTTGTACTTGCAGCATACAGCAAAATCATTGTTCCTATAAATATTGAAAGTGAAATAACATGTATTGTATCAGGTGCTGACAATGCCTTAATTATAAGCGGTGTTGCAGCAAATAACGCCATAAGCATTGCTATAAAATGTGTTATTGCACTTCCTGGGTCTTTTATCTTTATGTTAGATACATTTTTCTTAATCTTTTCCATAATAATCCTCTTTTCTGCACACGCTTTCTTAATATGTGCTGTAATTATCTTCATATTACATAGTATTGATTACTACGTTATATATATAATATAACCATTTATCATAGAAATCAATATCTAATCACATAATTAATCAAAAAAATACTGTGCAAGGACATAAAAAAAGCCACTTTTAACGGTCAATCCGCTAAAAGTGGCAGCTTTTTATATTACTTCATAAGCTTAAATGCACTAACTAATTCTTTTAATCTGTCCGCCTGTGAAGCAAGTTCCTCACTGCTTGCAGAACTTTCCTCAGCCATAGCTGTATTCTCTTCTACTACAGCTGCTATCTGGCTTGCTGCTTCTGATACCTGCTTTAATGATTCAGCCTGCTGTTCTGAAGCAACTGAAATCTGCTCGATATTCTCAACAAGTTCTTTAGTCTTCTCAACTGACTCCATAAGCTTAGCAGCTGCATCATCAACCATTCCCTTGCCCTCTTCAACTGCATTAATTGCCTGAACTATAAGTTCACCAGAGCTCTTAGCTGCATCTGCACTCTGTGCTGCAAGATTACCAACCTGTGTTGCAACAACTGCGAAGCCTCTTCCTTCTTCACCTGCTCTTGCAGCTTCAATCGAAGCGTTAAGTGCAAGAAGGTTAGTACTTGAGGCAATCTCATCAATTGTATTAATAATACTGCTGATATGCTTAGAATTCTCTGTGATAACTTCCATAGCGTGAACTATCTGCTGTACCTGATTATTACTTTCAATAATCTGGTCACCAACAGCTTTAGCCATTTCATTAGCCTTATTAGCATTATGTGCATTCATATCAACCTGATCAGCTACATTAGCAATTGTACTCTGTAATTCCTGTACTGAACTTGCCTGATCCGTTGCACCCTCAGTAATTGCCTGTGCACCATCTGAAAGCTGGCTTGCATTGGAAGCTACCATATCTGCAACACCATTAATCTCTGAAAGAGTTGATGAAAGATCTGTTATAACTTTTACTAAAGCAACTTCAATGTCCTTAAAGTCACCGATGTGTTCTACATTAGGTGATATATTAAAGTTACCACCTGCCATCTCTTTTAAACCTCGTGTTAGGTCTTTAATTATTGCACTTAATCTTCCCGCCATATTATCAAACTTCTCAGCAAGCTGACCAATTTCATCATTATAATTCTTCTTAATATTAACTGAGAAATCTCCCATCGCAAGCTGGTCCGCTACTGCAACTACATCATCTATAGGCTTAATGTACTTCTTAATAAGCTTATTGCTGATAACAATTATAATTACTAAAGTTATAATCGAAATAACAATCATAAACACTACAAGAATAATCGTATTACGCTCAAGATCTGTCTTATTTAATGCACTTGCTGCCCACCAGGTCTGATTAACAGCTTTAATAGGTGCATAATATCTTTCAACCTTAGAACCATCATCCTTCTTAGTTGTTACACTGAAACTGCTTCCTGTATCAATGCCCTTTTGTATCTTGGCATATTCTTTAGCTGGTAAAACATCGCTTAACTTCTTTCCAACATATTCATCTGATTCGCTGTCATATACAAATGTACCATCACCCATAAGTACATCTACATACATTGTATTGTACTTATCGTCTGTTGAACGGAGTCCGCTGAATGTATCAACATTAATATCTACAAGAATTACACCCTGTGTCTTACCATGATATACAATTGGAAAAGAGGCACTTACCATATTGATGCCCTGATCCTTATATGGACTTGTAAAGCTGCTCTGCTGTGAAGCTGCTGCATTCTTGTAATAGTCCTTTGAACCATAGCTTGAATACTCACCATAGCTTTGTACCTTTCCACTCTGTGCATCTGATTCACTTACATAGATTGTATAATCTTTAATAGCAGGGTCAAAAGCATTAGGCTCAAAAAATACACCAACACCTGCAATGCTTTCACTTGATGTTACAGATGTATTGGCTACGCTGATCATAAACTGCTCAATCTCTTTGTTCATCTTCTGTAACTGTACATCATATACTTCACTCTTAACTGTCTCTCCAGTATATCCGGTCTTAGCATAATCATCATAACGTTCCGTAATATAATTCTGAAGAATATTAGCAACATCTGAGGCTCTGTCAAGTACCTCCTGTACTGATACACCATTCTGCTGTGCAATTCCATCAAACTCACCACTTATACTACTATTCATAAACTTAGCTGCAATTGTTGCACTAATTGCAATCATAACCGTAAGGCAGGCAACTAATAATATACCCACTGCTACTGAAATCTTATAGGTCAGTTGTTTATTTTTGAACCCCTCGACTGCAGCATTTTTCTTTGTGTGTTCCTTGCTCATATTATTCCTCCGTTCTTCTACACATTAAATATTCAATTGATCGTATCTTAAATATTTAAATATATATTATCACTATGTATTTACAATATCAATCCATTTATTAAGTTTTACTAAAATTTGTTAAATATTGTTAAATTATCTTTAAAATCGCAGGTTAATAATCCCAAATTTATACATTTTGAAGCAACTTGAAACTTGAAATAAACACATAATTAAGAAACAAGCTGGAAGTATATGCCAATATTACGCAGACTTATTAATTAAATAAAATTGCGCTATATTAAGCATATACTTCCAGCTTTACATCATCTGTTATCAACCTTTTCAGGATTCATATCGTGCCATAAAAGTCTCTGCTTTGCCATATCCTCAAATGCAGTTCCTTCCTTGCCATAATTGCAATATGGGTCAATTGATATTCCTCCTCGTGGAGTGAACTTGCCCCACACTTCTATATATCTTGGCTGCATAAGCCTGATTAAATCCTTCATAATTATATTCACACAGTCCTCATGGAAATCACCATGATTTCTGAAACTGAACAGATATAATTTAAGTGACTTTGATTCAACCATAAGCTTATCAGGAATATATGATATATATATTGTTGCAAAATCAGGCTGGCCTGTTATAGGACAAAGACTTGTAAACTCAGGACAATTAAATTTTACAAAATAATCATTGTCCGGATGTTTGTTCTCAAATATTTCAAGCACTCCTGGTGCATAATCCATACTATACTTCGTCTTATTGCCTAACTGCTTAAGTCCTTCATCTTCTCTAGACATATTAATCTCCATTCCTGCATATTGTTCTGTCAACATATTAATTCTTTGGTATATTAATCTACTTGTATAATATTCTTTTTGTATATCAATTCCCCAGTTTATTAAACTGCTTATGCACAATTACTTAATATGCTTCTTAATTCTTTCTGTCATCTGCTCCTCACCCATAATATGAACTATTGTCCAAAGGTCAGGTGTATTGGCACGTCCTGTAACTGCAATCCTTACAGCTTCAGCTATATCAGATACATTTCCCTTGAAATTCTCTGGATTAGCCTTGTAAGCCTTCATATCTGAAGCAAAGCCGTGCTCATCTGCTATCTCCTTAAGCTTGTTAAACCATACTGAATTATCATCATTATGGTCATACTTTGCAAGATAACTCTTTAGTATCTTACTTACCATATCTTCATCAAGCTTGAATTCGTCCATTTCCTCTGCTGACTCACCGTCAAAGAAATAAGAGATAAGTTCAAATATCTGCTTTGCATACATTAAATCTTTTCTTCTTCTCTTAGCACCGACACCCATATAAAGGCGGAGAATTTGTAACATCTTTTCTCTATCGCCGAACCATTTCTCTACATTTTCTGGTTCATTCTCCTTAGCCCAGTCATAAAGGAAATCGTAAAGTTCTTCTTCTGAAAGCTTAGATAATTCATTCTTACATATATTATGAAGCTTATCCTTATCAAAGAGTGCACCTGACTGGTTCATCTTCTCTACTGAGAATGGGAACTCATTGATATCCTTGTCCGGGAACTTCTCGTGCCACTCTTCAAAGTTAGAATTAAGAAGCGTAAGAAGATATACCTTCATTGTATATGGATGGTATCCGTCCTTCCTATAATAATCAAGTGAAAGCTCTGGGTCTTTTCTCTTAGATAACTTTCTCTTGCCTCCTGTCTCCTCATCAAACTTCATAAGATGTGCTGTATGTGCGTAAGCCGGCATCTTAAAGCCCAATAAATGGAATAACTCATAATGTATAGGAGCTGATGCAAGCCACTCACCACCTCTTACAACTGTAGTTGTTCTCATAAGATGGTCATCAATTGCATGTGCAAAATGGTATGTTGGAATACCATCTTTCTTTAAAAGCACAATGTCGTGTATATTCTCTGGAAGCTTAATCTCTCCCTTGATTGCATCAACAAATGTAATCTCCTTATCAGGGCTTCCCTGTGAACGAAGTCTTAATACATATGGCTTACCAGCCTTAATATTAGCTTCTATCTCTTCATAAGAGAGGTTACGACAAGTCGCATATTCTCCATAATAACCTGTAAGAACCTTATCTTCTTCCTGCTTTGCCCTTACCTTATCAAGCTCCTCCTCTGTACAAAAGCATGGGTAAGCAAGTCCTCTTTCTACAAGGCTCTTAGCATATGTATGATATATTTCAACTCTCTGTCTCTGGAAATATGGTCCATAAGCATTTCTTGGATCTGTATCATCAAAGCCAGCACCCTCATCAAATTCAATATCAAAATATCTTAATACATTAATAATTGTTTCTACTGCACCATCAACTTTTCTTTTCTCATCTGTATCTTCTATTCTAAGATAAAATACGCCACCATTTCTGTGTGCAATTCTCTCATCAGCAAGTGCACTATAGAGATTGCCCAGATGAATAAATCCTGTTGGACTTGGTGCCATACGTGTAACTTCTGCCTTATTAGGAAGCTTTCTATATGGGAATTTCTCTTCATAATATTCAGGAGTATTAACTACTTCCGGAAATAATAAATCTGCTAATTTCTGATTATCCATTTCATCCTCATTTCTGCGCATATTCTCATATAACTTCTATGTATTATATAATTATATACAATGCTATAATGCGCTTATACATTCACATATCATTACGGCAACAGCCAATATTATATATTACACATTTTTATGATATTTATCAACTTATGTTTGATATATATATCAATTTCATATCACCAACACTTTTAATATAGTCATTGACATATAACAATATATTCCTATGTACACTTTGTATGCTATATAGCATATATAGCATATATAATATATATAGTTCGACAGATATATTAAAATACAGGCATTTAAATATTCACATAAATCAGCATAACTTTTTTAATTCAACAATATATTCTCTATAGCATATGCCACACCATCTTCATCATTGCTTTTAGTCACATAATCAGCAATGCTCTTTAAATGTTCTGTTGCATTACCCATAACAACACCGTAGCCTGCGAATTGTATCATATCAATATCATTATCCGCATCGCCAAATGCCGCAATATCTTTCCTGTCTATGCCAAGAAGTCCTGCAAGATATTGTACTCCTGACCTCTTTCCAGCATCTTTATAGGATATTTCTATAAGCTGTTTTACTGAGCTTGTAATATATATATCCTTGTCAGACTCATAAAGTTCATCAATAATCTTACGCTTTAAAATATCATCATCAAGGACAATATCCATACAATCAAGTTCATTTCTATGCTCATTGATAAATTGTATAATATTCTCTTTTAATATTCTTGTGGAACGTACATATTGTATCGCATTTTCTGTTGCACCATACTTTACAGGATTGTCAATATACTCCTTTGCCGCATATGCACACCCTCTTATAAATGCCTCATAAGTAACAGGGTACTGCTTGCATACCGACAGGACATTATCAACGGACTGTGGTTTTAGTATATATGACTTAATACATTTTCTATCTGCAATCCTGTATACACTTGCACCATTGCTTGTTATTGCATACTCTATTCCCTGTACATTAAGCACTTCCTCTGGAAGAGTATCAAATGCCCTGCCGCTGGCAATACATACATGGACACCTCTTTTAATTGCCCCGCTTAAAGCTCTTTTGTTAGCCTCCGATAAGTGTCCGTCCGATGTAAGTGTTGTTCTGTCCAAATCCAGTGCAATAAGTTTAACCATATATCCTCCATAACCACATAACCTTAATCATTATACAGTCTGCGTTACTTATAATACTCATCAATAAGTATCTAATTCACATTTTACGCTTTACTGCTCCAGAAATCAACAGGTTCATACTCCTGTAATCTTGCAAGAAAACCAAGCCTGTCAAGCTTCTCCTGAATAATGTCCAACGTGTCCTCATCAGGTGCTATCACTGTATGATAATGATACCCTGATGTGACATTCATTAACAGATTAGACTTTCCATTTCCAATCTCTGCCATATAATCTTTAATATCACGCCTTGAGTGCAGATTAAGATCTGCCTTAATAACTCCGTATACTTTGTGATATACGAACACATCTTTAACCCAGCCACCCATATCAACAATACTGTTAAGCTCTGCTTCTACATCTGCTTCTGTATGAACGACCTTAAATATTCTTGTATGTTCATTCTTCTTACGGATAACATATCCCCTGTTAGTTGATGATATTTCATTATCAGAAGCTCTTATAAGTGCTATATCCTGAACAATTACCTGTCTGCTCACATTAAGCATGCTGGCAAGTGCAACTCCCGAAACAGGCTTACTACTACTATTAAGAATATCTATTATTTTTTCACGTCTTTGTTCTCCGTTCATACTATCTCTCCATTTTCATCTATTCAATTGGGTGAAGATTTTTTAATGATATATCCATAATCGGTGCTGAATGTGTAAGTGCTCCGCTTGATACATAATCAACAGAAAGTCCTGATAACTTTTCAAGGTTCTCTTTGGTAATATTACCAGATATTTCAACCTCTGCCCTGCCGTCAATTATATTAAGAGCTTCTTTCATAGTATCGTGTGACATATTATCAAGCATAATTATATCTGCTCCTGCTTCAACAGCCTCACGGACCATATCAAGATTTTCAACCTCAATTTCTATTTTTCTTACAAATGGTGCATATTCCTTTGCCATTTTAACAGCCTTAGCTACTCCGCCAGCCGCTCCTATATGATTATCCTTAAGAAGCACGCCATCTGTAAGATTGTATCTGTGGTTATTACCGCCACCGACTCTTACTGCATACTTTTCAAATAATCTATTATTAGGTGTTGTCTTTCTTGTATCCAGAAGCTTAATACCTGTTCCTTCAAGACACTGGGCAACTTCATTAGTATATGTAGCAATTCCACTCATTCTCTGTAAGTAATTAAGTGCTGTTCTCTCCCCACATAATAACACTTTTATGTCACCTGTTACAACTGCAAGAAGCTCTCCCTTAGTAACTTTATCTCCATCTTTTACTTTTAAATCAACAACTGTATTCTCATCAAGAAGTGTGAATACCCTTGCAAATATCGGAAGTCCGCATATGATTCCATCCTGCTTGCATATAAGCTGTACCTCGCCCTTCTTAGGTTCTGGCATAACACTGTTAGTCGACACATCTTCACTTGTTATATCTTCCTTTAACGCACTGATTATTAATGGATCTGCATTTAATTTTAAAGTAACATTATCAAACATATTTATTCTCCTGATTATACCATATTTTCTGCGTTGCTTTTCCACGCATCCGAAGTTTCGAAGAAACTTCTAAGTGACTACGAAGTAGTCATATTATACCATATTTTTCTTTTTATGCTGTCTGCTTTCCTGCATCTGCTTCATCTATTTTATCTTTTACAAGCTTTGCATATAATTCATTCAAAGCATTTTCATCTTCATAATCCGTAAGCTTCATATTAGTAACATAGGCATCGGCCGATGCATTAAGTTTATCAGCTAATTCGCTATCTATCATATTATGAGCTGCTCTCTTGGCAAATACAAGGCTTTCAAGAAGCGAATTGCTCGCAAGCCTGTTTCTTCCGTGAACACCATTGCAGGCTGTTTCACCTATTGCATATAATCTGTCCATAGATGTCCTGCTCTCATAATCAACCTTTATGCCACCCATAAAATAATGCTGTGCCGGTACAACTGGTATGCATTCTTTAGTTACATCATACCCCTGCTGTCTGCAATGCTCAACTATATTAGGAAAATGCGATTTCAGCTCAGCTTCTGGAATCGTCCTTAAATCTTCCCAGACGTGATCTGTTCCGTCCTTTTTCATCTGCTCATATATAGCCTGTGTAAGTAAATCCCTTGGCAGAAGTTCATTAACAAATCTTTCGCCATTCTTGTCATAAAGCTTTGCACCCTCGCCTCTTACTGACTCAGATATAAGAAAGCTTCTGTCCTTCTCATCTTTAGAATAAAATGTTGTTGGATGAATCTGGACATAGTTAATATCCTTTATTTCAACATTATGCTTAACAGCAATTGCAATCGAGTCGCCTGTAAGATGTCTGAAATTAGTTGAATGTCTATAAAGACCACCTATTCCGCCTGTTGCAAGAACAGTGACATCTGCCTTAACTGTCATAAGGCTGTTATCTGATTTTCTTATAACTGCACCAACACATTCATTATTATAGCTTATAATGTCTAACATCCTTGTATTCTCTAATAATGTTACATTAGGAAGCTCCCTTACTCTTTCAAGCAGATGACTTGTTATCTCTTTTCCTGTAACGTCCTCATGGAATATTATTCTGTTACTGCTGTGTGCTCCCTCTTTAGTGTATGCAAGATTGCCCTGCTCATCTTTCTTAAAATCAGCACCTGTCTCAATTAAATCCTTGACAACATCTCTTGACGAACGAATCATTATCTCTACTGATTTCTTATCATTCTCATAATGTCCTGCTTTAAGTGTATCCTCAAAATAACTGTCATAATCACTATCATCCTTTAACATACACATTCCCCCCTGTGCAAGATATGAATCACTGCTTTCTGCATCACTGCTTGTTATCATAAGAATTCGCTTATCTCTCGGAAGATTGAGTGCACAATAAAGACCTGAACAGCCGCAGCCTACTATTAATACATCTGTTTCCATAATTTTACTCCATTTCTTTAATTATACCAGTTTGTTATATACCATTTATCTGCAATGTATTTTAATATTAATCATATTATTTTGCTGCCAGCTCAAGCATTTTATTAAGCGGCTTTAATGCACACTGTGCAAGTTCTTCATCAACGAATACCTCATTAGTATCATTTTCAAGAACATCTAACACCTTATCCAGCGTAACTTTTTTCATATTCACGCATACCTGGTCAGGCTTAACTGTATAAAGCTTCTTGTCTGGTGCCTTCTTTCTTATCTCATTGAACACACCATCAACTGTTCCGATAATATATTCATCTGCATCAGTATCAACAACATAATCAATAATTCCTGACGTGCTTCCAACATAATCTGCAAGTGCCAGTACATCTTCTGTACATTCAGGATGGGCTGCAAATCTAGCCTCTGGGTGTAATTCTTTAGCCTTTAACACCATATCTTTAGTAATGACAACGTGTCTTGGGCAGCAGCCATTATTAAATATAAAATTCTTATCCGGACATTGTTTCGCAACATAGCTTCCAAGATTTCTATCTGGTATAAAAAATATATTTTTATTAGGAAGATTTTTAACAATCTTAACTGCATTAGATGATGTTACACATACATCTGAATATTTCTTTAATTCAGCAGTTGAATTAATATAACAGACAACCGCAATGTCATCATACTTTTCTCTTAAAGCAAGTATCTCATCTTTGTCAGCCATATGTGCCATAGGACAGTCTGCATTCATATCCGGCATAAACACTCTTTTCTTAGGATTAAGGATTTTCGCACTTTCTCCCATAAATTCAACACCAGCAAATATAATTCTGTCCTGACTCACCTTAGTAGCCACCTTGCTTAAATAAAACGAGTCACCTATATAATCTGCAACGTCCTGAACATCTTCATCAACATAATAATGTGCAAGTATTACTGCGTTCTTCTCTTTCTTTAACTTTTCAATATCGCTTACGATAGACATATGTATTCCTCCAGAAATCGTTATAATTTCACAAAGTATACTACAAAACTTTACAGCTGACAAGACAGTTGTAAAGTTTTTCGGTAAATTTTGTAATATTCCAGTAAAACTGATAAAAGATATATGCTTATACACGATAAAAGCACTAAAAAAAGACGTAACAGCTATCCGCTGCTACGCCCTTTTATCTAAACTAAGTATTTACTTATTGAATGTTATAAAACCATAACTTTCAAGTGTCTTAAAATATTGTACAAGTCTTTTATACAAAGGCTCAGCTTTATCACCAAAATGCTCGTGCACAAGCTCAGATATATCATATATCGTTCTTGCACCATCTATATATGGCCATATGAAATTACCCATTTCATCAAGATGAATCTTTGATATTCTTGGCTTTTTGAATACAACCTGTGCTATTTTATTAAACACACCTTTATTCTCAACCATTATTGTTACTGCACCATTATCGTCTGTTTGAAAAGGATATTTATCCTCATTATGCATTGGCACATAATCAAGGTAATTAGCACTTTCTGCCTTTGCCTTCTTAGATTTTGTCTTCATATTCGTTCACACTCTACTTTTCTTTGCTCTTAGTCCATACTGCATTCTTTAATATTAAAAGAACCATAATAACCATTAACACAATAGAACCGATTGTTCCAAGTGAAATGCTTCCTGATAAATCAATTGGATCTGCAAGTCCAACTACTGCAAATATAGCAAGAAGAATACCTACAAGACCTTCACCAGCAATAAGTCCTGAGCAGAAAAGAATTCCACCACTTGCTTCGTTGTCCTTATCCTTATCTTTAGACTTCTTGTCAACAAAGTGACGGATAAGTCCACCAATCATAATTGTTGCTGAAAGCTCTAATGGAAGGTATAAACCAATTGCTACTGGAAGAACTGAAATACCAAGTATTTCAATTACTAATGCAATAAATACACCGATGAACACAAGTGCCCAAGGAAGATTTCCTTGCATAACACCTTCTACGATTGTCTTCATAAGAGTAGCCTGAGGAGCTGCAAGTTCTGTTGTACCAAAGCCCCATGCACTGTCAAGAAGAACAAGAACGCCACCGATTGTTAATGCTGCAATAACTGCACCTAAAAGTTCACCAATCTGCTGCTTCTTAGGTGTAGCACCAAGGATATAACCAGTCTTTAAATCCTGTGATGTATCACCAGCCATAGCTGCGATAATACAGATTACAGAACCGATACCGATAGCACCCTTCATACCATGAACACCTACATCACCTGTAACCTTAAGGCATAATGTAGCAAATAAAAGTGTAGCAATAGCCATACCTGATACAGGGTTGTTACTGCTTCCTACAATACCAACCATACGAGAAGATACTGTTGCGAAGAAGAAACCAAATATTACTATAAGAATAGCACCAAGAATTGTAACAGGAATATCTGGAATAAGCCAGATAGCAATTGTAACAACAATACCAATTGCAATAGCCTTCATATCAATATCCTGTTCTGTACGAAGCTTACCTGTGTTCTTATCACCTTTCATTCCCTTGATAGCATCTGAGAATGTTTTTACAATAAGTGGTAATGACTTAATAAGACTTATAATACCACCTGTTGCGACGGCACCAGCACCGATATATTTGATGTAATTACTCCAGATTGCACTTGCTCCCTTTGTTGCATATAAATCAGCAATAGAGATTGTACCTGGATAAAGTATTGTTGAACCACCAAATGTTACAATAGCCGGAATAAGTACGAACCAGCCTAATATACCACCAGCAAACATATATGATGCAATCTTAGGTCCACATATGTAACCTACACCAAGTAATGCCGGATATACTTCTGCTGAAAGTTCTGTCTTAAGCGACTTAATAGGTGCTGTAATAACACTAGGAATAACCTTAATTCCATCAGTAATGAACTTAAATAATGCTGCAAATCCCATACCTGCAAATACAGACTTGGCACTTGCTCCACCTTCTTCACCAGCAAGTAATACTTCAGCACAAGCTGTTCCTTCTGGATAAGGAAGTGTTCCGTGTTCTTTAACGATAAGTGCATTTCTAAGTGGAACCATAAATAGAACACCAAGAATACCACCGCAAAGAGATATTAACATTATTGTAAGAAGTGATGGAGAATCCATAATTCCATCTTTAGCCCATAAGAATAATACAGGCAATGTAAAAATAGCACCTGCTGCTAACGATTCACCCGCAGAGCCGATTGTCTGAACCATATTGCTCTCAAGGATAGAATCTTTTTTCATGATGACACGTATAACACCCATAGAAATAACGGCTGCTGGGATTGATGCTGAAACAGTCATACCTACCCTTAAACCAAGGTAAGCATTAGCAGCACCGAATACTACAGCAAGAAGCATACCCATAATAACAGATGTTACTGTGAATTCTGGAGTAATCTTATCCGCAGGTATATACGGCTTAAACTGCTCGTCTTTCATAAAAAACCTCCTAAAAGTATAAAAATCATTGATGAATTATTGCCAGACGATATAATACAATAAATCATCAAAAAAAATAGAGATGACAACTTCAATGACAGCTGTCACCTCTTTTAATCTTTAGTATTTTATCACATTAAATTGAAAAAATAAAGTACCAATTATATACTCTTTAAATTTTTATTAAATATTCCAGAAAATGGAATAAACTAATTCCAGAAAATAATTAATTGCTCATTTTATATCGCGGATATCTTTTATCAAAAATACTTTTAATTAGTGGTGGAATAATCTCATTCCTGTAAAGCACATTGCAATGCCTCTCTTGTTGCAGGTTTCAATAACATTATCATCTCTTATTGAACCACCTGGCTGTGCAATATACTTAACACCGCTCTTATATGCTCTCTCAATATTATCGCCAAATGGGAAGAACGCATCTGAACCGAGTGCAACATTTGTGTTGCCATCAAGCCATGCTCTCTTTTCTTCCTTAGTAAACGCTTCTGGCTTCTCTGTAAATACTCTCTCCCATGCTCCATCTTCAAGAATATCCATATATTCATCACCAATGTAAAGATCAATTGCATTATCTCTGTCAGCTCTGCCTACACCTTCCTTAAATGGAAGTTCTAATACCTTAGGGTTCTGACGAAGATACCAGTTGTCAGCCTTCTGTCCTGCAAGTCTTGTACAGTGAATTCTTGACTGCTGTCCAGCTCCGATACCGATTGCCTGTCCATTCTTTGCATAGCATACTGAGTTAGACTGTGTATACTTTAATGTAATAAGGGCAATTATTAAATCAATCTTTGCCTGCTTTGGAATTTCTTTATTCTCTGTAACAACATTTTCAAGAAGTGCTTCATTAATCTTGAACTCATTACGTCCCTGCTCAAATGTAACACCATATACCTGCTTTCTCTCAACTGGTGCTGGACGATATGAAGGGTCAATCTTAATTATATTGTAATTACCCTTCTTCTTGCCCTTAAGTATCTCTAAAGCTTCATCTGTGAAACCAGGAGCGATAATACCATCTGATACTTCGTGCTGGATAAGCTTTGCTGTTGAAGCATCACACTCATCTGATAATGATATGAAATCACCAAATGATGACATTCTGTCTGCACCTCTTGCTCTTGCATAAGCACAGGCGAGTGGTGAAAGCTCTCCGATATTCTCATCTACCCAGTATATCTTCTTCTCTACTTCACTAAGAGGAAGTCCTACTGCCGCACCTGCTGGTGATACATGCTTAAATGAAGTTGCAGCTGGAAGTCCTGTTGCTTCCTTTAATTCCTTAACAAGCTGATAGCCATTGAATGCATCTAAGAAATTGATATAACCTGGTCTTCCGTTAAGGATTTCTACTGGAAGCCCGCTTCCGTCTTCCATAAATATTCTTGATGGCTTCTGATTAGGGTTGCAGCCATATTTTAACTGAAATTCGTTCATAACTATTCTCCATTCATTTATTAATTCCTATTATTAATTCTTAATTATTTATTATATTAATAGTTCTTAGTTAGTAGTTCTTATTATTTATTCTTATTGATAATTCTTGTTTCATATTCACCTGTCTTGATATCAATAAATCTTACAAAAAGTGATACTTTATTATCTTCATTAAGATTTTCCCATACCATATTAGTAAATGTATCAATATTGCCTTCTATTCTGACTAATACAGGTTCTCCCTCAAAGCTTGGAAGTGGTGAACCATCATTCATATATGTATGAATAAAATGTCCCTCTCCTGCAATTGGTGCATCATATGTAAATGTAAATCTGTCACACTGGTTAGGATTGCCGTTGTGGCTCTTTAATATTGACATTGCATAATCATATTCACCGTTATCGACTGTCATAAGACCTGATATTCTAGGAGTAAAGTTAGGAGCATCTGGTTCAAATTCCCTTGTTCTTAATGATTCTTCAAATGTCTTTCCTGTACTCATAAGGTCATATACCGTATCTGTCTGGTCACCATTAGTAACGATTGTCTTCTTTCCAAGAACACGTACTGGAGCATATATTATAAGGCTTGGATCTTCAAGCTTACTTGGGTCAAACGCCTCTGTTCTTATTCCTTCCTTGTCCTCAACGAATACTCTGTTACGGCTGTTAGCACTTCTTCCCATAATAAAATATGCTGTAACAGCCTTTGTTCCGTCTGCTGATCTTCCGATAACAATTCCTCTTCCCGGATAAGAACAACCCGATAATTCCTTTTCAAGTGTTGTAATCTGCATAATAATCCTCCATTTCTGTTTTTCATACAGTCTGTAAAAAATGTACAAAGCACATACCACACTATGTGCAGTCGCCTTTGGCAAGCTACATCTTCGTGCAAGTGTGCATAATCGGCACAAAGTGCCTTTTGTATAATTTATACAAAAAAGCCGACCTTATCTGGGTAACCTTTTAAGGGGCTGCCCAGGCGGTCGGCTGATAATCATATATACTGTACTCCCTGTGGGTAATCCCACACATATTCCATAACTTTAACCAATTAAAAGTTCTGTATAATATGCTTTCCGCCAGTCGTACAGCTCATAGTTTTAAGATACACTAAGTTGCGGCATTTTTCAACATTATTTTAAATATAGTTTTTATGCTATAACAATTAATATTATTATTACACTACAGATATTTTTAGTAGTTACCCAGAAGCTTGATTGACTTAGCTTCTTCCTGTATTCCTCTTAACGCATTCATAACGCGGGGATCATCAATATTACCCTCGAAATCCACAAAGAACTTATAATCCCACTGCTTATCTGCTGGTCTTGACTCGATTTTATACATATTAAGCCCATTATATATTATGTGGCTTAAAAGATTATAAAGTGTTCCTGCCTCATTGGCTGTCTCGAATACTATACTTGTCTTGTTAGCATTTTTTAAGAAACGTCTTGCATTAGTTATTATTACAAATCTGGTTGTATTGTTAGATAAGTCAGCAATACCTGTTTCTAATACTTCAAGACCATATATCTGTGCAGCTTTCTTACTAGATATTGCAACGTGCGTGTGATCATTTTCTGATAATAGCATCTTAGCCGCCATAGCTGTATTAGCCTGATGAATTCTCTGCCAATCCTTGTGTGTATTAAGGAAATGGTCGCACTGCATAATTCCCTGTG
This sequence comes from [Lactobacillus] rogosae, assembly GCA_900112995.1. GTDB lineage: Bacteria > Bacillota > Clostridia > Lachnospirales > Lachnospiraceae > Lachnospira > Lachnospira rogosae. Next base: position 74,959 of record FONU01000003.1, on the reverse strand, counting down.
GGTGCGAATATACAGTTGTAACCTTATTAATATCTGTTCCCTTAAGTCCTACAAGAACGTGATCTATATTAACAAATGTCTCAGCAATTATGTAGTTATCATATTCCTGTAATAAATCATATACACCTACAACACTTCCCGTTGTAGAATTCTCAATTGGAAGCACACCATAATCAGCTTCCTTATTCTTAACTGCTTCCATAACGTCTCTCCAGGTAGGAACACCATAATTATCACAGTCCTCCCCAAAGAAATTGCAGGCAGCTTCCTGTGTGTATGCACCCGGAACTCCCTGATATACAATCTTAACACCCTCTTTATTAATGCTTTCTATAGCCTCATAAGGTTCTCTTAAAGTCTGACCCATAGCTTCAAGAAGCTGATACTGTCCTTTTCTTGAATTAGCCATAATCTGTGAAAATAAGTCATCAATGGCATGGACATTAGCCTCATTTTTAACAAGCTTTGTAACAGCTTCAATCTTCGCACGTTCTCTCTGTGTATCAAGAACTTTCTTTCCTGTCTGGATTTTGTACTCTGCAACTTCCTTTGTAAGCTTCATTCTCTGTTCAAACAAATCGACAAGCTGTTTATCAATACCGTCAATCTGCTCTCTTATTACATTCAAATCTAACATTTTTCAACCTCGTAATCTTTATTGCTTTAAACCATTGATATTGTATCATATTTTTTGTAATATGTAAGTAAATAATTAACAACTATTAATAATACTGATTAATTATATAAAATACTACAGAATGGAGATTACAATATGAAAAAGACCATTACAATAATTATTGTTGTCTTAGTAATTGCAGCTGCTGGTGTTGGCGGATTTTTTTATTTTAAGAAGAACCAGACAGTACATAACAACGACAATGCTATTGGCAACACAGCAGGCAATCTTATCAATGGAGGGCTATTCTGCGAATATAATGACAAAATATATTTTGCCAACCCTGACGATTACAACAAATTATATGTTATGAATTCTGACTGTACGAACATTTCCAAAATAAATGATGACAGCGTTGCCTACCTTAACGTATGTGGCAATTACATATACTATGTAAAGAATAATTTTAATAAAAGTACTATCGGAATGGTATTCAGAGGCCAGCTTTTTGGTCTTTACAGATGTGATTTAGACGGAAGCCATTCAAAAATTTTATATAATGACCGTTCCGGTGCAGCAAGTCTTAGTGGTAACACTGTATTTTACCAGCATTATGATGACACAACAGCCCTTACATTTTATAAAGTAGACATTGATGGCAAGAATAATTCTATAATATCTGACACGCCTTATTCTCCAACAAGTATATATAATGGAAAGCTTTACTTCTCAGACCCTAACGGACGTCACCATATACTTTCTATGGATACTAAGACCTGTCAGATTGTTAATTACTACGACAGCAATTCTTACCTTACATTGATTGATAATAATTACGCTTATTATATAGACCTTGACAAACAGTATTCACTTGTAAGACTTAATATGTCAAATAAGACACTCGAGCTTTTATATGCACCTGAAAATGGCAAAGTAATTAACTACAACGTATATGGTAATAAAATATTCTTCCACGTTGAGGGCGGTGACAATGCCGGTCTTTACAGAATGAATGTTGACGGGACTCAGTTAGAATATGTAGCCGTTGGCGAAATATCAGGTATTCACTGTACTTCCAGGTATACCTTCTTCTCATATTATGAAGATCAGTCAACACTTTACAGAATACCTACAACTGCACCAATAACAACTATTGAAGAGATTTCAATTAATTAATTTATCTATTAAACAAGTAAATATAGAACAATTCCTACGATGCCAGAGCATAACATAACCCAAAGAGGATTAGACTTCCATTTTCTTAAGATAAAAATATCAATAGCAAAAATTATCAAAGCTACAACATCCAAAGATGTAAGATTATTAGGAAGCGTGCTTTGTCCATAAAACGCCATAATTAACAATGAAATACCTGCTGATGCAATCATTGCTATTACAGCCGGTCGTAGCCCTGAAAGAATGCCCTGTACCATATCGAGTCCACGATAACGATAATACATGTAAGCAAGCACCATTACAATGATGCAGGATGGAAATACACAGCCAACAGTTGCAATAACAGCACCACAAAATCCAGCGACCTGAATTCCCACAAATGAAGCAGAGTTAATTGCTATTGGACCTGGTGTCATTTCAGCAATAGTTATAATATCAGTAAACTGTGTCATTGTAAGCCAATGGTGAATATCAATCACCTGATTTTGTATTATTGGCATAGCAGCATACCCACCACCAATACTTAACAATCCAATTTTAAAAAAGCTCCAGAACAATTCAAGATATATCATTGCTTATTACCTGCTTTCCGTTTCATATTTTTAATCCATATATCTAATGTTCCAATACAACCACAGACAAAAATAACTATAATGATATTTATAGATAAGTAACGTACAGCTATAAATGAAGCCAACATTATTATAATTGGTAGCGGTCGTTTTTTTTGAAATATACTCTTTGCCATATTTATTACAACATCGCAAATCACAGCAGCAACTCCGCAAAGCATCCCTCTCATTGCCATACTAACAATAACATTATTACGAAATGCCTGATAGAACATCGAAATTATTGAAATGATTATTAATGGGGGCAATACTGTTCCCAATACCGCAAGTATAGCTCCTGGAATGCCTGCTATATGATACCCCAACATAATTGAAGCATTTACTGCTATCGCACCTGGCGAAGCTTGTGCAATTGCTGTTAAATCCAGCATCTCTTCTTCCTCTATCCAGCCTAGTTCCTCAACAAACTTTTTCCTCATTAAAGGAATTATTACAAATCCTCCTCCAAATGTACACGCACTTAATTCAAAAGTTGATAAAAACAATTTTCTATACTTATACCAGATGCTCATCTCTAGAATTCCATCCTTCCTATTTTTTAATACTATATCACTTGATTCCTAATAATTGAAATAATATAATCTTACATAAATAATAAGTAATTTGATATAAGGAGTTTATAATGACACTACGACATATGATAATTTTTCGTGCTGTATGTGAAAATGGATATAATTCTACAAAAGCTGCATCTGCTTTACATATAACACAGCCAGCTGTAAGCCTTGCCATCAAAGAAATAGAACAATATTATGGGGTACAGCTTTTTGACCGCATAGGGCGAAGACTCCAAATCACTAGTGCTGGACAACATTTTCTTCAATATGCAATACACATATCCGACTTATTTTCAGATATGGAAACTGGATTTCGCGACTGGGATTCCAAAGGCATCATTCGCATAGGAGCAAGCATAACAATTGGCTCTCAATTTTTACCAAATTATGTAAAGTCTTTCTATGAAGTATGTCCAGAAATAGATGTAAGAGTAACTATCGAACAATCTGAACGACTGGAGCAAAAAATACTTGCAAACGAGTTAGATTGTGCGTTAATTGAAGGTATATCGCATAATTCTAACATCGTATCTGAAGCCTATATGCAAGACTATTTAAGTGTTATTTGCGATACTAATAAAGGATGGAAAGATGGGCAGAATATACCCATAGAAGTATTTCAAAAGCAGCGTTTTCTATTACGTGAAAAAGGAAGCGGAACACGTGAAGTTTTTGATCGTGTTACTACACAAGCTGGCATTCATATTATTCCAGTATGGGAAGCTATGAGTACAACAGCACTAATCAACGCCACCATCAACGGACTAGGTATTTCTGTTTTACCAAATAGAATGATTATTCCATCATTAAAACAAGGATTAATTTCTACAGTAAATGTACAGGATTTAATTTTCAGTAGAAATTTCTATATTATTTACCATAAAGATAAATTTTTGACTCCATCTATCAAACAGTTTATTAATCTGTGCAAAGAATATGTATAATAGTTATTCATTGCCATAGTACAATATAATATAAAAATAACAATAAGAGCCACAGTTTCATTTAAACTATGGCTCTCTTATTATTTTATATTTATTAATCAGGATATTCGCTTGTTATTCCGAAATATTCTTCTAATGAAATCCAGTCACCATTATTATAAAGCTTCTCTGCTAATTCAGTTCCAACATATCTTAAATGCCATGATTCATACTGGTAACCTGTATAAGCATCCTTTCCCTTTGGAAATCTTATGCAGAAACCATATTTATAACAGTTATCATTAACCCATTTACCTTCGCTTGTATACTGAAAGCTGTCTTCAATCGAATTCAAATCAAAGCATAGACCCGTCTGATGTTCTGAATTACCCGGTCTTGATGAATAAGTATCTGCCGCAGCTTTTCCATCGTTGGCTACATATCTATTGTAAAGACCCACCTGATAATCATATGAACGGTAACCACTCGCAATATAGATATTAAGTCCTTTTGCTGTCGCATCTGCCTGCATTTTTCTGAAAGCCGTCATTAAATCCTTGTCAAGGCTCTTATTACTTCTTGCCTCTGTTACAGGTACTTCTGGATTTTCTGGAATAAATGTACTTGGAAGTGCATATGTCTTATTGGCTATTAAGTAACCATCTATATATGTTGCTCCATTTCTGTTATCAATAGTAAATCCCTTAGATGTCTTAGTTACGCCATCTCCTGTTGATGACCCTTTTTTATCATCTGTCTGCTGGCTCTCTGTGCTCTTATCATCTGAACTATTAACATTTGAAGCATCAGATTTACTCGCTGTATCTGTGCTGTTATTAGATGAATTAATACTATCACCTGCCTTAGACTCTGTGTTATTACTGCTATCGCTTGTTGTAACTATTGTATTATCATTAGTATCCGTTGACTTTTTCCTGTTAGCATTTAATAATAATACTACTGCTACAATAATCACAACAACTACTACGGCTATACACGCGGCAATTGTAATTCTTTTTCTCATAATCCTCTGTTTTCTTGTTAATCTTTTCTTTCTCATATGTCCTCCTGTTATCATTATATTAATGGAGATGCAACTTTATAATCTGAATTCACAATAACATTTTTTAATGCTGTAACCTGCTCATTATCACACTCTTTTATTAAATTGACAAGACCCTTTGTTATAAGCCACGCACCATATTTATTAAAATGTGTATTCTCTGATACAGTGTCTTTCTTAGCAAGTTCATTAACAAAATCCTCTGGCCACTTGCCCTTATTGATACCCTTTTTGATAGATGTATACTTGTGAATATCAGCTTCGCCTATACTCTCAAAAAGCTTTACCGTATAACTAAATAAATCTATCACGGGAGTATGTGTTTCCTCTCCTATCTGCTTCATTGCCCTTATATAGCAGAAATTATCACCGCCGTGAAGTCCCGGACCATCTTTAATTGTTCCGTCCTTGTTAAATGCTGTTCTTGCCGGTGCTGTTACAAGCACTGGAACAGCATTATGTTCTCTTGCCATATCAATATACTGCTTTATGAACCATTTGAAGCTGCCCTTCTCACCATTAGGTGAATATGGATAATATGTATCATTAGGGTAAGTGTTATTAAATGCCTTAACGCTTGCAAGCACTGCTTCCTTATCAGCTATTGAGTCATCTTTCATTAAAGCATCTATATATTCTTTAGGAATATAATCTTTAGGCACTCTCTCGCCCGGTATAACCGGATATCTTCCGTCCTCATCAGGTATTCCAAGCTCTGTCATACGGTTAAACATAGTGCTGTAACCTTTAGAACTATCATCATTGTGGCAGAATTCTATCAAAAGGTAATCTCCTGCCTGTATACTTTCATCTATTTTATCAAATCTTCCTTCATTGAGAAATAACCTTGAACTTCTGCCTCCCTTGGCGCAATTAAATACTTTAGTATCAGGAGTTACATAATATTTAAGGTATTGTCCCCAACCTGCTATAAATTCTTCTTCTGTGTAATTCTGGACGATTGAATCGCCGGCTAAATAAATATTCATAATTCTGCCTTTCTTCCTCTTTGTAATTACTTTACACGACTTATACATCTGCTTGTTTGTTTTTAATTGAACTGACATATTTATTGCTTATCTTCATAGTTTCGCTGTGGACTTTCATAGATTTTGTCGCACGGACATTGTGTGAGGGCTTAATATTACCGCTGGACACGCTTTCGCTACTTGAAACCGTAACGGACACATAAGCGGCTAAAATACAGCCGCTAAGTGCCGGCGGTTTCAAAAGTACCCAGCTTGCAATATTAAGCCCTCACACAACTGGTGTTCTATAAATTTGTGTCAGTTTTATATGTTTAAATGATAGCACATATCTGTTATTTTCACTATATATTTTCGACAGTAGTTTCTGTTACTGCTTTCGATTTTAGACATACCTATCTATACTAAATGGTTGTCACTAGCTATATCGTAATTATCTGTGTACTCCGCATTTTGCCTAAGCTCCACTAACATTTCATCAACTTCTAATTCCATAGTCCCAATCCCTTTCCTAACATATCCCCCGTATCTTTCCTCTCCACTCACAACGCTGCTCTTGACTACAACTATATTTAAGTATATCATAATAAAGTTACATAAGTTATATCAAATCTATTAAAAACCCCCAATTAAATCAGTCCTCCAGACCGATTTAACCCAAAAATCACCCACCAAAAAGGTCGATAAATACCATTTTATAAATAATAAAGGTCGATATAGCACCACCCACAAAGCTCATCGCCACAACTGTGCATATCTCACAATACCGCACCGCTACCTTTAATGATATCACCAAGGTTACCCCATCGCAACCAAGTGCCACTGTCAGATTGGTGTGGGCTGATATAAGCATAAGAAGACGATGGGGAGCCGCCGGTCCTTAGCTGGCAGTGCCAACTGGCAGCTTAGTACCGCTGCGAGCGACACTCAGTGCAAACGGGTCTTCGTTGCTTATATCAGCCCACCCCAATCGTCCATGTCTATAACATTGTTATTTATCCCCCTTTTAAAAATATTATGTAAAGAAAGGACCCTACTTATGCAAGATAAAACACAACAGATTTTCCGCGATGCTCCAGTACCTAAAGCCGTACTTACTAACGTAATTCCATCTATAATAAGTATGCTTATGGTTCTTGTATACAATCTTGCGGATACATTTTTTATTGGTCAGACTAAAGACCCACTTATGGTTGCCGCTGTTTCCATTGCTACACCAGCATTTATTATATTCATGGCTGTCGGTATGTTATTTGGAATTGGTGGTACTTCTATGATAAGCCGAATGCTTGGCGAAGGAAAACGTGATATGGCCAAACATATTTCAGCATTCTGTTTTTGGACAGGTGCAGCAATTGGCGTTATTGCTATGATAATTATGACAATATTTTCAGTTCCCGTATGCCGTCTTATCGGTGCAAGTGATGCTACAATAGGATACGCTTCACAATATCTTTCAATCGTTGCCATTGGAATACCATTTCTTATTGTAAGCAATTCCTTTAGTAATATCATTCGTTCTGAAGGTCACGCTACAGTCGCTATGACCGGAATGATTATCGGTAATATGATTAACATTGTACTTGACCCTGTTATGATTATTGGTTTTAAATGGTATGTTGCAGGTGCAGCTGTTGCCACAGTTCTTGGTAACATTTTCTCAACCGTATTTTATATTATCCACCTTACTTCCAAGCGGTCGATATTATCGATTAAACCTAAAGATTATTCCGCTAAAAAGATAATTACTCTCGGTGTGCTTTCAATCGGAATTCCAGCTTCACTTAACAGCATACTTATGAGCTTCTCCAATATTATGATCAATTCATTTATGGCAAAACATGGTGATTTACAACTTGCCGGTCTTGGTGTTGCTATGAAAGTTAATATGATTGCAGTTATGCTTCTTATTGGTGTTGGAACTGGTATCCAGCCTCTGCTCGGCTACTGTTTCGGTGCTGGAAATAGCAAGCGTTACCGCTCAGTTTTAAAATTCTCTTTATGTTTTGCAATATGCTTAAGTATTATAATGACACTCATATGTTATCTTGGTGCAGCTCCTCTTGCAAAAGCATTTCTTGATGATGAGGAAGCATTTGGATATGCATTTGCATTTTCAAGAATATACATAATGTCTGGGCCTGTGCTTGGAATACTATTCGTATTCATCAATGCAATACAGTCAATGGGTGCTGCGATACCATCACTTATACTTTCAGTAAGCCGTCAGGGAATAATCTATTTTCCGATACTGATTACAACAAGCATTGTGAACAACACGCCTGTTAACCTTGCTATGACACAGCCTATAACTGACTATATTGCAACAGCTTTATCTATAGTATTATTCATAGTAGCTTATAAGAAATATTTTGTAGCTAAAGATGATACATCTGTGGCTGATTAATGTTATAGTAATACTATTAATTGACTAAATCAGACATAAATTTATATAATTAATACATAATTAATATAAAACCAATAGTCATAAAACGTAAGTGCTTACCATAAAACAGCAGGACTGCCATATATATGCCCCCTACTTAACAGTAAGGTGACATATACATAGCAGTCCTGCTTTATTAAGAATAGTATTCTAATTTCAATTAATTCATATTCTGAGATTATGCTGCTCTATTTCCAACACTCACCTCAAAAATATTAACTTTATATTACCCCTTCGAATCGTAAGATGTTCCATATAATAAATCTGACACATCAACACTTGAAGATGAAGAATTATAAAGACCTGACAGGCTTTTCTGTATGCTTAATGCTTCTGATACAATATTATTAACTGAACCTGATTGTTCTTTAATTCCCTTCATTAATTCAGACTCACTTCCTAACATCTTCTTTAATTCAGACATATCTGCACTCTTTAACTTATCAGTGTCAACTGAAAGCTTGCCATTATCATCAACAGTAATACCTACTGCCGCAAGTGCCTCCTTATTGTCTGTTACAAGCTTATCAAGCTTAGTCTTGTAAGTATTCTCAATTGTGCTTCCAACTGTATTAATGTTAGTAATAAGTGTATTATAAGCACTTACAAAATTATTAACAGTATCATATACCTTATCTTTAGAATAATCACTTGAATCTTCATTCCAGAGCGATTCGTTAGATAATGAACTTATTACACTGTTAAGATTAGATGCTGAAGATGCAACCTTCTCATACTGTGCATCCTTAGAAGAACTTGATGTATCATATCCAAGAACTTCTTTCATCTTCTGCTGATATCTTAAGTTGTTATTCTGGATAAGAACATCAATATAAGAATCTGCGGCACTCTTTGACTTGCCTGTTGAACTACTACTATTTAACATATCAAGAAGAGTAGTAGATTGTGTAGAAATATTCACTTTATCTTCCTTTCCGTGCAATCGCACCAGGATATATAATTCCCTCCGTGGATATCCATATTTTATATATCGGCACGCATAACAATATGTTTAGAAAATATTCCTAATTCCCATCGCGAATTATAATTATATCATTCAGCTTAAGCATAGTATCCTTCTGTGGAAGAATCGATAAATCATCTCTAAATATAAGATATATTGACACAAAATCTGTTTCTTCAATCTCCTCTACTGTCTTTCCTGCCTGTGTCTTATCAATCTTTATCTCTGCTATCTCTTTTATATCTGCATTTTTAATATCAGAAATGCTGCTTTTTCTCTGATACTATTCAACAAAACCTGCACTAATAATACCTGTTGGTATAGCCACCGCACCAACTCCAAGATAGGCTATGCATATCGCCATAATTCTTCCAACTTAAACCTTGCAGTTACTCCTTTACATTCAGGATAAAGCAGATCCGCCGTCCATATCCTAAGAATATATTCCACGCAGAATATAAATAAAGTTATATACTCAACCCATTTAAAAAATCCACCCATAAATGCAAGCTCATCAAAGGTCTGCAAAAATGTCACTATAATATTAGAAAATATTGTTATCGTTATAAATATATCAAAAGCCCTGCTTATGCGGTTGCTCTTATCCCCAATCTGAATTATGTTAAATATATTGTTCTTCATACAAATCCCGCCGCCTGTATTCATAATCAGTTCATACGCTTACAGTTTGACTGACTGATGATTATTAATTGCTGTTATCTGCTGTAACATTTGTTATATATTGTAACATATATTACATAATAAACACACAATAAAATACCGGTGCCAGCTATTAACTGACACCGGTATTAAAATTTATAAGGAGAAATGTATATTATTATGATGATGTGAATACCAGCCACTAGTCCTGTTATTCACATCACACAACAAGCGATTAGTTATTAGCAAATAATGCTGTTGATAAATATCTATCACCTGAGTCTGGGAGTAATGCAACGATATTCTTACCCTTGTTCTCTGGTCTTTGTGCAAGAATTGTAGCTGCCTTTAAAGCTGCACCTGAAGAAATACCAACAAGTACACCTTCACTTACTGCGAATGCTCTGCCTTCTGCAAATGCATCATCATTATCAATTGCAATTATTTCGTCATATATCTTTGTATCAAGAACTGTAGGAACAAATCCTGCACCGATACCCTGAATCTTATGAGCACCTGCTGTTCCCTTTGAAAGAACCGGACTTGTTGCTGGCTCAACTGCTACAATCTTAACATCTGGATTCTGTGACTTAAGGTATTCACCAACACCTGTAACTGTTCCGCCTGTACCAACACCAGCTACGAATATATCTACCTTACCATCAAGCTGTTCCCAGATTTCTGGACCTGTTGTAGCCTTGTGAGCTGCTGGGTTAGCCGGATTATCAAACTGTCCTAAGATGATAGAGCCTTCGATTTCCTTGTTAAGTTCTTCTGCCTTTGCAATAGCACCCTTCATACCCTTAGCACCTTCTGTAAGAACAAGTTCAGCACCATAAGCCTTTAAAAGATTCCTTCTTTCTACTGACATTGTATCTGGAAGTGTAAGAATTGCTCTATAGCCCTTAGCTGCTGCAACTGAGGCAATACCAATACCTGTATTACCACTTGTTGGCTCGATGATTGTTGCACCAGGCTTTAATAATCCCTTATCTTCTGCATCCTTAATCATTGCTAATGCAATTCTGTCCTTTACAGAACCTGCTGGGTTGAGATATTCAAGCTTACCAAATATGTTAGCCTCTGTAACCCCTGCCTTCTTAGAATATCCATTAAGCTTAAGTAATGGTGTCTTTCCTACTAATTCTGCTGCACTCTCTACATAATTACTCATATTATTAATCCTCCTGAAAATGTTTTATTATTGTTTTCCTATAAACCTATATGTTTAATGTGTTTTATGATTGCATTATATCCTCTGATTAGTAATCTGTCAACCACTAATTTTTAAATTCTTATAATTTTTATTATGCCCCGTATTATCCTTCCATATATCCATAATAATTAAATTAAAAAGAAGCCTGTACCACAGCCAGTGTCATTAATTTAATAACATTGCCGTATTCCAGACTTCTATCTTATTATCTTTATATAACTTATTAATATATATCATATATATCAACCGAATTTCTTCGTTACATCTGCCTTCATTATCTTGTCAGCATATTCCACGCCATATTTTTTCACAACATACTTATAGCACTTTGATAACTGAGGTGTTCTTGACTTCAAATCGTGTGCATCAGATGCAATATAATCTACAATATGGTCTTTAAGAAGTGCCTTAGTACATCTCTGTACTGCCCAGCCATTATCGCCGGTAACTGAGTCTGCGTTAATCTGTATGTCAGCACCCATTCTCTTTAACTCATATATATAGTCCCAATCCTTAACCGTACACACATATCTTTCAACATGTGCCACAATTGGGTGATAGCCAGCCATTATAACATCAAGTACAGCTCCTCTTACCTTGTCCTGCTCAACCCCTGAGGAGAACTCTATAAGAATTGTGTCAGTTCCGCACATTGTCTTTTCATCAAGCTTATCCAGATCGTCTAATATCTCTGACCTGAAATACACTTCCCTGCCAAGATATACCCCCATATCAGGAAATGTCTTAGCCGCCTCGTCAGCAAGTATCTCATAATGCTCTACTATCTTGCTGTAATGTGCCATACCTCTCTTAGGATGAAAATGTGGTGTCAATATGACATCTCTTATACCATCTTCATATGCCATTCGCAACATTTCCATACTTGTCTTTATATCCGGCGAACCATCATCAACTCCAAATAAAATATGATTATGTATATCTGTAAAACCTGTACATACAGGTTCTTCACTCATCTTTCTCATATAAAACCCGCTCACTTTCCAACCATACGTTCTTATATTTTATTATATAAAATATACATATCATCTGTCAATCAAACTATTACAAAGCTTATATAAACTTTATAATTACCAGTTCTTACATTCACGAAGCCCTATATTTACAACGCTTTATACTTGGATATTTCTTCAAGATACTGCTGCCCTATCGTACTTAACGCAATTCCTTTTCTTGAAATATAACCAATATCCATAACTTCCTTAGCATCAAGCTTTACTGCACAATATTCATCACCATTAAGCTCCTCACATATAATTCCTGAACACAGCGTATATCCATTAAGTCCAACCATAAGATTAAGCATAGTTGCCCTGTCATTAGCCTTAATAAGCTGCTTATATTCATATGTGCTTAATACTTCTTCTGCATAATAAAATGAATTATAATCCCCCTGGTCAAATGAAAGACACGGATAATCTTTTAACTCCTCAAGCTTAATAAGCTTTTTACCAGCAAGCGGGTGTCCCTTGTACATATATACATATATTTCACATTCTAACAGCTTATGGAACTCAAGATAATTATCATTGAAGATTTTCTCAAGCACATTTTTATTAAAGCTGTTAATGTACAGTATGCCAATTTCACTTTTGCCATTCTTCACATCTTCTATAACCTCGTGTGTCTTGGTTTCGTGTACAGCAAACTCATATTCGTCCATACCATACTGCTTAACCATATGCACAAAAGCATTAACCGCAAAAGAATAATGCTGCATTGACACACTGAATCTTTTCTTGACTTCTGATTTAGTGATGTATCTTGCATCTAAAAGCTCATACTGCTCCATAACCTGTCTTGCATAACCGATAAATTCCTTGCCATCAGGTGTTACTGCAATACCATTCTGTGAACGTCTGAATATCTGTACTCCAATCTCCTCCTCTAAGGAATGTATTGAAGTTGAAAGACTTGGCTGTGATATAAAAAGCTTCTTGGCTGCTTCATTAAAAGACTCTGACTCTGCAACAATTATCGCATATTTTAACTGGTTTAATGTCATACCTTAATCTCCATATTATGCTATTCTTTTTATACCATTCCTTTTATGCCATTTTCTGAAGGAAGGCTTTAGTTCTTTCACTCTTAGGGTTATCTATAACGTCTTGCGGCTTACCCTCTTCGACTATTACGCCACCATCCATAAATATAACTCTGTCAGCTACATTTCTGGCAAAATCTATCTCGTGTGTAACTATAACCATTGTCATCTTTTCATTGGCAAGTTCTCTTAAAAGCTTAAGAATTCCTGCTGTTATCTCTGGGTCAAGTGCAGATGTTGGCTCATCAAAGAACAGCATCTTTGGATTCATAGCAAGTGCCCTCGCAATAGCAACTCTCTGCTGTTGTCCGCCTGATAACTGGCCTGGGTAGCTGTCTTCTTTATTCTCAAGTCCAACCTTCTTTAAAAGCTCGCGTGCCTCGGCAGTCACCTCAGCTTTATCACGTTTCTGCACATTAATTGGTGCATCAATTACATTTTTAAGCACTGAAAAATGTGGGAAAAGGTTGAAATTCTGGAATACAAGTCCAAAATTATTTCTTATGCTGTGTAACTTCTTCTTGTCTACGTACTGTGCTGCACCTGACTCATTAAGCGTTGCACTCTCACCACAATATGACAATGTTCCCTCATCCATATTCTCTAGGAGAGTTGCACATCTTAAAAATGTTGATTTACCAGAACCTGATGGTCCGATTATTGCAACAACCTCTCCCTCATTAACTTCTATTGATATATCCTTTAACACTTCTAGACTTCCAAATGTCTTTTTTACATGTTTCATTTCAAGTAAACTTGTACTGCTCATACTGCCTCCATCTGTTTAATAACGCATTTTCTTTTCTATATATTCCATTATCCAGGCAACTATAAAGTTGAATATATAATAAAATGCTCCTGCAATAAATAATGGCATTATGCTTGCACTTGCCGCCGCAATCTGCTTAGCGAGCGTGAACATTTCTGTATACGCAAGTGCAAATGCTAAAGATGTATCTTTTACAAGAGTTATTACTTCATTAGTAACTGGTGGAAGCACAATTCTTGTCATCTGGGGAAGTATAATTCTTACAAATGTCTGTGCCCTTGTGTAACCAAGAACTGTTGCAGCTTCACTCTGTCCTGCTGGTATCGCCTGAATTCCCGATCTGAATATCTCTGCAAAATATGCCGCATAATTAAGTGCAAATCCTATAATTACCGCATAAAATCTATAACTGTAAGAAAGCGAAATTCCAAATACATAATATGGACCAAAGAACACAACTAAAAGCTGTAACATAAGGGGTGTTCCTCTCATTATTGATATGTATATCTTTGCAATCCATCTTATTACATTTACCTTTGACAATCTTACAAACATAAGTAAAAGTCCTAGTGGAAGTGAGAATACAAGTGTAAGTACGAATATTGCAAGTGATGCAAGCATACCTTCTGCAAGCTTGGATACAACGCTTCCAAGTTCAACAAAGAAATTACCTTTATCAACAGCTAAATCACTATCATTTACAACATTATCAGCACTTAAGCATATGCTTTCCTCAAGTCCCCATTCTTCAGCTATCGAAAGAAATGTTCCATCATCAAGCATATCAAGAAGTGTTGATTGTACTTTATCTCTTAATTCTGTATTGCCAAGTTTAAAGCCTATTCCATACTGTTCATTAGATACATGCTGTGACAACATTCTGAATCTGCCGCCTCTTGCATTAAGTTCATAATTGGCAACACCCATATCCATACATATCGCATCAACTGAACCAGCCTCAAGATTCATAAATGCACCATTATAATCACCAACCTGCTGTAATGAGGCAAAGCTTTTAGCAAGTGCAACATTTTCCGGTTCTGCATCTTCACCGGTAAATGCTGCAAGTGCAGATGAGTCTGACTGCACAACAACAACTTTTCCTGCTAAGTCTGATAATGAATTAATGCTTGAATCTGACTTTACTATTACAACCTGTGAATTATCAATATATGGAGTTGTCCATGTATAATCGGACTCCCTTCCGTCCATAGTAAATCCATTCCATATACAATCTATGCTTCCAGATGAAAGTTCCATATCTTTAGAATCCCAGTCGATTGGCTGTTTGACAAGTTCCCAGCCATTACGTCTGCATACTTCTTCTGCTAAAGATAAGTCAAATCCAACATATTCTCCACTCTCATCTTTGTAACCATAAGGTGGAAATTCCGCATCAAAACCCACTGTAAATGTTGTCTTGCCGTCTGACTGCTTCTTATCTGAACAGGCAGTAAATGTACCTGCTATAAAAGAGCATAATAAAAGTACAATAAGCATTTTCCTTAATAATTGCGTGTTGGTACAGTTCCTCATATTAATCTCCATTCTGTTCTTGCAATTCACTTCTCTAATACGTGAATATTTTATTACTTTAATACACTAAATCGTACCCTACTTATGCACTTATGTCAACTTAATATTTTACATATTCTAATACTGTTTCTGCAAATGTATCTATATCGAATGGTTTGGCTATATGTCCATTCATTCCGTGCTCCAGTGCCTTCTTCCTGTCCTCATCAAATGCATTAGCTGTCATTGCTACAATCGGAATATCCTGCCATCTGTCTTTTTCTAACTGTCTTATTAAACGTGTAGCCTCAAAACCATCCATATCTGGCATACACACGTCCATAAGAATAATATCCACAATACCTTTTTTATATTTTATATAATCTACAGCTTCACTTCCACTGGCACACTCAATTATATGAGCACCATTTTCCCGTAAAAGCTCGCAGGCAATTTCCCTGTTATACTGATTATCATCAACAACCATTACCTTTATATCTGACAGGCTCTGATCATTCTCTATTATATTATTATCTGTCCCGTTGTCAGTTATATTTTTATCGGCCTGTGTCCTGACAACATATTGAAGCGGTAACTTTACTGTAAATGTTGTACCTTCGCCTAACTTACTGTCAACATCTATTGTTCCATTCATAAGTTCAATTATCTGCTTGGATATAGACAGTCCAAGCCCTGTTCCCTCTACTGATATATCATTATCGTATGCTCCCCTTGTATACAAATCAAATAATGATGGCATATCCTTTTCATCTATTCCCCTGCCATTATCCTTCACTATAATAATATAATTATGTATATTATCCCCTATATTATTATTGCAGTCTTCTTTCACAATAACATCTATATGTCCGCCAACCGGCGTATATTTGATTGCATTGTTAATAAGATTAATAAGCACCTGGCTTATTCTCGTCCAATCCATATACACATATTTATCAGTTATACCCTCTAGATCAATTGTCATCTTTTGTTTCTTTACTGCCGCCTGAATTTCTACAAGATTATAGAAATCTGTCATAAGCTCATAAATGTCGCTTTCTTCATTTTCTATATTAATCTTTCCCTGCTCTATCCTTGACACCTCAAGCACATCATTAATAATACCAATCAGATGATTTCCAGCTTCTTTAATCTTTTCAAGGCAATCCTTAACCTTATCCTGATCCCGATTATCCATATTATTCTGTGCAATTGAGGCATATCCAAGAATCACATTCATAGGTGTCCTGATTTCGTGCGACATATCAGAAAGGAACTTTCCCTTTGCCCTGCTAGCACTTTCAGCCTGTGCAAGTGCTTCTTCTATAAGAAGCTGTTGTTCAATCTCTTTCTTTATAACATCTTCTATGTCCCTTATCATAAGAATAACACTTACAGGCTCACCATTTTTTCGCTTCTCAACGACAACACTTACAAGACACCACCTGAATACTCCATTGGTTACCTGTCTTTTGTATCTGTACTCTGTCTTATCTTTATGTTTTAATTCACATTTAAGATTATCAACTGCAAGAAGCGTTGACACATCTTCCTCCGAATTATTACATATGATATTACCTGATATTCTACGGTTGACCTCGTTAGTATAATCTATAAACTCATTATCCTCGATATACCACGGATATATTCTTTTGCAGGTATTATCAGAAAGATTGACATAGTACACCTCGTAATATGCCTGAAGCGTGCTTGATACAACATTTCCATACCATTGTGTTCCTTCTGCAGCAATACTGCTTTTATTATTCCCTCTACTCATAACTTTCTACCCCTCTGTTATCTACATAATGACATTATTCTCTCTTATATCTGAAACAAGTTGTCGCCTGAACGCCCTACACCCATTCTCATTCCAGTATTTTCTTTTCTCTATCTTTATAACCTCAAATGTAGTATTTAAGATATGCGACTTATAACTTGTGTTAGGTTCTCTGCCTGGATAAAATACAGTGATCGAATCCCTAAACTCGTCTTCGTCCAAATCATAATCTTTAGCAAACTGCTCAGAAAGTTCATCTGTTGTAATCCTCTTAATATGTGCATAATACCCCACAAGATATGCAAAATAGTCCACATCAAACTTTTCTATCCAATAATCATCTGATGCCACAAATACAACTACAGGGAACTGCCTATTATCATCTTTAATAAGATCCTTTAATGTATTGTATTCTTCTTCATTATCAATACCCCTTACATTCTGTCTTAACCTCTCCACATCACAGATTCCAATATTATCTGCTATCTCTCCATAGAAGTTAGGACGGCTGAACAATACATTTTCATTATCTCTGTACTTATCTGCTGGCTCAGCATATTCATTACTTACGTCAAATAAAAGCCTGTCACCATCTTTCTTAATAGTAGCAACCGATATCCACAGTCTGTTAGCGACCTTAGAATCAAGGTGCGTTGTAATCTCCTTGAAATATAAATTCTCATTATCATATTCAAGCGATACCTTATACCCCGGTCTTTCATTATCATATGTATCCACACTGCCCGGCATATCATCAAATACTTCATTAAATCTTGAATGTACCCACGAATATATGTAATTAACTGCCTTTTTAAATGCGTCCTCCATAGAAAGATTAGTAAGATCAATGCAGGAATGTGACTGGAATACCTTATAATTGCCAAGCGGTTTAAACGGCTCAAAGCGGCGTCTTTTACCGCCAGCCTCGAATTCCTGTTTATTCTTATGCTCCTGCTCTATCTTTCTAAATGCCTCGTTAAGCCTTTCATCATCAGGGCCTATCTGATTGACAATCTTTACTATATTATTAAGTGTAAGCTCTATTCCATTCTCTGAAGTATCAAGCCATAACTGTTCAATAGCCCCTTGTCTTGGTGCCTTATAAAATATCTTTGCAAGCTCTGTGTCTGAGTCAAACAGCTCCTCTATGTATGGATGCAGTGGTTCATTCTCAAACTTTAACCTGTAGTGACACCTTAACATATCATTCCATTTCTTGTCTTTGTAATGCTGGTGTCCTAAATCTTCAAGCAGCCCTGCTATCGAATCATCACACAGTTCAAATGTAGCAAGAATACTGTTCATCTTTCTTGCCAGTGCTTCGTTACCTATTCCAAACGCCGAGCCTTTATATCTCATATCGTGCTCAATCTCGTGCCAGCCCTCAAATGAGTTCGTCCTTACCTGAACCTCAAATGTATCGTCAACATAATCTGACAGATATGGATTGACAATTGTCTTGCTAAGATATGCTGGAAGCTTGAATATTCCATTGACCTTCATAGCCTTGAATTCATATTCATTATTCTCCGTAGTCTCCCACATTCCTGGAGATATAAATAATGTATCTAAAAGCTTTCTGCATATATCTACATCATCAACAAAATATAGGATTATTCTTATTCCTACAAGATCCTGCATTTTCTTATCTTCATTCTCCGTACCCGGACGTCTGTAATCTTTAAATATAAGCTTATTCACCATAGAATCAACTGCCTTGACCCTGTATGCAATTCTGTAGTAAAATCCTGCTCTTTTTAGCTTTTCCTCTATAATGCTTAGTAAATCATCTTTTACAACCTGTGGAACAACTATCTGTTCAACATTCTCCTTTGTAAATAACTCATTAACTTCATTCATAAGTAACCCCATCCAATTCTTCATATATCTTTCTTTTAAGCTGTTCTTTAATGCTATCCTTGGCA
This sequence comes from [Lactobacillus] rogosae, assembly GCA_900112995.1. Classification (GTDB taxonomy): domain Bacteria; phylum Bacillota; class Clostridia; order Lachnospirales; family Lachnospiraceae; genus Lachnospira; species Lachnospira rogosae. The sequence goes on along the minus strand of FONU01000003.1, from coordinate 55,669 downwards.
AATGCAGCTTCTGCTGAATTAATAAGCAAATTCTTTAATATTATACCATTTATAGGAAATGTTTGCACAAGTAATTTAAGCTCATTTTTAATACTTGTGCCTGAAACCATCATATTGTCCGTATTTATGGTAACTTTAACACCATTATTAATAAGTTTCATAATTGGATAATCAGCAATATTATCAACAACTTTCGTATTAAGGTTACTTGTAGGACACAATTCTAACGGAATATTCTTATCTGCCAGCTCCTTAATCATATCCTCTGACCAGGCTGCCATTATTCCGTGTCCTATTCTTTCAGCTCCCATATATATTGCCGTCTTTATGCTTTCTTCTCCATCTGCTTCACCTGCGTGTATTGTAAACGGAATATTATATGCCAAAGCTTCTTTAAATATTCCAACAAACTGCTTTGTTGGATATAATTTTTCTGCACCGGCAAGATCTAGTGCCACAACTCCACGTCCAAGATATGTATGGGCAATCCTTATCGTTTCTTTATTAAGCTCCTCATTATCACTTCCCCTCATACAGCATAATATAAGCTTGTGATAATCTGAATTACCGAGTCCTTTTATTGCCGCCTGCACAACCTCTTCCTGTGTCAACCCCTTCTGCATATGAAGCTGTGGTGCAAATCTTATCTCACTGTACATTATCCCCTGACTATCCTGCCCAGCTATTAACATTCTCACACATTCAGTAATAGCTTCAGCTTTCTGCAAAAGTGTCAGTGGAAATTCAAATTTTTCCAGATATTCATTCAAATCCCTGCAGTCTTTGGACACCTGTAATCTTTCTTTCAGGTCTTCTTCACTTTCATTAAGTTCAATACCATTGATAAGAGCCAGCCTCTTAGCCATTGGAATACTGACTGAACCATCAAGGTGAACGTGTAAATCTATAAGGCAGTGTAATTTATCTATATTAATATTCATAATAATCCTCTTTTCTGCGTACATTTTACGCATATCAATCTGGTGCCTTGTAAGGGCAGCTCTAGCTTTTTTCAAATCTCCCACTATGTACAGCTTTATTATAGCACATATTTATACAGCTTTGAAAGGCATAGATAATTCGCACTAACTATAAGTTTGATTATTTGCCAGGTTTATGTTATACTTATTATACTTATTAGTATTATATTTACATTAATTATTTATTAATTGCTTTATAATCTACAATTATTTATTAATTCACATAAATGTTAGTCAGGGGGAATAATTATGGTCATCCACGAATCAGCTGAAGATTATTTAGAAACAATACTTATGCTTAGCAAGAAACTGCCTGTTGTGCGTTCAATTGATATTGCCAACGAAATGGGCTATAAGAAGTCAAGCGTCAGCATTGCTATGAAGAATCTTCGTGAATCAGAACATATACGCGTAACTAAAGAAGGTTATATATACCTTACAGACTCTGGCAGGGAAATTGCCGAGATGATTTATGAAAGACATCAGATACTTTCTTCTTGGTTAATACAGCTTGGTGTCAATAAGCAGACTGCCGAGGAGGATGCGTGCCGTATCGAACACGATATAAGCAAAGAGTCTTTCAATGCCATTAAACAGGCTATATCTGAACAGCTTAGCAACAGACAGAAATAACTTACTAAAAAAGGGACTTAAAAAGTCCCTTTTAATATTGTTCATTTTTTAATTATAACATCATCCATTCACCTTATAAATATTATAATCCCTATAACCAGCAGGCACTTCTTCATCAGTTATTATCTTAGCTGTATCAATCCTTGCAAATGTCACTGAACTTACATTATCGAATTTGGTGCTGTCTGCAAGAATTATTTTGTGATTGCAATGGCACATCGCCATTTTCTTAACTTCTGCCTCATTAATATCAGGCGTCGTAAATCCACATTTAATACTTATGCCATTTGTACCAAAAAATCCTTTGTTGAAATTATAATTTCTTAACATTTCAATAGCATTAGCACCTACTACTGCTTCTGTTGAACCCTTAAGCTCACCACCTATAAGTATAACCCTGAAACCTAACGCCGCAAGATTTCTTGCGTGTGTAACAGCATTAGTCACATATACCGCCCGCTTTTCTGTTATATAATCAATCATACAACCTGTTGTAGTGCCTGCATCCATATATACAAAATCATCAGGTTCTATAAGTCCTGCCGCATATTTTGCAATAAGCTTCTTGCCATTAATATTTATTTCACGCTTCTGCGTAACGCTTGGTTCACTGCCTGAAACTTCAAAACCTGCTGATACTGCACCTCCAAATACCTTGACAAGCTTGCCTTCTTCATCAAGCAAATTCAAATCTCTTCTAATTGTAGATTCTGAAATTCCAAGTTCTTCTTTAATCTCATTGACAGTTATACTTCCCTTGCGTTTCAACTCCTGAAGTATATATTCGTGTCTTTTCTCTGCAAGCATAACAATCACCTTTTCCAATATACCAATTATAATTCAGATACATCAGTGTCACGGATAATCTTTCTGATTGGAAGAATTCTCCCCGGCGAAACCGACAATTCATCAACACCCATTTCAAGAAACTTCTGTGTAAGGCTTGTATCAGCTCCAAGCTCTCCACATATTCCTGCCCATATCCCGGCTCTATGTGCATTATCGACAACCATTTTAATCATCTTTAGCACTGCTGGGTGATGTGCATCAAAAAATGTATCCAGCTTAGGATTCTGCCTGTCAACAGCCAATGTGTACTGTGTCAAATCATTAGTTCCAATACTAAAGAAATCAACCTTTTTTGCAAGCTCATCGCTAATCATTGCAGCCGCCGGTGTCTCTATCATTATTCCTGTCTTTGGGCTTCCTATCTTAATCTCCTGAGCCGCAAGCTCAGCCTTCACCTCATTTTCAATCTCTTTTATGCGGTCTATCTCCCACATATTAGCAATCATCGGATACATAATATGAATATTGCCATATGCACTCGCCCTGTATAAAGCTCTTAACTGTGTCTTAAATATATCCGTTCTTGTAAGGCATATTCTGATAGCTCTCACACCTAATGCCGGATTGTCCTCTTTATCAAGATTAAAATAGTCACACTGCTTGTCTGCACCTATATCAAGTGTTCTTATTATAGCCGGCTTTCCAGCCATATTTTCCGCAACAGTCTTATATATATTAAACTGTTCCTCTTCTGTCGGAAAATCAGTTCTCTCAAGATAGATGAATTCACTCCTGAACAATCCTATTCCTGCCGCATCATTAGCAAGAACTAACGCTATATCCTTAACATTACCAATATTAGCATACAACTTTATCTTTGTTCCATCAAGCGTTACATCTTCTTTTCCCTTAAGTCTGTTTAAAAGTTCCTTCTGTTCTATATACTTCGCCTGTTCTTTCTTGTAGCGGTCAAGTGTCTCGCTATCAGGATTGATATACACAACTCCATTAAAGCCGTCAACAATGCCTGTTAAGCCGTCTATATCTTCATCAAGAACACCTTTTGTTCCTATAAGGGCTGGTATCCCCATTGTCCTTGCAAGTATAGCTGTATGTGAATTAACCGAACCCTTAACACTTACAAATGATAATATCTTTTCTTTATCCATCTGTACAGTTTCCGATGGTGCCAAATCTTCTGCAATGATTATTGACGGCTCATCAGATTCTATTGTACTGCTTTTACCACCACTAAGAATAGTTATAAGTCTTTCAGAAATATCTCTTACATCTAAAGCCCTGCCTCTCATATATTCATCGTCCATAGCCGCAAACATTGATGAAAAGTTATCCGAGGTCTGTGCAACTGCATATTCAGCATTAACATTCTGATTATCAATTATATTAAGAACCGACTCTTTATAATCGTCATCTTCAAGCATTATCTGGTGCATTTCAAATATTGCCGCATTGGCTTCACCGACTTCCTTTAAAGCCTTATCATAAAGCATACCTAACTGTTCAACTGCTTTATCAACGGCATTAATATATCTTTGCTTCTCGCTCTCACAATCATCAATATGCATCCGCTTAACCTGCTGTTGTTCTTTACTGTACACTTTAATTCTGCCTATGGCTATCCCGCCAAACACGCTTTTTCCTTTATATTCATACATAACAGCCCCTCCTTTCTTTAATTTCAGCCCTTTAATTAGGTATTTTAATTTATATACTTTAACCCTGGCACTTTAATTTACATATTAGCTTTCATAAATTCTTCAATCTTTGCAGCTGCCTGTTCTTCGTCTGTACCTTCTACATTTACTGTTACTTCCTGTCCACATTTTACTGCTAATGACATTATTGTAAATACCTTCTTGCAGTCAGCAGTCTTTCCGTCTTTCTTAATTAATATACTACTCTCAAACTGCTTAGCTGCTTTTACAAGCTCACCTGCTGGTCTCATATGGATTCCTTCTTTGTCTGTAATTGTATAATTAAATTCTTTCATAATAAACCTCTTTTCTGCGTATCTTTTATTTTAAACGTTTCGTTTTGGTATATTTTGTGTTTTTTATATTTATATATTGTGTTTTTAACAGGACCATACCAGATACGCCAGGCTACAGTCATATACTTTATTTTAAAATTATATTTTATTAACAAATCTATTCATTAACCTTCTTCTTTAATACTCCAAGAAGGAAACAAGAAACGATTGTTCCAACAACTAATGCTAAAAGATAATATAATGGGTTGCCGACAACCGGGAACACGAATATTCCACCGTGTGGAGCCATTAACGTGCACTTAAATAACATACTTATTGCTCCTGCTATTCCAGAACCAATAAGGCATGCTGGTATAACGTGAAGCGGATCTGCCGCCGCATATGGAATGGCACCTTCTGTTATAAATGCAAGTCCCATAATAAAGTTGGTTGGTCCTGCCTCTCTTTCTTCCTTAGTGAACTTATTCTTAAATAACATTGTAGCAAGTGCAATAGCACAAGGTGGAACCATACCACCAATCATAACTGCTGCCATAATATCGTAATTACCATATGCAATTGAAGCTGTTCCAAATACATATGCTGCTTTATTAAATGGACCACCCATATCAATTGCCATCATTGCTGCAAGCACAAATCCAAGAATTATACGGCTTGAACTTCCCATTCCAACAAGGAATGAATTAAGCCCTGTATTAATCGCCCCCATAACAGGCTCTATTACATAGTTCATTCCAAGTCCTATAACAAGAATTCCCACAACCGGATATATAAGCACAGGTGCAATCTTTTCAAGTGCTTCTGGAAGCTTGTCACACAATTTTCTTAAACCTAAAATAATGTATCCAGCCGCAAAGCCTGCAACTAAAGCACCTAAAAATCCAGACTTTCCATTAGCTGCAATATATCCTCCGACAAAACCCAGTGCCAGTGCCGGTCTGTCACCTATCGCCATTGCAATATATCCTGCAAGCACAGGAAGCATAAATCCAAATGCTGCTCCACCTATATTCTTAAACAAAGCTGCAACTGGTGTTATAGTACCAAAATTAGCTCTTTCCGCTTCAGAAAGACTGTTCATATCAACATTAATTCCATCAATAAGAAATGCTATGGCAATCAGAATACCACCGCCAACTACAAATGGAAGCATATGCGAAACACCATTCATAAGCTGTGTATATATCTGATGTCCAACTCCGCCTGATTTATTCTTCTTAACCGCAGCTGCCTGACTATCATCAGAAGATCTGCCCATCCCATGTACCTGATATTCGGGAACATCACCGCTAAGTGCCTGACTTATTAATTCATCAGCTTTATTAATTCCGTCTGATACCTGACATTCTATAACCTTATGTCCTTCAAACCTTGCCATTGGCACTTTGGCATCTGCCGCAACTATTATACATTCCGCTTTTTCTATATCTTCATCTGTAAGCACATTTTTAGCACCTGCTGAACCTCTTGTCTCTATCTTAATTGTACAGCCTGCCTTTTTAGCTGCTTTTTCCAGACCCTCAGCTGCCATATACGTATGTGCAATACCTGTAGGACACGAAGTTACAGCCACTATATACCTGTCAGCCGGATTCGTATCACTATTGCCAGCATTATATGTGCCTGTATCCTGCAATCTTTCATCAATGCTCTTGCTTTCACTGTCTGCATTATCGATAACTTCAAGAAATTCCCCAATATCCTTAGCTGCTTTTAACTTTCTGATAAATTCTTCATCCATTAGAAGCACCGAAAGCTTGCTTAATACATCTAGATGAACATTATCCTCACTATCCGGAGCTGCTATAAGAAACAATACATTAACAGGTTCACCATCTAATGAATCATAATCAACTCCATCCCTTATAATCATAGCTGCAAGTCCCGGTCTGCTTACCGCACTGCATTTGCCGTGTGGTATGGCAATTCCCTCTCCAACACCAGTTGTGCTTTCTTCTTCTCTTGCAATAACCTGCTTCGTATACGCTTCAATATCTGTAATATTACCGCTGGCCGCCATAAGCTTCACAGCCTGCTCTATTGCCTCTTTTTTATTTAAAGGCTTTGCATTAAGATCTATACTTGAAGCACTTAATAAATCGGTAATCCTCATATACATACCTCCATATTTATAATAAGTTTAAACACTCTGTAATAATTATCTGATTATAGTAACTTTACCTATAAGATCATTAACTTCTCCGTTAGTTGCCAATCTTTCCGAAAATGCACTGGCACTTCCTGTTGCAACACCTTTCCTGAACGCATACTCATAATCTTTCTTTTCAATCCAGCCTGAAAGGAAGCCCGCTACAAGTGAATCTCCTGCCCCCACTGAATTCTTAAGTATCCCGTCCGGAGCCTTTGCTTTATACACATTGCCATCATCTGCTACAAGTATTGCACCTTTTCCACCCATTGATACACATACATTAACAGCACCCATTTTCTTTAATTCCAAAGCATACGGAATAACTTCTTCCTGTGTATTAAGTGTCACATTAAATATATCTCCAAGCTCGTGCTGGTTAGGCTTTATAAAAAATGGATTATATTCCAATACATTAGTCAACAGCCTGCTTGTTGCATCAACCACAATCTGAACACCTTTGTCCTTTAACATATCCATAATGTCTTTATATATATTATCTGATATGCCTGCCGGTATGCTACCCGCAAGAACAAGAACATCACCGCTTTCAAGTCTTCTTAATCTGTTCATAAGCTGTTCAATATGAGAACTATCTATATGTGGTCCTTGTCCATTAATCTCCGTTCCATCAATCGACTTTAACTTAATATTAATTCTTGAAATTCCGTCATTAATTTTGATAAATTCTGAATTAATGCCACCATTATGCAGTCTTCTTACAATCTCATCTCCAGTAAATCCAGCAATAAAACCTAACGCTGTACTCTTTATTCCAAGATTGCCAAGAACTATAGATACATTAATTCCTTTACCTCCGGCAAGCATTAACTCACTGCTCGTCCTGTTAGTCATACCTGGTCTGAAATCTTTAACAGATACAATATAATCAAGTGATGGATTAAATGTTACGGTATATATCACTTTATATCCCTCCCTTCTGGTCACGTTGCTTTTGTTATCATTATAATAACTCCATATTCATCCATAATCAATTATTATCATTCACAAACATTCATATTCTATTTTGTGCAGATTGTACATATATAAGATTTATTATCAGAATTTTATGTAGAATTATACCATTTAATTGAATTAATATTAACACTTATGATTGTTTTAATTTCTAAATCTTATTCAGATACTTGATTCCGACAAATATACATTTTATAATGATGATGTAAAAAATCTACTTAATATTACCCAGAACATTTACAAAGAAAATATAGAAGCTATTTATTCTCAGTATCAGTCTGATGATGTTGACCCGGAGATCATCGATCTTATATTTAATAAAGCAGAAGAAACTCTGAAGCTTAAATATTAATATTTTCATCAAACAACCCCCAAGTAAATTATGAATAAACATTTTCATAATCTGCCTGGGGGTTATTATGTCTTATATATAATATATAACTCGGTTTCACTATATGATATGCATTATAATTAATTACAAAAATAATATATAATACTACCTGCAATCACACCGGCACCGACCGATACCACTTGCCATCACATATAATCTACATTGTATAATCCACATCACATATGATTTATCATACTCGCCAGATATCCCGCACCAAAGCCATTGTCAATATTAACAACGCTTACACCGCTTGCACAGGAATTAAGCATTGAAAGCAGTGCTGACAAACCGCCAAAATTAGCTCCATAACCAACACTTGTTGGAACAGCTATAACAGGGCAGTCAGCCATACCGCCTATGACACTTGCAAGTGCGCCCTCCATACCAGCAATTGCAATTATAACTCTTGCATTCATTATAGCATCAATATGGTTCATAAGCCTGTGCATTCCTGCAACGCCAACATCATACAGCCTTACAACTTCATTGCCATATACTTCTGCTGTCCTGGCTGCTTCCTCGGCAACTGGTATATCACTTGTTCCGCCTGTTGCTACAACAATCCTGCCCTTGCCATTCTTTTCTGGCATATCGCCAATTATTCCAATCTGCGATAATTCATCATAATTCAGGTTATATTGCTGTGCCACATAATCAGCGGCTTCCCTGCTCATTCTGGTTATAAGGATTGTCTTTTCTTTTTCTTCAAGCATTGCACCAACTATACCGGCAATCTGCTCTTTAGTCTTGCTTTTGCCATATATAACTTCCGACATTCCCTGTCTTAATTCCCTGTTGGTATCAACCTTGGCAAAGCCTAAATCCTTAAATGATTCTAATTTAATACTATCTGCCGCCTCTTTCGGAGAAATAGCACCAGAGGCAACATTTTCCAATAAATTGTTAAGTTCCTCTTTGTTCACGGCATTTTCCTCATTTTTCAAGATATCCCTTGTAATCACCTGTATGAAGTATATCATCAGCTCTCTGTATTTCTTCCTTAGTTGGAGGCATAATATCTTCAAGCTCATATTTCACACCAAGATCGTGCCACTTAAATACACCAAGTGTATGATATGGAAGAATTTCAAATCTCTTAACTGTCTTTAATGACTTAACGAAATCTGAAAGTGCCTGTAAATCTTCCTTATCATCTGTAACCTTTGGCACAAGTACGTGACGTATCCACATATCCTTGTTATTATCCGAAAGATATTTTGCCATATCTAATATATTCTTATTAGTCCAGCCTGTAAGTTTCTTATGCTTTTCATCGTCAATATGCTTAATATCGAGCATAAAAAGATCTGTAACTGCCATAAGCTCATTGAACTTGCTTATAAATGGTTCTTCAAATGTAAATGGATTGCCTGATGTATCAAGAGTTGTATGAACTCCTTCTTTCTTGGCTATCTTAAAAAGCTCTGTAACAAATTCAATCTGAAGAAGTGCTTCTCCACCACTCACAGTTATGCCTCCATTATCTTTCCAGTAGTTATGGTATCTGTAAGCCTTATCAAATACTTCCTGTGGTGTCTGGAGTTCGCCATCCTCTAACTTCCAGGTCTCTGGATTATGGCAATATTTACATCTCATATGACATCCCTGAAGAAATACTATATATCTTACACCAGGTCCGTCAACTGAACCAAAACTTTCTACTGAATGAATTCTTCCTTTTATATCTGACATAATAATCCTCATTTCTGCGCATATCCTCTGTCCATAATCATTCATACCCTATGCGCGCCGGTATGAAGCTTTCGTGGAATATTATACAACAATAGTGTATACAAGATATTATCATAATAAACCATTTTATTCTACATTAATATGATATAAGTGTCAAAAACAAAAAGAATTCACCATCTTTGTTAAAATTATCCTCTTTTCCATAAATCTAATGAATCACATAATATTATCCGGTGTTCAGTAAACCAATTAATTATTTTACCTCATTATTCTGCCATTTAATTATATTATTCAATTCTTGACTTCTTTAATATCCTCTTTATTAATTCAACATTAATTTTTATGTATACACATTATTAATATCAGGTAACTCCTCTATCAGCTCTGCTAATTACTGTATCTTGCACATTGTTTTGTGCTGAACTACTTTTTGTTAACAAATTATCAATTAACAGTATTTTGTGATATAATTTTGATATTTTTTTAACATTGCTGTTATTTTAAATAGTTTTTAGTATTTTTCTTCTTTTTGATAATAATTTTCGCATAATTATATTGTTTGTTTAGTCTGACTATGTTATTATAAATCCACGACTGGAATTTATCGAAAGTACATTGTGTGCTTTAACTTATTCCTGATTATCGTAAATATCACAGACAGGGAGATTAGATTTATGGGATTTTTAACAGGTAAAACCGCCATTATAACAGGGGCTGGCCGTGCCGTATTAAGTGACGGAAGATGTGGTTCTATCGGATATGGAATTGCTACAGCTTATGCTAAGGAGGGTGCTAATATTGTCATTACAGGACGTAATGAAAGCAAGCTTGCCGCCGCTAAAGAAGAATTAGAAAAGCTTTACAATATCAAGGTTCTTACAATTCAGGCAGATGTTAATGCCTCTGCTGATAATGAAGCTGTTGTAGCTAATGTCGTTAAGCAGACAATTGATACATTTGGACATATTGATGTGCTTATCAATAACGCACAGGCCTCTGCTTCCGGCGTTCCACTTGCTGAACATACTACAGAGCAGTTCAATCTTGCTATGTATTCAGGTCTTTATGCCGCATTTTATTATATGAAAGCCTGCTATCCTTATCTTAAGGAAAGTAATGGCTCTGTAATTAACTTTGCTTCTGGTGCTGGACTTTTTGGTAACTTTGGACAGTGTGCCTATGCCGCCGCTAAGGAAGGTATAAGAGGTCTTACAAGAGTTGCTGCAACTGAATGGGCTAAAGATGGAATTAATGTTAATATTATATGCCCTCTTGCGTGGACATCACAGCTTGAGCAGTTCAAGAACGCTTATCCAGAGGCATTTGATAAAAATGTTCATACTCCACCAGCAGGCCATTTCGGTGATGCTGAGCTTGAAATCGGACGTGTATGCGTACAGCTTGCATCTCCAGACTTTAAGTATATGACAGGTGAAACTCTCACACTTGAGGGTGGACTTGGACAGCGTCCATAGTTAATGCCCGCTGGCGGTAAAGTGTCAGCCAGTATATCTGGTAATCCTGAAAAGTTCTTTGCCATATTATTAAAGCTGGTTATACAATAGGAACTCATTAAAAAAGGTACTGAAAACATAATTTCAGTACCTTTTTATTATAGAGTAATATACCAGCTATATATACACTTCATTATACATTCTCCATATGTTTTATTATGCAATTTATACTTTTGATATACTTAAATATGTTTTATATATCATATATATTAATTTCTATGATGTAATTCCTGTACAGTCCTGCTGATTTCTTCCCTTAAATGCTCTTTTTCTTTTGGAAGATTATTAAGCTTCTCAAGTAAATCCGCAGTATTATGTTCTGATCCGACATTTCTTAATGCCTCACAAGCCGCATATACAACATCATCATCTTTATCATCAACAAGTCTTAACAATAAATCAACACTGCTGTTATTATCGTTAGTTCCTAAGGCTTTAGCCAGGTCAAGCTTCTCTTCCTTAGTTCCATACACATAATCTGCAACTGCATAGAAATCATTCTTCTTTACAAGATGTTCGATTTTTTTGTTAATATCCTTCTTAAATAACATATCAGATTCCTCCCTTATAAATATAAATAGTGAAATCTAATCTATCGCGATATTTATTAATTAGGTTTTCATTAACACAGATTATACATCTTTTATCATTAAATGTAAAATGTTATTTTGATATGCTCATTATATTCTGCGCGTTTTTCAGCACATATGAAGTTTCGTAGAAACTTCTAAGTGACTACCAAGTAGTCATATTGTGCCTGCACCAGACAACTGCTCATAAAGCTTTAATGCCGCTCCATCTTCCTTATAATTAACAAATACTATCTTGTTATCTCCCTTTATCATAACCACAGGTCCATAGCCATTCCATATAAAAAGCATACATTTTCCATATGTATTGCCTTTATAATTACCTATATTATACTCTTCTGTTGCCCCGCCATTAGTTCTTGTAAAGCTGTCTTTAGGCATTTTATCCATAAGCTGTACTTCCTCAATATCATCAATATTGATTGAGAACTCATATCCCACAGCTTTTACCGTGAAGTAATTATCTTTAATTTCTGTATCTATATGGACATTAATATATGGTATCATAATAGCCACAAACCATATAATAAATCCAGCAACGACAGCCTCAAGTGACCACATAATTGCTTTTCCAGCTTTATTACCAAGATTGAAGGAATAATTCATATCACTCAGTCTGTTCTTGACTAATACTTTAGGATCAGCAGGGTTATTATAGAATCCAGTTTTCCAATACTCATCATCATCTACATATAACGGCTCGTCATCTCTGTTAAGTATCTCCTCTTTCTTCTTTCCAATAACAATAATCATCCATAAAATAGCAAGTGTATACATAAATTGAATTCCTATATATACATAATAGTTGGCATCTGTTATTCTGCTATGTCCTATATATTCAATAAATATATATAGCCACGAGAAAGCATTGATTATGTTAGTTATTAACACTCCTTTAAATATATATTTTTTAACCATCTTATTGACTGCCTGATTAACAGCCGTATCTTTACTGTATACATTTCTTTCTCTTTTATTAAATGCCACATTAAATACAAATGATATCAGCGATACCAGCAACGTATTAAGTAATAATATAAGTGCCTGATTAAAATCCTTTGTTCTGCCACTTACTGCCCACAGAATAATACCTGTAACAATCTCAGAACATATCGGTATTAAATGATAATACAGCTTAACTTCTCCTCTGCCCGCTGACAGGGAAGTATCTGCATATATCCTTTTCTGGCTTTCTATAACCCATTTATTCTTAATCTTTATATCATACATTTTCCTATGTGGCATAATAATCAGTAATTCTATGCCTACAGCATAACCAATCAGCCACACACACCAGATAAGCACAAATATTATCATATTAAGAAAATTCACAAAACATATCACTATACCAAGAACCACATTAACATTCTGGAATATTTTATAATTACGCTTTGCCTTTTCCATAAGGCTTACTACTTCTTCATCACCAATATTCTCCTGTGGTATATGAACACCAAGAAGCATCCCCTGCTTATATTCATAATTACCAGTAAATCCGTATCTCATAATTAAAATTATAAATATATTGCTTACCAATGCTATCACAAACAATGCTATTCCCATAATATTATCCTCCCTGTCCAGTCACCGAAATGCTTTTACTTTTGTATTTATGTTGTCTTTGGTTCACTGTCACCTGACACTTTCATTTTTGAATATATTTCATTGCACATACTAAGAAAATCGTTCTTATCCATTCCATTGATAGCTGCTTCTGCTAATAATAATTCAAGTTCATTTTCAAGCTTTTCCCTGAATACAATATCCATATCAATATTGTCTGATACTATTGCTCCGTGCCTGCGGTCTATTTTAATATATCCTTCTGTCTTTAATATCTGGTACGCTTTATTCACCGTCATTGTATTAACTCCAATATCCTGTGCAAGCTGTCTTACCGTTGGCAGGCTCTCACCAAGCTTTAATTCACCACGCCCAATTCCCATTACAATCTGATTACGAAGCTGGACATATATAGGTGTACTGCTATTCATATCTAATTCAATAATCATTGTATTAACTCCTTTCCTGACACAATATTCACAACATAGAATTGACCTAACCGATATCTTATGAACCTTACATTAAACAAATATAACCTTTTCACAATCTTATTAATAAGGCAAATAAAAAAGTAGTATTATTTGTATTAGTTATTGTAATACAAATAATACTACTTTGCAATATAATTTGAAAATAATATAATTGAATACTATTATCAGATACTATTACCTGTTAATTATTCCCCTCCGTGCTTTGCTCCTCTATAGCTTCATTAAGATTATTCTCTATCTTTTCAAGCGTTGCACACATACTGTTAAGCTCTTCTTCGCCTATACCTTTGCGGAACACTTCCTCAGCCATATCAAATATATCAGATACCCTGTCAGCTTTTTCCTTTCCTTCTTCTGTTAAAGATATAATCCACGAACGCCTACACTCTGGATTATTCTGTCTTTTAATAAGTCCCATACTCTCTAATCTGTCAAGCGTTCTTGACATCGTAGTCACCTCTATAAGGCAGGCATCTGACAATTCTTTCTGGCTCATTCCATCACATTTTCTTAACTCATATAATATGCGTGGCTGCCCCTGTCCAACTGTCAGTCCAAGTTCTATAAAATATGGTCTTAATAATCTTCGTCTTAGCATTTCCACGTCAAACAGGTAATGTCTTACATTCTGCTTACTTTTCATAATGACCCTCTTTTCTTAATTATTGTCCTCTCCATATAATCAAGTATTTTTTCATTCAAAAATCTCATTATCGACTGGCATTCCACATCCGCCGCAGAACTTAGTCCCATTCTCCAGTTTCATTCCGCAATTTTTACAGTACATTACATTCTCCATTTCTTTTGTTTTTTTATTTTATATTAGTTGTCATTTTATGTATATATACATTTTCACAATTATATAAAAATATAAAATACCAACACCCTATTATCTCCATTCCTAATCACATACACATTTGCAATTATCTTGTCAACGACTGAATCTCTTTTTGTATAAGTCTTCCTGCCGCCTTTGCCAGCTCATCAATACGACGTATTCTTGTAAATTCTTTTCCATAAATCTTTTCTGCGCTATTGGCCGCCGCATCATTTCCCATAAAAACGGCTGATACATGTATTCCTTTAGCACGCAGTGCACGTACCTCTTCGGCTGCATCATTAACAGAAATATCGTCGCTATAATCATGTCCAAACGGGCTGTCCTGTGATGGCAGAATACGCTGGCTGTCATTAGGCGCAGCATCTGTTAAAATAATCACAAGATGCCTGTCAGCCACCCCCGGGTTCATATCAAGGATTTTACCAATTCCCCGAAAAGCAAGACCATCACGATTCCAACCGGCAGCATAATAATTGAAAATATTGTCGCACTTCTTATCCCTAAAAGACTTCAATATATGAAAAACTGTATATCCTCTAACACTGCAAAATCTTGTTACCCTGACCGGTATATTACATTTCACGAGGCTTTTGGAAATAATTACTCCCTGCGCAGCAAGCATTTCCTGATACTGAAGCCTTGAAGCAGATGCATCAAGAAGCAGATCCACTGTAAAGGACGGTTGATTATCATCTTCATATGTGTGAAAAATCCTGTTATCTTCTATATATTCTGCACGCCATACTTTGGTTGTATCAAGCCTTCCTCTCTGACCTGATATTACATCTGTCTTCTGACTTATATATTCGCTATTACGGATTTGTTCGACTATATGTGCAATAAGACTATCATAAAGCCGTACATTTTTATTATAATATGAATGATTTCTTTCAACCTGCAGCTGTGACTGTTCTCTTAAATGAAGAAATTCCTTCGGTATATTTTTATTTGTTATATATTTTCCATCTGTAAACCATAAATGGCATCCTGTATGACTGCCTGTACACAGTTCTTTTTCTATTTTAATAAGAGTCTGCTCTGATATAACAGATCTTCCAAAACAATTCTCAATATAAGAGCAGTCATCATTTTCTTTCTTATATGTTATATTATCTTTCTTTTTACTGTAAGCTGCTTCACCAGTCATATTGTCCGCCGCAGAAGAACGCATAACCATTACATGATTATTTCTTACAGAGCTGACAGGCATTATTCTTGTCATTATCCGGGCAAATGCCCCTGTAAAATGCAGTCGCAACGCTTTTTTTTCATGTTTTACGCCATCAAAAAGATTAAATTTGCGATAAATTGCCAGCACAGCATCTATCAACCGGTCTGTTTCAGGCATTATCTGTGGTGTCAGTTCTGCATACAGCTTTTGTTCATTTGGTGTCAGCAGAACCTTCTTTTTCCCTGACACACTGCTCCATCTGGCTGACTGCATATTATATACAAGCCGGTTTTTACTCATCCACTCCTGCCTCGACAGCTTATATTCACCTGCAAAAAAAGCCTTTCCATAATAAACCCGTAAATCAGTCATAGACGGACGTTTTAATGCTTCCTCTGTATACAGTACATGTTCCAGATAAAGCCATGTCAGATCATCCAGCATAGCCTGACTGATATCTCCGTTCCAATAACCAAATAAAGTGCTGATTGCCTTTTCACCATAATACTTATATGCCAGTCCAATTATAAGATTCATATATAAATCTGAATCTAAATCCCCTGTTTCAACAGCCAGAAACAATGGATCAAAATTATAGCGTTCCGCCGCATTCCATACCTGATTAGCAGCCCGTCTTTCCTTAGCAGTATAAGAAATGGTACGCATTATTCAAACACCTCCGTATTATGCAGCTTTAAGGGAAACCTTGAAGCTATGACATCACGTATAAGCTCTTTTTCATAACTGTCAAATATCTTATTGGTAATTCCAAGATCCAATGCATCCCTGATTGGAATACCCTTTTTTATAAGACTTACAGCATCAATTAATCCACGCAGATCCAAAGCTTTCTCTGTAAGTTCACCATTTTCACATTTTTTCTGAAGTTCATTAAATAAAAGTGCAAACTGTTTGTTATACTTAGTAACCAGTGAAGGGAACTGATCCTTTAACAGTCTCTCAAGATCTTCCTTTGCCAGTGGCGGCATCTGTATAACTACAAATCTTGAGGCAAGTGCCTCATTTAATTCCCTTGTACCTGCATAATTATAATTCATCGTAGCAATAAAACGTGTATCATCTGCAACCTCTATCCTGTCATATCCTGGAACATCAATTACACGTCTGAAATCAAGTACAGAATGTAAGACTGCAAGTGCTTCATTCCTTGCCATATTGATTTCATCGAGAATCCCAAAGCCGCCACTTTGTGCACAGCAATACACCGGTCCGGGTCTGAATGTAACCCTGCCATCGTGAAATGTATCAGAACCTATCAGCGCAGCCGCATCCATATTAACATGGAAGGAAATATCCCATGCCGGACGTTCAAAAACTGCTGCAAGATTCTGTGCAAGCACATTTTTTCCCGTTGCCTTCTCTCCTGCCAGCAAAAGATTTCTGCCACACAGAAGCACTGCAAGAGCCTCTTCCCATACCTTATTGCCATAATAATGAAAATGTGGTACAGGAATACGTTTTTTTAATGCTTCATCTACAGTATGTTCTTCTGAATAATGCCGGACTTCTTCTACAAGCTGTGCAGAAACACCTTCCTGCTTCAAAAACTCAATCAGATTATTCAATACCAACACCTCTTTAACTATTTTTTTATATTTTGATTATATTCTTTTTATTTATTTATTTCAAATTACAATAATTCAAGCTATATTAATGTCCGATTTATTCAAGCTCGAACTGTCCCGTATAGAGCTGATAATATCTTCCTTTCTGCTCTATCAGCTCATCGTGGCTTCCACGCTCAGTAATCTGTCCTTTCTCAAGTACCATAATTGCCTTGGAATTTCTTACAGTTGACAATCTGTGTGCAATAACGAATACTGTTCTGCCTTCCATTATTGCATCCATACCATTCTCGATAAGTCTTTCTGTTCTTGTATCTACTGAGCTTGTCGCCTCATCAAGAATAAGTACAGGTGGCTTGGCTACTGCTGCCCTCGCAATGGCAAGAAGCTGGCGCTGTCCCTGTGAAAGATTGCTTCCATCGGAATAAAGCATTGTATCATAACCATCTGGAAGCCTTCTTATAAATGAATCTGCATTAGCTATTACAGCTGCCTCCCTTACTTCCTCATCTGTTGCATCAAGCTTTCCATATCGTATATTGTCCGCAATAGTTCCTGTAAACAGATGTGTTTCCTGTATAACCATTGCCATTGACCTTCTTAAATCATCTTTACTTATATCCTTAATGTCTATTCCGTCATAAGTTATTGTTCCTGACTGGATATCATAAAATCTGTTAATAAGATTAACTATTGTTGTCTTTCCTGCACCGGTTGAGCCTACAAATGCTATCTTCTGTCCCGGCTTTGCATATAAAGTTACATCATTAAGAATAGTCTTTTCTTTTACATATCCAAACACAACATCTTTAAATCGCACATCTCCCTTTAACTCAACAAGATAGCCTGCTTTATCTTTCGTCGCTGGAACCTTCCAGGCGTATATGCCTGTATTACCTGAAGCTTCCATAAGTTCACCCGCTTCATTTTTCGTAACATTACATAATGTAACACTGCCTTCATCAACCTCAGGTTCTTCGTTCATCATATCAAATATACGCTCTGCACCTGATAAGGCTGAAAGCAGGAAATTAACCTGTTGTGTGAACTGGTTAAGTGGCATTGCACTTTGTCTTACATATACAAGATAAGCCGAAAGCGTACCTAAATCCATAAGTCCCTTTAATGTAAATATACCGCCAACACAGGCTGATATTGCATAATTAAGATAAGAAAGACTTACTATTGTAGGAATCATCATTCCAGCAAATGCCAGTGCATTAGTTGACTCTTTTCTGAAATTCTCATTCATTTCACAGAATTTCCCGTAATCCTTTTCCTCGTGGTTAAATACCTTCTCAACCTTCTGTCCAGCCATCATCTCCTGAACGAATCCATTGATTTTACCAAGCTCTTCCTGCTGTCTGTTAAAATATTTCTTACTGTGCTTACTGTTAAATTTGATAAAGAAGAACATTATAATAAGAAATACGACAACTATCATAGAAAGACGTATGCTTAATACCATCATCATCGTAAGTGTACCAAACAGCATAATAAAACTCTGTATTATCATAGCAAAACTGTTATTCATAGCTTCCTGAACTGTATCAACATCATTAGTAAAACGGCTCATAAGTTCGCCGTGTGTATGTGCATCGAAATATTTTAATGGAAGCTTCTGTGTATGCTTAAATAAATCATTTCTTATATCCTGTATAACCTTCTGTGACATTTTCACCATAATGCGGTTATATCCAAGTGTTGACAACGCTCCGCACGCATACATCACACCCATTGCTATAACAGCCTTTAAAAGCCCTGTCATATTGCCCGGAACAATAAATCTATTGACAACAGGCTTAATAAGATATGTTCCTGTAACATTAGCTCCTGCACTTATGAATACAAGAAATGCTACTAATATAAGCATCCATTTATAATGTCCAAGATATACGAATAACTGTTTCAATGTCTTCTTGGTATCTTTAGGTCTTTTATATCCAACATATTTAGCCATTATAAATCCACTCCTTCCTTCTGTGATTCATATATTTCCTGATATATCCTGTTATTGGCAAGAAGTGTTTCGTGTGTGCCTATCGCAGCTACCTTTCCCCTGTCCAGTATGATAATCTGGTCAGCGTGCTTTACCGAAGATATTCTCTGTGCTATTACAATCTTGGTCATATCTGGAAGCTTATTAGCAAGTTCCTCTCTTATCTTAGCTTCTGTCGCTGTATCTACCGCACTTGTTGAGTCATCAAGAATAAGCACCTTTGGCTTTTTTAATATAGCTCTCGCAATACATATTCTCTGCTTCTGTCCACCAGATACATTGACACCACCCTGTCCCATATCAGTATCATATCCCTGTGGAAGTCTGTCTAAGAATTCGTCTACACAGGCAATATGGCAGGCCTCATCTATCTCCCCCATAGAAGCATTCTCATTACCCCAGTAGAGGTTAGAAAGAAGTGAACCTGAGAATAATGTATTCTTCTGCAATACAACTGCAATAGCATCCCTTAAATGTCTCATAGGATATTTTTTTACATCTATTCCGTCTATTCTCACCGTTCCTTTGGTTGCATCGTATAATCTTGGAATAAGTGATACAAGCGTTGTCTTGGCTGAACCCGTCTGTCCTATTATTCCAATAGTCTGTCCTGCTTCTATATTAAATGAAACATCAGAAAGAACATATTCTTTTGCCTCTTTCTTGTATTTAAACCATACGTGGTCAAACTCAATTGAACCCTTTTTAACACTTATATCCTCTGCCTGTTCATCTGTTATGTCTATTTTTTCATCAAGAACTTCGACAATTCTTGAAGCTGAGGCTAAAGAACGTGTCATCATAAGAAATACATTTGACATCATCATAAGTGAATTAAGTATAAGAAGAACATAACTTAAAAAGCTTGTAAGCTCACCAATCTTTAACTGTCCTGCATTAATAAGATGTCCGCCGATAAAGAGAATTGATATAATCGTTCCATACATAACAAACTGCATAGCTGGCATATTAAGAACTGCTATACCGAATGCTTTCTCTGACTCTTTCTTAAGATTAGCATTAACTTCCTCAAACTTAGAAACCTCGTAATCACCTCTTACATATGCTTTAACTACTCTTATCGCAGTAAGATTTTCCTGAATGCTTCTGTTGACTAAATCTATTGCATTCTGCATACGTCCATAAAGTGGACGGACATTCAAAATAATAATTATGAGAAGCACGGCAAGTATAGGCAGTGCCACGAAAAACACGAATGCAAGTGTTCTGTTAATTGTAAATGCTACTGACGATGCAAATATAAGCATAACCGGGCTTCTGCCAAATGGTCTCATACCTGTTGATACCGAATTCTGTATATTCGTAACATCACTTGTCAGACGAGTAACCAGCGAAGAAACCCTGAAATGGTCTATATTGGCAAATGAATATGATTGTAATTTCTCATATTCTGCCTGCCTTATATTAGCGCCAAGTCCCTGTCCTGCAAGTGCTGAAAATCTTGCACTTCCAATGCCAAGGATAAGTGCCAGAACCGCACATCCTGCCATCTGCAAGCCCTTAGTATAAATATAAGCTGTGTCGCCATTAGCAACACCATTATCAATTAAATCAGCCATAATCATAGGCACCATAAGTTCAAGCACTGCCTCAACAGCAATACATAAAAGTGCCAGACAGGCATATTTCTTATACTGTTTCATATAAGAAAATATTCTTTTAAGCATTAAAATGCACCTCCAATTGTTGTATCTGCAACTATTGTAACATCAATTTTTGCACTGTCAACTTATATTTTCAGCCTTCAGACTTCAAATACCTGATTATCCATATCTAAATTGGGAACTGATAAATTATTAACTTCTAAACTTTCTATAAAACGGCAATAATTTATTGACATCTGCATATATAAGTGTTAAAGTGTGACCATAATGATTGTTAATTAATTATCAATCTTATTTTTATTAAGATAGTTACTTCGTGTAACACTATACATCACTAACAAAGTATATGTATGATTATCTAAGAAAAGGGGAACTAGTTATGAGCAAAGAAAAATCTTTAGTAGTTAACAACATCCAGTCTCTTGAAGAGCTTATAAGCTCTGTAAAAGAGGCACAGCGTATCTTCTCAGCATATTCGCAGGAACAGGTTGATAAGATATTTACCGCTGCTGCCCTTGCTGCTAATAAGGCAAGAATACCTCTTGCCAAGATGGCTGTCAAAGAAACTGGTATGGGAATTGTTGAAGACAAGGTAATCAAAAATCACTATGCCGCTGAATACATTTACAACGCATACCGTGATACCAGAACCTGCGGTGTTATCGAGGAAGATAAAGCCTATGGCATTAAGAAGATCGCAGAGCCTATCGGTGTTGTTGCCGCTGTTATTCCTACAACTAATCCAACTTCTACTGCTATATTCAAGACTCTTATTTCATTAAAGACACGTAATGGCATTATCATAAGTCCACATCCCCGTGCTAAGGAAAGCACAATAGCTGCTGCTAAGGTTGTACTTGAGGCTGCTGTTGCCGCTGGTGCACCAGAAGGCATAATCGGCTGGGTTGATGTTCCAAGCCTTGAACTTACCAACACTCTTATGAAAGAAGCCGACATTATACTTGCAACTGGTGGTCCTGGTATGGTTAAGGCAGCTTATTCATCTGGAAAGCCTGCACTTGGCGTAGGTGCTGGTAACACTCCAGCTATTATCGACAGTACTGCCGATGTTATACTTGCCGTCAACTCTATTATCCATTCTAAGACATTTGATAATGGTATGATATGTGCTTCTGAGCAGTCAGTAATTGTTGACTCATCTATATATAAGCAGGTTAAAGAGGAATTCACTAAGCGTGGCTGTCACTTCCTTAATAAGACTGAACTTGATAAAGTAAGAAAGACTATCATTATCAATGGCTCGTTAAATGCCAAGATTGTCGGTCAGAGTGCTTATAATATCGGAAAGCTTTCCGGCATAGAAGTACCTGAAAGCACAAAGATTCTCATTGGTGAAGTTACTTCTGTTGACCTTTCAGAAGAATTCGCACACGAGAAGTTATCTCCAGTTCTTGCTATGTATAAAGCAAAGGATTTTGATGATGCCATAAGTAAAGCTGAGCGTCTAATAGCTGATGGCGGATTTGGTCATACTTCTTCTATATATATTAATTCTGCAACTGAAAACTACAAGCTTGCTAAGTTCGAGGAAGCTATGAAGACCTGCCGTATTCTTATTAATACACCTTCTTCACAAGGCGGTATCGGTGACCTTTATAACTTTAAGTTAGCACCTTCTCTTACACTTGGCTGTGGTTCGTGGGGCGGTAACTCTGTATCTGAAAATGTAGGCGTAAAGCACCTTATTAATATTAAGACTGTTGCTGAGAGGAGAGAAAATATGCTGTGGTTCAGAGCACCTGAAAAGGTATACTTTAAGAAAGGCTGCCTTCCTGTTGCACTTAACGAGGTAAAGACTGTATTAGGCAAGAAGAAAGCATTTATTGTTACAGACCAGTTCTTATATAAGAATGGCTACACTAAGTGCGTTACCGACAAGCTTGATGAACTTGGCATAACACACACAACCTTCTTCAATGTTGCACCAGACCCTACATTACAATGTGCTATCGAAGGAACTAAAGCTATTAACAGCTTTGAGCCTGACTGTATCATCGCTATCGGTGGTGGTTCTGCTATGGATGCTGCCAAGATTATGTGGGTTATGTATGAACATCCTGAAGTTGACTTTATGGATATGGCTATGAGATTTATGGATATAAGAAAACGTATCTACACATTCCCTAAGATGGGCGAAAAGGCTTACTTTATAGCTATTCCTACTTCTTCTGGTACTGGTTCAGAGGTTACACCTTTCGCAGTTATCACTGATGAAAAGACTGGCATAAAGTATCCTCTTGCCGATTACGAACTGCTCCCTAAGATGGCTATTATTGATGCTGATATGTGTATGGATCAGCCTAAGGGACTTACAGCCGCTTCTGGTATAGATGCATTAACACATGCTCTTGAAGCATATGCTTCTATTATGGCTACAGATTATACTGATGGTCTTGCACTTAAGGCTATGAAGAATATATTTGAATATCTTCCAGCGGCATATGAGAATGGACCTCACGATGCCAAGGCAAGAGAACAGATGGCTACCGCTTCTACTATGGCTGGTATGGCATTTGCCAACGCATTCCTTGGTGTATGCCACTCTATGGCTCACAAGCTTGGTGCTTACCACCATATACCTCACGGCATTGCTAACGCACTTCTTATTACAGATGTAATGCGCTTTAATGCCGCAGAAGTCCCAGCTAAGATGGGAACATTCTCACAGTATGCTTATCCTCACTGCAAGGAACGATATGTTGAATGTGCTAACTTCCTTGGTATTGCCGGCAAGAACGATGATGAGAAGTTTGAGAACTTCTTAAAGGCTATCGAGGAGCTTAAGGATAAGGTTGGAATTAAGAAGACTATCAAAGACTACGGCATTGATGAGAAAGACTTCCTTGCTACACTTGATGAGATGGTTGAAAATGCATTTGATGACCAGTGCACAGGTGCTAACCCAAGATATCCTCTTATGAGTGAGATAAAGGCTATGTATCTTAAGGCTTACTATGGAAAAGAGGTTAATCCAGAGGATATAAAGACTAAGTAATATAAATAATCAATATAAATTATATATATTATTATGATGATATATTGTCAATGTCAGATAACATTATTCTCACTGACAGACACAACGGGCTTGTGATATGTACAATACCACTTGTCCCGTTATATAAAGATATGAATGGATATGTGGCAATCTTTATAAAGATTGCCCTCTCGCAGAATTGACATCTGCGTATGAACTTGAATGCCTACATAGTAATAGGCAGGAATGGAGGTTATTATGAAAAAATGTATATATAAAGGAACTCTAAAATCTGTATACGTTGATAAGGATAAGGCTGAGAAAGTATTTGCACTATCTTACAGCAAATCCGATGTATTATATGAAGCACTTAACACTGCAAGAGTTGAAGATACAGGACTTGATATACCACGACTTCTTAATGTATCTGTAGTAGATGGCAAATGGACTATCACAAGCGAATATGCCAAAGGAGAAACTTTAAAAGAGCTGTTAGCTAAACACCCTGAAAATGCAGATGCTTACATAGAGGCTATGGTTGACTACCAGATAGCTATTAATAAGCACAGCAACCCTCTTTTAGTCGATATGAAAAGTAAGCTTGAGCGACAGATTAATGAGCTTAATATTCCTGCTGACACGAAATATGAGCTGGACTCAAGACTTTCAGAGCTTCCTTATCATACTAAATTATGCCACGGTGATTATTGTCCAGAAAATATTATCGTACAGACTGATGACAACAACCAGATAATTGCAATTACCGCTGTTGACTGGGTACACGCTACTAAAGGTAATGCTTCTGCCGATGCGGCTAATACTTACCTTACACTTAAGCTTAGCGATGAAGCCCTTGCCGATAAGTACATATCAATGTTCTGTGAAAAGACTTCTACTGATAAGCGTTACGTTGATAAGTGGATACCTATCGTAGCCGCCGCAAGACTTACTAAGAAAAAGCCAGAAGAAAAGGAAATGCTTGAGGCTATGATTGACATATGTGATTTCCAGTAATCAGATATTAACTTACGATACATCTGTTAATCAAATGTATTAATATTCTTCATTGTTCAACTTTATAAAACCAGCCATATGATACCCCTGCCTCCTTTATGGGAAATGACATCATATGGCTGGTTTTATTATATTTTATATAATATTATTATCTTCAAGAAATTTGCTATACATAGCTTCTATTCTATCCATATCATCATTGTGAAGATTTCCTATTTTAAATATAAAGCTGTCTTTATTAAGCACTGTAACCTTTGATACTCTAGCAGTTGAAGCTAATCTCAGCCCTGCTTCACTCCAATATATAATTGGAATATCATAAGGGTCTTCCTTTCTTACTTTATGTTTAGTTATCTTCACTGATAATACCCCTAATACATTTTCATCAAGTACAATAACTGGTCTATTTATTATTCTACTCGCATCTTCCTCCAACGGAAATTCTACAAACCATACTTCTCCTTTTCTCATTCTGCCTCTCTTTCTTTTTTCATTTGCTCAAACATATCATCCCATTCAGTTTCTTCTACCCATTCATCATCTGATGCTATTACAGCTTTACCATCAGCATTATAATTAGTATTTGCCATTGCCATTTGATATGCTTTATCGCTATATCTCCCAACATTCATATCCGGGTGAAATGGTAAAGCCTGCTCTCTTACTGCCTGTTTAGCCGCCATAGTAAAAAATGTTGTCATATCCATTCCAAGATTTGATACTAACTCCTGCAACTGACTTTTTAAATTCTCGTCTATTCTCATAGTCACATTAGTATTAGCCATAATTACCATCCCTTTCAAATTATAAATTTACTCTAATATTAGAATATGCCTTTCCTGTTGTTTTGTCAATACATTGTTATAACAATGTATTATTTTTAACCTTATCTACATCAAACACCATACTCTATATTATATTGCAGACAACTAATACCTCACTATATAACTTGCATTCCCCACAATAAATCAATATACTAAAATAAATTATTATATACATTATAATCAATTATATACACTATAATCATAAGAAAGGACTACAAGAACACTATGGAACTAATAAAAGGCAGACCAGCCAATGAAGCTGACAGACTTGATAAAGAAATCAGAGTATATGATTTACTTGACCAGTTAGGAATGGAATATTACAGAACCGACCACGAACCAGCAACAACAATGGAAGTATGCAACGATATTGATAAAATTCTTGGCACACTTATATGCAAGAACCTTTTCTTATGCAACCGACAGAAAACACAATTCTATCTTCTTATGATGCCGGGAGATAAAGTATTTAAGACTAAAGATTTAAGCCAGCAGATTAACTCTGCACGACTTTCATTCGCCGATGAGGAATATATGAAAGAATATCTTGATATAACACCGGGTTCAGTATCTATTATGGGGCTTATGAATGATACTGACAACCACGTCCAGTTACTTATTGACAAGGAAGTACTTGAAGAAGCTTCTCTTGGCTGTCACCCTTGTATCAATACTTCAAGCCTTAAGTTAAAGACAAGCGAAGTTATGGATAAGTTTCTCCCGGCTGTCCACCACGAAACCATAATAGTTGAACTTCCACGATACGAAAATATTTAAGTATATTAATCTCTAACACTTAAAATAAAGTGCTTAGCGTTATCTATCATTCCCCCGAATAGATTAACACTAAGCACTTATTTTCATACCATTGTGAAATATACTTATAATATATAATCAATAGCAAATCATACAACAGCAATTCACAATCCTATATGAGCTACAGCTTGAAATATACTGCCACAATTTATTATTGCTATGTAATATTACTGTATCTGTCCATCTGAAATAGTAATTATCCTGTCTGCGTAATCAGCCATCTGTCTGTCGTGTGTTACCATTATTATTGTCTGCTCGTATTTCTGACTTGCTTTTGATAACATCTTTGCAACTGTTTCTGCACTTCCCGCATCAAGATTTCCTGTAGGCTCATCAGCAAATATAACCGCCGGACTTGTAATAAGTGCTCTGGCAATTGCCACTCTCTGCTGTTCTCCACCTGACATTTCTGATGGATATTTATTCTTGCAATGGCTTATCTCTAATTCTGATAATATCTCGTCAACCTTTGCATCATCTGGCTTTTTTCCATCAAGTAGAATTGGCATAACTATATTTTCATATGATGTAAATTCTGGAAACAGGCTGTAATCCTGATATATAAAGCCTATATTTCTTCTTCTGAAACCTGACAGCTTCTTGTCCTTCATATGTGTTATGTCCTCGCCTTTTATTAATATACTGCCTGTATCTGGTGTATCCATACTTCCAAGTATTCTTAATAATGTAGATTTTCCCGAACCACTCTTTCCTATAATAGCTGTAAATTCGCCTTTCCCGAATTCAAGGGAACACTG
The DNA here is from genome assembly GCA_900112995.1 of [Lactobacillus] rogosae. Taxonomy (GTDB): domain Bacteria; phylum Bacillota; class Clostridia; order Lachnospirales; family Lachnospiraceae; genus Lachnospira; species Lachnospira rogosae. Next base: position 28,262 of record FONU01000003.1, on the reverse strand, counting down.
CTTTAATGCAGGAACATCTACACTTCCTGTATGATATGTCTTGGATATCTCTTTAGCCTGTAATATAGCCTCCATACTTATCCTCCATTTCTATATCTCTAATTGCATATATGTAATTCCATATATTATTATTTTTAAATATTACCTAATCAAATATATATTTATAAGCTGCATACTTTGTTCAATAATAACTATTCATTATCAAGCTACTTAGCGCCTATATAACTATAATTTCCTTATATTACTTGAATATATCAGCACTTCCAATATAAGCATAAGCGGAAGTGTTACTATGCACCACAGTGATTCCCTAAGTGCTTCACGCATACATATTCCAAGTAATTTCCCTCTTGTCATCCCCATTTTTCTAAAGAGAATGAACTTGCCGTGTCTGCTTTCTATCCTGTTTCTTATAATTATTGCCATTATAAGAAGCTGGATAATTATTACCGCCATTATAGTTATTCCATATTGCAGTATATTATTGACAAGCTGCGTTCTGTATACATTCTTGCTGTCAACATTTGACTTATAAGTTATATTATTACTCTTAAGATAAAGTGCAACTTTGTTGTTAGTAGCAGAAAATGTTGATGACAGGTCGTAATCTATCTTTATCTGATTATACTGTAATTCAAAATCTATTCCGTCTGTCAGTCCTTCTCCCGTAATTCTTAGCATAAGATCTTTCTGGTTATCAACCGCCTGCTTAGCAAGTTGCGTACTTGCAAGTGCTGTATAATAACCATAATCTGGCATTATACCATTAAAATCTTCCTTAACTTCATCTGTAACTTTAATAACTGCTGCCACCTGAGGTGCTACACAGGCACCAAACATCGTTTCTACCTCTAAATCAGTCTGTGTGAAACTATATGTTGTACTTGCTGTATTAGGATTATCGTCATCTTTCAGTTCTACCTGTAAATCTATTTTTCCACTATTATTATATTTATTGAAAAATGGAATATCATATGGATACACTGCATTGCTTGATGTAATATACCCTCCTTTATTACACTGTCCAAATGGAACGTTATAATAATTATAATATAATGTATCACCAGCTTTTAATGTATCATCATAATCACCCTCACAGTTATCCTGTATAAATACTATAACCTGTTTTCCACTTGCAAAGTCATCATAATTAATATTGGATTTATCAATATATTTGCTGGCTATATCATATATTTCCTTTGTTGGATTTACATATTCTGTTGCAAATAAATACCGGCTTCCATAAGTCGGATCTTTCATAGTTTTAGCTATAGATGAAGCCTTCTGTGCAGCTATAATCTTGTCAATTCCCATCTTATGATAGTCCTGGTTATCCCAGTACCATGTTCTTTCTGACTCAAATATAGAATAATCAATTGAAATTATACCCGGTATTTCATTTAAACCATCTATAACATCAGATGACACACCTTCTATAATGCTATTATTACCATCTTTAGCCAAAGGCGAATTCATTATTGCACAATTAGACTTTATAATTCTATCTGGTGAATTATATGGTATAGATGTAAATAATGCTGTCATACCATTATCTAATATCAACTGGCGTAATTCATCATACGGAATATTATATCTATTCCTGCTGTTGTATTCTTTATTGATAAGATCAACCTGTGTAAATTCGTCCATATTTAACGACTTAGCTGGATAGTTATCAAAATCTTTAAGGTAAGATATATATATCATATCAGTTCTATAATTAGATGATGGTATGTCCAGATATCCATATATATCAGGAAGTGAATTATTTTTCTTATATTTATCAAATGATGTAGCTATCTTCATAACGCTGAATACAAGTACAACACAGATAAACAGTGAAAATAATCTTACACCTATTATCATTCCTACACCATCACGCTTCATAAGCCTGCTTGTAATTACACGGCTTAGATTAGATACCTTAAGGTTGGATTTTCTGCCTGATGTATTCTTATTACGAACCTCAATATTAACTATCTGCTTTTTGCTTCTTGCCTTAAGACGCTTCTCTTTAACTGTATCCATAACATTAGATAACAGTCCTACTATCTCCTCAACTACAACTGCTATTACAACAGAAGCAATACTTTTTAACACAATAGAAACATTAATTGTATAAAATGAAAATCCTGCCTTGCCTTCAAGTATGCCTCCTGCAATTCCTCCAGCCAAAAATGCTGCAATTATTCCTATCAATGCTGCTGGAACTATTATCAAAGCATTTTCAATAATATACATTCTTCTAAGCTGTGAACTGTCTGCACCTAAGGAAGCATATTTCTTATAAGATGACTTTCTTGTATTCTTATACTCAATAAGCTGGTAAGAAAGTGCTGTTATTCCTATTGCCATAACTATTAAATACATATAAAGGTATATGCTTGTTGAACCCCAAGGCTTATAATCATATACACCTGAATTATATGTATAACTTTTTGATGTCTTCTCCTTTATAGAGTCAAATACTGCTTTGTAGTCATCAGTTTTTATTGAAGGCTTTATAGGATATAAGAACACCGAACGTATATCATAATTAAATTGTGATAATTCACTGTTCACTACAACTGCTGATGGTATCTGCTTTCCATTATTCCATATATTAGTATAATTTCTGTATATACCAACAAGTGTATAAGTCTTTGTGTTTCTTTTCTCTTTGTTGCCTATGCTGTTATTGTCACAATATTTAAGATTAATGCTCTCACCAATCTCACCGTTATAACCGAGTGTCAGAAGGGTGTTCCAGTCCATTGCTATCTCACCACTATTTTCTGGCTGTCTTCCTTCATCAAGCTTTATATGTGACTGTGCAAGAAACTCTGATGAAAAGCTTCCTACATAAAAGCCTGTACTCTGCCAGTCATCGTTAAGAACATTAACGCTTCTTGACACCTTTACCGGCTGTTCAATATAAATGTGGTCTGTAAGATTACTATCTGGCTGCCTGCTTCCTATATCCATAATAAACCAGTCGCCAAATCTGTCTTTATTGGACTGCATCTGCCACTGATACATATTTTCCTGAAATATAAGAACTGCTGTTACAAAAAATACTGCAAATAATGTTGTAAGTGCAGCTCTTATAATCTGCCTGTATCTTCTTTTTACGCTTTTAAATGTTATTTTTAGAATATTCACGTCATTACTCTGATATTAATACCAGCCACTCCTTTCTTTTAGGTTATAACTAGAATACCCTATGAATCTTACAGCAATCTTACAATCGTTATTATATTGGTATAGTTATTATTTTGCTTTTCTTTTCATATTATATTTAGGTATAATTATCCTGAAGCTTACTCCCCTGCCGTCTTCATTATTATTGACACTTACGCTTCCGTGATGTGCCTCAATTATAAGCTTTGAAAGATTAAGGCCTATTCCTGTATGCAGGGAATTATAGCTTTTTCCACTCTCGAACCTGTTAAATATATTATCAAGCTTATCCTTAGCAATTCCATTTCCATCATCTTTTATTGTTATAATGCACTTATCAGCATTGCATACGGCATTTATATCCACATTTTCTGCTTCTTCACTGCAATTCTGTACTATATTAATAAATGCTTCCAACAGCCACTCCTCATCTGCATTAATAAAGTAATATTCATCATTACAATATGAAGTTATATTACAATTATTAACAACAGGCACTTCTGATATGACTTCATTAATAAATTCATTAACATTAATATCATCTTCTGTTAATACAATCTTCCCCGACTCCATTCGGCTTAATTTCAACAGCCTTGTGATAAAATCCCTTATCCTGTATGTCTGCCTGAAACATTCATTCAGATTATTAATAAGCTTTTCATTATTGGACAGACCTGTATCTGTAAACCCTTTTCCAGTCTCCGCTTCTGACTTTTCCCCTGACATATCGGAATTAATCTGTAACTGTGACATATTGGCGTTAAGCTGTTCCTCCATCATATCAAGCGACAGGCTTAACGCTGTAAGCGGTGTCTTTATCTGATGTGCTATATTTTCCGTAAAATCCTGTAACTGTCTGCTACGCTTCTCCATATATGTTCTGTACGCACCAAGTTCTTTTGATATATTCTCATTATCTTCCTTTAATTTATTCATATATGAGTACACATCATTATATCCGATTTTTACAATATTATATATTGTAAAAGCAAGCAGTATAACCATAATTCCAATAATTACAGCAAATGGAATATATTCCCCACCATATAAGAACATATACCACGCACCATTTCTTGTATAACCTGCCTCCTGCAATATAGCCGAATAATCTGCTGTAACTGTGTTGCCTTGTCTTCCATAAAATAATATGTACAGAAGCTGTTTGCCTGCTTCTTTATTGACACCATACAGGGTTGTCGCCATATATCTTACCCTGTATTCATAATATATTGTGATAACTGATACTACCACCACAGTTGCAAGAAACATACCTATTGTATACACATATAATCTCTTTTTTAACGCTCTCTCCATCTGTATCCCACTCCTCTTATAGTATCTATATAATTCTTGTCCGAATTATCCATTTTCCCAAGCTTGGTCTTTAACCTGCTCACTGTTACTGTCAAAGTATTATCCTCAACAAATGTTCCCGTCCTGTCCCATAATTTCTGAAAAAATACTTCTCTTCTCACAATAAGGCCGCGGTTACATACAAGTATCTCTAATAATGCAAATTCTGTAGGTGATAACTGTATATCCTTCGCAGCTTTCTTTATTGTAAGATTATCAAAATTAATAACAAGCGAACCTAATGTATATATATTAGAATTGCTTTTATCCATATTGGAAATACTTTTATCAAGCATAGCCTGTCTTCTTAAATTGGCACTTATTCTTGATAAAAGCTCAGATACCCTGAAAGGCTTCGTTATATAATCATCACCGCCTATATCAAGCCCTTTTGTTATGCTGTCCTCATCATCGCACGAAGTTAAGAATATAACCGGTGTCACACAGCCTTCACTGCGAAGCTTTTCGCATACACTAAATCCATCTCCGTCTGGTAAATACACATCTAAAAGGTATAAGTCTGTATTCTCCCTATCAATTTTATTAAAACTACTGATATCAGCACTTTCTATAACCTCATATCCTTTATCACGCAGAAGCTGTGATAACTGTCCTCTTATAACTTCATCATCTTCTAATATATTTATTACTGCCATTATCCCTTAACCTTTCCAGTAATGTTTTCTTTGTATCTTATCAAGATTATTTATAAAATGCTGTTTGTATAACAGAAAATCTTCTATATCCATTAACACATGATATAACAACGCACCACTTTCAAATTCTTCTCTTGTCACTGGCAGTTCTTCATTCTTTAAATGCGAAATCAAGCCTTTTAACCTAACAAGCTGTTCCTCTGGATTATTAAATTCTGTTATGTTATCAGCCAGATACAATAAATACTCTGCAACTATTTTAGCATTTTTCGGCATAGTTCGCATCTTTTTCATTTCATAATGAAGATTATGTAATATCTGACACTGGTTCTTTCTTAATTCAAAGTATGATATATAATATTCCGGATGTGAATAAAATGTATTATTCTGGTACTCATATGCTTCTTTTATGCAATCCTGTATATCCTCTTCCAATGTTTTTATATTGTCCCATACATTTATCTCCATTTTTTTATTTGATAAATAAGCTGAAAGTGCGTATATAAACATCTGCATTTTATTTTCAATCTCCCTCATATTAACAACAATATGCTTTTTATGCTCATAATTGCCATTAAAAAGATTAAACACTATTGCAAAACCAACTCCAACAAGAACAATCCCCAGTTCGTTCCATACCGCCATATCATTAAAATTCTCATAAGTAACAAGGTGTGCCGCTATAACACCATTAACGGATATTGTCGCTCTCCAGTTAAGTATCTCCGCCATAAACACACTAAATATCAGCAATATTCCATATGCTATCCACATACTGCTAATATTGGTAAATAAAATCCATCCTGCAAGTACTGTTATTAAAAATGAAGCTATCCTGCTTCCAGAAAGTCTTATTGTTTCCCACTTTGAATTCATAAGTGAAAGCAACGTTATAGTTCCAGCCGATACTGCGTAATTAAGTCCCAATTTCTGTGCCGTATAAAGTGAAAGACTGCTGCCTATTCCTATTTTAAGAGATAATAATATTATTTTCCTATATCTATTAATATAACATACCCCCATTCTTTTTTATTGTTCTTTTTCTATCCATCTTTTTTATGCATTTTTGTATACACTATTAATCTTAATCATTTTATATACATTATATAAAACAAAGGACTGTTACATCTTTTGACTTTGATGCAACAGCCCTCTGCCTTTAATATTAGGTTTAGGTTTAATGTAAGTATAAATATAGATTAATACTTTATCTTTTGTATTGTGTTTTTATAAATTATGGTTTATTGGCAATTACAAACCATAATTTACCGATGATTATACACCATTTATTACTGGTTAGAAGTTGTTTGCACCAGCATTATTATATTTTGAACAAACATATGTTATATAAATAATCACATTGCTATATAACCTATGCTCGTTCTATATATAAACATTGTGTATTGCACATTATACACAACGTATATATCCTTCATAATCAGTTTGATTATTTGTCAGATATCGCTGTTATTCAGCTGAATTATTTAATAAATCCAACCTGCTTAGAGATTTCCTCTATAGCTTTATCTTTCTTCTGGTTGAATATAACTTTGTTCTCCTCGAACATATTGTTGCCCTGTGTATCTATTGATACGATAAGTGGGCCAAATTCCTTAACTCGGCAGTTCCAGAGTGTTTCAGGCATTCCCAAATCACGCCATTCTGCTCTTACAATTTCTTCTACTTCTGTAGCTGCCACAACTGCATTTCCTGCTGGAAATACACAATGAATAGCACCGAATTCTTTGCAGGCTCTCTCTGTGTTCTCTTTCATACCTCCTTTTCCAATAATAACTCTTACTCCTGTAAGCTTAACAAATTCGTACTCGAACTTCTCCATTCTCATACTTGTTGTTGGTCCTACAGATACCATCTCGAACTTGTCATTCTCTAATGGTCTGATAATTGGACCTGCGTGGAATATAGCATTATTTCTTACATCTACAGGAAGTTCTCTTCCTTCTTCCACCAATCTTCTGTGTGCAACATCACGGCAGGTTGTCATACTGCCATCAAGATATACGATGTCACCAACTTTAATATCCTTTAAATCCTCTGCAGATACAGGAGTAATAAGTACCTTTTTACCATTTCTCATCTCTACCATTATAAAGTCACCTCCGAATGTGTTGTAATTGTATAATTAAGGTCTTTATCAAAGATAATATGGCCTCTTCTATGGCTCCAGCAGCCAACATTAACGGCTACACCTATTGCTGATGGGTGGCGTGCTGTATTTTCAATATTAACACCCATAACAGAATATTTTCCGCCCATACCCTGAGGTCCTAAGCCTATAGAGTTAATTCCATCTTCAAGAAGTCTTTCCATCTTGGCAGCTCTCTCATTATCATTATGTGATCCAATTGGTCTCATAAGTGCTTTCTTTGAAAGTAATGCAGCTGTCTCTACAGAAGTTGCAACACCAACACCAACTAAAAGTGGAGGACATGCATTAAGTCCATAGCTTGTCATTACATCTAATACGAATTTAGTAACACCTTCGTAACCTTCACCTGGCATAAGTACCATAGCCTTACCTGGAAGTGTACAGCCACCGCCAGCCATATATGTATAGATTTCACACTGGTCGCTGTCAGGAACAATATCCCAGAATACTGTAGGTGTTCCCTTACCAACATTCTTACCTGTATTATATTCATCAAATGTTTCTACACTATTATGTCTTAATGGTGCTTCAAATGTTGCCTGTACAACTGCTTCTTTAAGAAGTCCCTCAAGTTCATCTATAAGTGGGAACTTAGTTCCACATTTTACCCAGAACTGTAACACACCTGTATCCTGACAGCTTGGCCTGTTAAGCTCTACTGCTAACTTCTGGTTCTCAAACATTGTGTTGTAGATTGTCTTCGATAACGGACTATCTTCCTTATCTCTTAACTCCTCAAGCTTTGCAATTACATCATCTGGTAATTTCTTAGCTGTATAGGCAATAAACTTTGCCATATAATCTGTAAGCTGTTTTACCTGTGCTTCTTTTGACATATTAATTCCTCCTTCAAATCCTTATAAAATATTTTGTTAATTTAATTAGTCTTTTTATCTTTTATGTTGTAATATTTATCAATCTTCTCTTGCTTTAAACCTGATTATTATATTCAGTTCAATCAGCTTTATGCTTATCTTAATTTGCATAATACCTGACTTAATCTGCTAAGCTTAAGGGAAGAATGGATACATAATTGGGAGTAATATCATACTTACTATTGTTGATACTACTATAAGTGGTATTCCTGCCTTGGCATAATCTTTAAATGTATAACCTCCTGCACCTATTACCATTGTGTTAGCTGGCATTCCAATAGGTGTTGCATATGCACAAGAGCCGCCGATTACACAAGCCATAAGCACTGCACTTGGGTCAGCACCTATTCCTGTGGCAATTGATAAACATATAGGAGCCATAAGTGCTGTTGTTGCTGTGTTACTCATAAAGTTAGTTAATACACAGCAGAGCATAAATACTACAAATGTTAAAAGGTATGGCGATGGATTATCTCCTAAAAGTCCTATTACCTTATTGGCTATCATCTCACCTGCACCTGATTTGGAAAGTGCAGATGCTAATGAAAGTGTTCCACCGAATAAGAATATTGTCTTTAAATCAATTGACTTTAATGCCTGCTTTTCTGATATTACACCAGTTACTATCAATGCTAAAGCTCCGATACATCCTGTTATGCAAAGCTTTATTCCAATCTTGTCCTCAAATATCATCCCCAGTAATGTAAGGATAAGTATTATAAGCGATAACCACTGCTTCCATTTTTGAACATCACTGAAATCTGTCTTATTACCATAACCTGAGTCCTCACTTGGCTTTGTATCTGGTAATAATTTGTATCCTACTAATGCGAAGAATATTATTCCAGCTATTAATATTGGAACGCCTACCTTGGCATAATCGAAAAATCCAAACGACTTGCCAATCTCCTGCATAGTTGACTGTGCGATAAGATTACCCGGTGCACCTATAAGTGAGAGATTACCTCCCATAGCAGCTGCAAATACAAGCGGCATTAAAAGTTTAGACCTTGAATAACCTGACTTTGCTGCTATTCCGATTACTACCGGAATAAGAACTGCTGCTGTTCCAGTGTTTGATAACACCCCGCTCATAACACCTACAATTACCATAATTGCAATTATGAGCTGTTTCTCTGACTTAGCAAAATGTGTTACAACTCCACCTATCTTATTAGCCATTCCTGTTTCAAATAATGCTCCACCTACTATAAACATTGCTACAAATAATATTACATTACTGTCTATAAATCCTGAAAAAGCTGTTTTCCAATCAAGAACCCCTGTGATAACCAGCCCCACGCAGACTATCATTGATGTTACTCCAAGTGGAAGTTTCTCCCATATGAACATTATGATTGCAAACAACAAAAATATTAACGTTATTGTTGCGTGACTCATCAAAATTCCTCCATTTACTATATATTTACTTAAGAAATATTATTACCGGCTTTTCTATTTCCTTTGCTTGATTTTATTATATAAAGACATTTTCTTGTTGTAAATTTACAAAAAGAAATACTTTCATAAGTAAAATTTATAACTTTTAACCAATTTTAGACAAAACCACCAAATATATGCTATAATATTTAACAAATTAATTATAATTTTATATATACTTAACAAATGTGTTCTGTATACACTATAAATAAATATTACCTTATATGAGCTATATGAGCTTATTAATACATTTAACAGGAGCAAAATTCTATGAAAATCGTACAGTTACAATATTTCTGTGCTGTTACAAGACTTCACAGCATAACAAAGGCAGCAGCTGAGCTTTATGTGACTCAGCCTGCCATATCAAGTGCAATCAAAGAATTAGAGAAAGAGTTTTCCATTAATCTGTTTAACAGGACCAAGAACCATTTAACCCTTACTAAAGAAGGGGAATTATTCTACCAGAAGGCAGTTGTGCTTTTAGAACAATATAATAATACTTTAGAACAGCTATACGACTTAGGACAGTGCAAAGCAACTGTAAAGATTGGAATACCACCGCTATTAAGCACAATATTCTTTCCGCAGTTAATAACAGATTTTAAAGAATTATATCCAGATATATCATTTGAATTATTTGAGTATGGTTCTATAAGAGCTGCTAATATGGTTCAGGAGGGTAAACTTGACCTTGCCCTTGTTAATATGCACTTTTATGAGATAGACAAACTTAATTCCTTCACTGTTATGAATGACAAAATAGTATTCTGTGTGTCCAAAAGCCACCCGCTTGCCAAATGCCACGAGGTGACAATTGAGATGATTAAGAACGAACCTCTTATTATGTATAATACTGACTCCGTACAGAATGAAACACTTGATACCGCATTTAAGCGGGCTGGAGTGAATCCGAATGTCATTCTTCATGCAAGTCAGCTATATACAATAAGGAACTTTATATGTAATAATCTTGGTGGTGCATTTCTTTATTCATCACTGCAAAAAAATCTTTCTGGTACTACAGGAATTCCTATAAGTCCTGTTATTAACCAGAATATAGGCATAGTATGGAAGAAAGGCAGTTATACAACCGACAGTGCAGAAAAGTTTATAACTTATATCATTAATAAATATAGTAATTAAATACAATAGATTTATATGACATTAATTATATAGTTATTATTTTATATAATTAATCACTTATTAGTATTATTAAAAATACAAATATAAAATAACAAGGAGTTAATCAATGAAAGACAAATTAAAAGCATTTCTAAAGAAAAAAGACATTGAAGTATCTGTAAAAAGATACGGAATTGATGCACTTGGTGCTATGGCACAGGGTCTGTTCTGCTCTCTTCTTATCGGAACAATACTTAATACGCTCGGTACACAGCTTCATCTTGGCTTCCTTACAGACACTGTTGCTACTGTAAGCGGCGTTAGTTATACTGTCGGAGGACTTGCCTCTGCTATGAGTGGTCCTGCTATGGCTGTTGCAATCGGTTATGCACTCAAATGCCCACCTCTTGTACTGTTCTCGCTTATAACAGTTGGTTTTGCCTCCAATGCACTTGGCGGTGCCGGCGGACCTCTGGCTGTATATTTTGTAGCAATTATTGCCGCCGAGGCTGGCAAGATGATTTCAAAGGAAACCAAAGTAGATATACTTGTAACACCTCTAATAACTATAGGTGTTGGAACAGGCGTTGCCGCACTTATTGCACCTGCCCTTGGAAAAGCTGCAATGAAAATCGGCGAACTTATAATGCTTGCAACTAACTTACAGCCTTTCCTTATGGGTATTGCTGTATCAGTATTAGTCGGTATTGCACTTACACTTCCAATATCATCTGCTGCCATATGTGCCGCATTTGGACTTACTGGTCTTGCAGGCGGTGCTGCCGTGGCTGGATGTTGTGCACAGATGGTTGGCTTTGCTGTAATGTCATTTAAGGAAAACCGCTGGGGCGGACTTGTATCGCAGGGAATAGGAACTTCTATGTTACAGATGGGCAACATAATCAAGAATCCTAGAATATGGATAGCCCCTATTATAACATCAGCAATTACTGGACCTCTTGCAACCTGCATCTTCAAGCTTAATATGAATGGAACTGCCGTATCTTCCGGTATGGGAACTTGTGGTCTTGTCGGACAGATTGGTGTATATTCCGGCTGGGTAAATGATGTGGCAGCAGGGACTAAAGCCTCTATTACCGCTATGGACTGGGCTGGACTTATACTTATATCATTCGTACTTCCAGCAGTTATATGTCCACTTATTAATATGTTCTTAAAGAAATTAGGCTGGGTAAAAGATGGAGATATGAAACTTTCATAAAATAATACAGGAAATGAGGTTTAACTATGCTGACAACTATAAGAAAAGCTACGGTCAATGATAAAACACGCATTATGGAAATCTACGCTTACGCAAGACAATTTATGGCTGAACACGGCAATCCTAACCAGTGGAAGAATAACAATCCTTCTGAGGAAACAATCGACAACGATATTGCCAACCGGCAAATGTATGTAATTGAAGCAGACGGCGGCGTTCACGCAGTATTTTATTTCCATATTGGTGATGATTCTACATATCATATAATTGACAACGGACACTGGTTGTCTGATGAATCTTACGGCACAATCCACAGAATTGCTGGTGACGGAACTATTCACGGCGTACTTGAAATCGCTGTTAATTACTGCAAGGACCAGATACCTCACTTAAGAATAGATACTCACCACGACAATAAAATTATGCAGCACGTTATAGAGAAAAATGGCTTTAAAAAGTGTGGAATTATATATGTTAAAGACGGTTCTGAAAGAATCGCTTATGAATTAATATAATAATACAAGAAAACAATAAAAAATTTTAAAAATAAGAAAAATAAGAAATCCCCCACCTGTAAGCTTTTATACCGGTGGGGGATAACAAATTCTATCCAGTTATAGCTGTACTATATCCGTTTAGATTACATACTCAATATTATTTATTGTAATATCCTTATAATGCTTTCTTATAAATATCTGCTATCTGTTCCTGCGTGAATACAACTGGATTATTCGCAACACTTGCAGCAGATACCTTCATACAGTTCTCTGCCATCCAAGGAATATCCTTTTCTTCTATTCCTAAATCTGAAAGTGTACAATTAAGATTAATACTCTTAAGAAGCTCTCTTATCTTCAAGGCCAGATCCTTAGCTTCCTTACCGCCAAATAACTTTGCAATATCAGCAAATTTGCTTTCATTGCCAGTATAAGATGCTTCAATAATTGCCGGAGTAAGAGCCGCAAGACCTTTTCCGTGTACGATATCACGAAGTCCGCTTGCAGGGTGTTCCATTCCGTGTGCAAGAGTAACTCCTGCTGTATTAATAACCATTCCGCCTATTGTGCTGGCAAGTGTTATCTTCTCCCAGCCATCTTTACCTGCATTATCACTGTATACATTTACCAGATTACCAGCTATAAGCCCTATTGCATAAAGACTAAGTGCATCTGTAAATGGCTGTGCAATCCTTGAAGTATATGCTTCCATACAATGACACAGAGCATCAAAGCCTACAGAAGCAAGCACTGATTTAGGCATTGTCATCATACATTCAGGGTCTACAATTGATACTTTGGCAACAATTGCATTACATCTAAGTGACTTTTTATCACCATTATCAGGATTGGTAAGAACTGCAAATCCGTTGCCTTCTGAACCTGTACCGCATGTTGTTGGTATAAGTATTAATGGAAGTGCCTTATCACCTGACTTCTTTCCAAATATATAATCACTTACATCGCCGTCATTTACTGCAAGAAATGCTATTGCCTTAGCACAGTCCATTATGCTTCCGCCGCCTATTGCAACTACAACATCACAGCCTTTTTCTTTAGCGTAAGCTGCTCCTTCACCGGCTGTTGTTGTAAGTGGATTTTGAGATACCTTATCAAAAAGCTCTGTTTCAAGCCCTGCCTTCTTTAAGCTGTCATTAACCTTATCATAAAGCCCCGACTTCTTGGCACTGCTTTTTCCTGTTACAATAAGAGCCTTTTTGCCATAAGGCTTAGCAAGTTCGCCGGCCTTATTAACTTTTCCTGAACCAAATACAATATTAACTGGAAGGTAGTAATTAAATTCTATAGCTTTACTGCTTTCCTGTGTAATTACATTTTCCATTATCATTCTCCATTCTTTCAAGTAATTACTATTAACAGCCACAATTACAATTATATAATTGTGGCTGTTATATTAATCTGTGCCTATTTTGTGCTAAGGCTTTCTACTGTTTCCTTGATGATTTCATATGCTTTATCGCAGTCTGCCTCTGTAAGAATAAGAGGTGGTACCATACGGATTATATGTGATCCGATAGCTGTTATAAGAAGCTTTCTGTCAAAACAACCGTGCTTTACATCTACGCCGCTTATTGTATCATCGAATTCCACACCAACAAGAAGTCCCTGATGTCTTACTTCCTTAACGTGTGGAAGCTTCTCTAACTTTGCACTGAAGTAATCACCCATTTTCTTGGCATTGTCAGCAAGATTTCTGTCAAGAAGCTCATTAACCTCTGCTAAAGCTGCTGCGCATGATACAGGATGTCCACCAAATGTTGTTCCGTGTGAACCTGCTGTAAATGCCTTTGATACTTCTTCTGTTGCACATATAGCACCTATTGGCATACCACCGCCAAGACCTTTTGCCATAGATACAATATCTGGCTTAATGCCATAATTCATATATGACATTACTGCACCTGTTCTGCACCAGCCTGTCTGAACCTCATCGATAAGAAGAAGCATATCGTGTTCATCACAGAACTTTCTAAGACCTGTCATAAATTCCTTAGTTGCCGGGTGTACACCGCCCTCGCCCTGTACAGGTTCAATCATTATAGCGATTGTATTCTCTGTGCAGGCATCTTCAAATGCCTTAAGATCATTGTATGGTGCATATGAAAATCCATAAGTCATAGGTCCGAAACCTACCTGACAAGCATTGCCTGGCTGACCTGTTGCAGACATAGCACCGAATGTTCTTCCGTGGAAACCGTCCTTAGCTGTTACTATATGATAACGGTTTGGTCCGTATTTTTCAACACCATACTTACGAGCCATCTTAATCATTGCCTCATTAGCCTCTGTACCTGAGTTCTGGTAAAATATTTTATCCATACCAATTGTCTTACATACCTTCTCAGCAAGTAATGCCTGTGGAATTGTATAAGGATAATTAAATGTATGCATTATGTCCTCAACCTGATCCTTAACTGCGGCAACAACCTTTTCATTACAGCTTCCTGCATTATTAACTGCAATACCTGCGTAAAAGTCAAGATATGGTGTCTTATTCTCATCATAAAGATACATATCTTTTGCGGTTTCAGCAAGAAAATCGAAACGCTCATAAGTTTCAATCATATACTTGTTAACCTTGTCCTTAATATCCTGTGCTGTCAATCCTGTATCCTTTAACTTCATAATAATCCTCCATTCCTGTGTCATTGGTATGGCACATATACGTTTTTTACAAATCAAAAAGGCAAAGGCTCGAACAACTTTCGTTGTAACGGCGCCTTTGCCTTTAATTAATTCGTATATTTATTTAACACTGATAAAATAACACACAATATATTGTATGTCAACATTATAATCTTACAATTATATTAACTTTTACTTAATTATATTAACTATCAAAAAGTGAATTATTTACAAGAAATACAATCGTATATATGCTGTGCAGTTATCTGTATCTGTGTGATAACAATCATTAACATACATTGCACTTCCTGCTATTATACATACTAATACTGCTATTAATATGCCTGTTATAATCTTTTCTTATTTAGCTTCATACTTTTCAATTGCCTCAATTACTGTCTTAAGTGCTTTTATTCTTGCATACTTCTTATCGTTAGACTCAAGTATGTGCCACGGAGCATATGACGTGTTAGTCTTTTCTAACATCTCATTAACGGCTTCCTCATAGCTGTCCCATTTCTCCCTGTTACGCCAGTCCTCATCAGTGATTTTCCAACGTTTCTCTGGTGTATTCTCTCTTTCCTTAAATCTGGCAAGCTGTGTATCCTTATCTATCTGAACCCAGAACTTTACAATAATTGCTCCCCAGTCGGAAAGTTCTTTCTCAAATTCATTAATCTCAACATAGGCTCTCTGCCAGTCATTCTTACTGCAAAAACCCTCAAGACGTTCAACCATAACCCGTCCATACCAGGTCCTGTCAAATATTGCAACGTGTCCTGTCTTTGGAAGCCGGTTCCAGAATCTCCAAAGGTAATGTCTTGATTTCTCGTGTGGTTCAGGACTTGCTATTGGGTGCACTTCATAACCTCTTGGGTCAAGTGCTTCTGTTATTCTCTTGATATTGCCGCCTTTTCCTGCCGCGTCCCAGCCTTCATATGCAATTATAACTGGTATCTTCTTTCTATATAATTCATTATGAAGCTCCTTTAAACGCTTCTGATAAAGGTCAAGAAGCCTTTCGTATTCCTCATCTGTAAGGCTTTTATCAAGGCTAACCTCATCTAACCTGCTTATTGGCTTTAATGGGAATGCATTCTGAAGAAGCGGAACTGACAGTGCACTGTTGGCAAATGCTGTGTCAATGCCCTGTACTATAGTCTCTAGTATCTGTAACTGTGCCCACTTCTTATCCTTCGCATCTACTATATACCAGGGTGCTGTCGAATGATTGGTATCACACAGAAACTGGTCATACACTTCCATACATTCATCATAATGCTTATTCTGCCATCTGTCGTGCTTACTTACTCTCCATGCTGTATTCTTATCTTCCACTAACTTCTTTAATCGCTTCTTCTGCTCCTTCTTATCAATATTAAAGAAGAACTTAAGCAGGAGATATCCATTATCCGTAAGCTGTCGTTCAAATCTTTTAATACTCTCTATCCTCTTCTTATATTCTTCCTCTGAAAGCTCGCCGCTTAACTTCTGGCTTGTAACCTCTGACATCCAGCCGCTGTCCATAAACACGAACTTTCCTGCCTCTGGAATTTTTACAAAATGTCTGTAAAGGAACGGCTTTCTTTTCTCCTCCTCTGTCGGTTCGTCCATAACTGCAACCTTGAAAAAACGTGGATCTATATTCTTAATTAACTTTCCAAGCACACTTCCTTTTCCTGCCGCACCCCAGCCCTCAAGCAGTACGATTACTGGAAGCTTCTTTTCTTTCATAGCAATCTGCTGTTGTAAAAGGCTGTTCTTTGCATTGGCAAGTCTTTTATCCACTTCCTCTGCTGTTGGCTGTTCTACCTTGTTCCAATCTTTTAACATAATCAAATCCTCCAATCTAACCCACTTTTTATAAGTATTATAACAGAATATAAGACAAATTAACAGTATAAAAGCCACATCAAAGCTATTCCTGTAATCAGGAACATTTCCTCTGACGTGGCTTAATTATTTAATATATTATCTGATATTATTCCTACTATATATCCAGTAATTTAGATGATACTGCTTATCTTGTTAATCAGCTATTACTTATCTGACTTATCAGCATCATCAAAATTTAATCTTTCTTCCTCAACAACTAATGGTCTGTTCATAAGTCGCTGGTTCATACTTAATATATATTCTCCCATAAGACCTATGAATATAAGCTGTAATGAACCTAATATGCTGACAAGGAGAATAAGAGGAACCATCCCAGCTGTAAATCTGTTCCAGTATACAAGCTTAAGAACAAGGTATACAATTCCAACAATTATGCTGACAAGACCAAAGAATCCACCAACAAATGTTGCAAGTCTTAATCCAAGCTTAGTATATGATGTAAAGCTTAACATTGCAGCATCATAAAGGGTAAAGAAATTATTATGTGTCTTTCCTGCTCTTCTCTGTGCCTGTGTATACTCAATCTCAGTTCTCTTAAACCCTAATTCTCCAACAACACCTCTTAAAAATGGGATTGGATCTTTCAAGTCCCTCATAACCTGTACAAATGACTTGTCATATAAACCAAAACCTGTAAAATGCTCTATCTGTTCAACAGAAGACATTTTTTTAATAAGCTTGTAATAACAGGTTCTTAAGAAATACATTATCTTGCTTTCTTTACTGCTTGACTTTACTGCACATACTATCTTATAGCCCTTTTCCCATTCTGCTACAAGTCTTGGAATTACATCAATAGGGTCCTGAAAGTCTGCACATACTGGTATTGTACAATCGCCATCTGTATTAATAATACCATAATATGGAGAATTAAACTGTCCAAAATTCTTAGCATTAAATATTGCCTTAATCTTCTTATTACCCTCACATAACTGTCTTAACTTAACTCTTGTTGTATCAGTTGAGTCGTTATCAATAAATGTTATGTCATAATCATACTGTGGCAGATCCTTTGCAAACATCTCTATCAACGCTTCGCTGAGAGGTATAACATTTTCTTCCTCATTATAACAAGGTACCATAATACTAATCTTCTTCATCTTAATCTCCATTCTTACTTCTTTATTACATCTAAGATATTATAAATTCTGTGTTCTACACCATTCTATTGTCTCTTTTATACCATCTTCAAAAGAATACCTTGGCTCAAATCCAGTGTCTTCTCTTAACGCTGTAATATCTGCACACAAGTACATTACCTGTAAAGGACCATATGGAATATCTCCATATCCTATTGTGACATTTTTATTGGCATTTTGTCCTATAATATCAATATATTCTTTTAATGGTCTTGCTTTACCGCTTCCTATGCAGTATGTTCTACCGTCTGTACCTTTCTCACCAAGTAATCTCATTGCTAATGCTGCATCCTTTGAATAAAGGAAATCCCACATCTGCTCACCCTTAGTACAAGATGGCTTTTCTGAATTAAGAAGCTTGTAAATAGTGCTCATAACCATTGTATTCTCACCATCATAAGGACCATATATGCTAAGTATCCTTGTCCATATATGACGCATTCCCTTCTGCTTACAGGCAATTCTTGTCATCTGTCCAGCACATAACTTGGCAATCCCATAACCATTTTCAGGAAATGCAGGAACACTCTCATTCAAAGAGCCTTCATATCTGCCATATTCAGCCTGTGAACCAGCACCTATAAAAGTATCACAGCCAAGTGCAAAAGCAGCTTCAACCGCATCAAGTGCATATTTTACATTAAGATTTTGTCCATACATATTATTTCTGCTGTTGCCAAATGTTCCGTCCCAGCCAAAATGATAGAACACATCAGCTCCCTCTCGAATAAGCTCTGGCAGTTTATTAAGCTCTGACAAATCGCAGTCAACACGCTTTACCATATCACTTGTCTTAATTCTGTCTGCACGTCTTGAACCCGGTCTTACAACAGCAACAACCTCTACTCCGTTAGATACAAGTTCATTAATCAGTGCTAATCCAATAGAACCTGTAGGTCCTGTAATTACCGCTCTTTTCATTAAAATCCCCATTTCTATATACTGGTTTCTATATTTATCCTGATATGGGACAGCAAGACTATCATTACTGATATTTACGCTGTCCCAATGAATGATTATAAATTATCAATTACAGTTATGCAAGATGATTGCTTTCATATTCTTCCCTGTCAAGGAATGGTGCCATATCATCAACTGCCGCTGATACTATCTTTCCGTCTGGAAGTACCTTTGAACTTGACTTTGGTGCAAAATTCTGGTGCCAGTCTACAACTACCTCACAGAATACAGGACCCTTATGGTTAATAACTTCATCTATAGTTTCATTAATGCCATCAAGTCTGTCTATTCTGTAATAAGGAATATCAAAAGCTGGTATTACTCTTGAGAAGTCTGGTGTGCTAAGACCATATCCTCCACCAATTCCTACATATGGCTGTCCCTTAAACAGATTAGTCTGTGTCTGTCTGATAGAATGATATCCATTATTATTAATAAGGAATATCTTGATATCAAGATTATTGTATACAATAGTCTGTAACTCCTGCATATTCATCATAAAGCTTCCATCACCCTCAACACAGATAATTCTCTTATCTGGTTCTGACACGCTTGCTCCTACTGCTGCTGGAAGTCCATAACCCATTGCCGCACAACCCGAATTAGTATATAATCTCTGACCCTTCTTAATATCAGCCGCCTGAAATGTTATAACACACGCCGCACCATTACTGCACACAACACTGTCATCTTCATTTAATTCCTCAAATAACTTTGTTGTGAACACATATGGATTTAAGCCGTCTTTATCTTCATAATATTCTGGAAGTGTGGCTGGATACTTCTTATCTAATTGTCTGCACCAGTCAACCCATTCCTTATGGCTGTTATTCTTCTCATATTCTGCCTCGTTAACAGACTTGAAGAAATCCCTTAAATCTGCGTGAACAGGATAATCAACCTTCACTGTTGGCTTATTAAGCTCTGCATCATCTATATCAACAACTATCTTATAAGCATTTTTGCCAAAATCGCCAAAATTATATCCTATCATACGGATATTCATTCTACAGCCTAATACAATAAGTAAATCTGCGTTCTGAACTATGAAATTACCTGCCCTTGTACCTACTGTACCAGGTCTTCCACAATATAATGGGTGCTCATCCCATATAATATCGTGTGCGTCCCACGCTGTAACAACTGGAATTCCAAGCTTATCTATACATTTAATGAATTCATTCTGCTGGTTAGCGTGTCTTATAGCTGTTCCTGCAAGTATTACAGGTCTTTTAGCTTCTTTAATCTTCGCAAGCACATCCTTAGTATACTGTTCATCATATACCGGATTATCCTGATTAAATGATGCCCAGTGCTCATCAATATAACCCTGCTTGTCAAAGCCCTCTAAATCGTCTGTTTCAATAAATGTTGAGGCAACATCGCCAGGAATATCGAGCCATACCGGACCCGGACGTCCATTAAGCATAAGAAACCAAGCCTTCTCAACTTCTTTTCTTATACTCATAGGATCTGTAATCATCTTGGCATACTTAGTCATAGTAGATACTGCTGATGTAATATTAACTTCCTGATCACCAAGCTGACGAAGCGGAAGGTTAGTTGACCATACTGTTGTCTCTCTTTTAGCCTGTCCGGTAACAACAAACATTGGAATAGAATCAACATATGCACCGAATACACCTGTAATTGCATTAGTTCCGCCAGGACCACCAGTTACACATACAGGAGCAATTTTTCCTGTCTGTCTTGTATAACCTTCTGCAGCAATTGTACAAGCCTGTTCGTGATGATTATAAGTAATCTTTAAGCCTTCCTGATGTCCAAATGCATCATTAAGGTGCATAGCTGCTCCACCAGTTATCATAAACATATCGGTTACACCCTGCTTAACAAAGAATTCTGATATATATTTTGCAACTTTCATTCTCATAATGTTTATCCATCCTTTTAATAATATTCTATCTTTATATTAAATTAAGCAGGTCTAAAGGCATTGCCGCCGCTCCTACTGCCTTGAACTTGTATACATCTTCTGGTGCCCTGAAATCAAATCCATAGGTTACACCTATGAAATCCATACCAATCTTTTCTGCACCGATAGCATCGTGACTGCTGTCACCAATCATAACTGCATTAGAATAATCAGTAACTCCTAAGTCAACCATACATTTCTCGATAATATCAACCTTTTTTAACTTATTATTATGGTCAGCACCATATAATATATTAGTATACTTATCAAATCCAAAATGCTTTAAAATTGCCTCAGCATAATCCTGTCTTTTATAAGTTGCTACCGCAAGCTTTACATTTCTTTCCATAAGCTTGTCAAACACTTCATATATTCCATCATATGGAACTGCCTTAAGAAGCTCATAATCCTTATATCTGTTTCTAAAGCAGGTTGCAATGTCCTGTAATATATCTCCACTAAGATTATATGCTTTAGCGAATGAGTCCTGAATTGGTGGTCCGATAAATGTCTTTAAAACATCCTCACTTAATGGCTCAAATCCCATCTTATCTATTGTATATTTTACTGATGCAAGAACTCCTTCTGTTGTATCAAGAAGTGTTCCGTCTACATCAAATACCGCTATCTCATATTTTCCCATAGTTATTTCCTTTTTCTTGTGATATTTATATGATAAAACCGCATTTTCCTAAAATCAACTTTAATATATATAATGAATTATCACCAGCTTCATCTGAGCCAGTAGTATTCTTGAATTCTTCTTTATCAAATACATAATCAAAATGGTCACCATTATTAGGCGTAACATCACTTAATGTAATAATCTTTACTGTATCTGGTCTGTCTGATAACTGTGCTGACAGATTAACATAGCTTTTACTGTCACTGATAAATACATACTCATCCAGCTGGTCTGATTTATCATCTATGCCTTTATCAGTCAGACTGTCAAACGATATCGTAATATCTTTAGCAAGACTGTTAACCCATATTACCGTTCCCTTATAAATTCTGTTATCATCTGATACTGTTACTTTGCTGTCATCTACATCAGGCTTAACCATAATATCCTGATTAACCCCAGCACTTTTTATAATGATATTCTGATTATATAAATCTTTCTTTAAATTATTATATGATTCATCTGAAATATCTGTAATTATTTTCTTGTAATTATCATATAACTGCTTTATAAACTGCTCATCATACATAAGCTGCTTATCTTCACTCTTAGCAAGTTCAGATAATATTTCATTAATCTGCCTTATTGATAAGTTTTCCTTATCCATAAGATATGAAAC
The DNA here is from genome assembly GCA_900112995.1 of [Lactobacillus] rogosae. Taxonomy (GTDB): domain Bacteria; phylum Bacillota; class Clostridia; order Lachnospirales; family Lachnospiraceae; genus Lachnospira; species Lachnospira rogosae. The sequence goes on along the minus strand of FONU01000003.1, from coordinate 5,884 downwards.
ATAGCTTGGATGACAGCTGTTAAATGCCGCCATATAAAAGAACATATTATAGCCCCAAGGCTTAGTTCTGTAAATATCCATAATATTACAGTTCAAGGCTTCCAAAATCTGGCTTATATCATAATTCTTATTATAATAATCATTAAGGTGCATAGCCAGAAGCTCTATCGGACAATTACCTGCACTTTTCCCCATCCCATATACTGTAGCATCTACAAGTACATCTCTTTTCGTATTACATAGAAGCATTTCCTGACAATTAGCAAATGCTCTCTGGAAATTATTGTGCGAATGGTATCCAAGACTTATATTTTCCTTTAACCCCTCATCAAGCATATAAAAATAATGCAAAAGACTATCCTTCTGCAACAGACCATATGTGTCAACCATTGATACTGCATATGGCTCTATATCATTAGCAAGCTTTATTAAATCCTGCAATTCTTCATCATTATAGCTTGTAATTGAAACAAGCTGTACAAATACCTTATAACCAAGTGCTTTTACCTTGGCACAGTATTCAACAGCTTCTTTTCTCTTATCTTTTTTAAATATTACCCTTATTCCATCTAATATGGACTCATTACAAGGCTGAAGGTTAGACAGACTACAAGTACCGTAGTCTATCATACCTACAACCATAGTATCTTTATGGTTACATTTACCATATACTTCTTCAAAGCTTCTGGTATCAGGAAGGATACTTCTATTGATGTCGAACTTTCTTCTTTCATCAATAAATCCAACTTCTACTATATCAATTCTGGCATTTACAAGCCTTTCAAATATACTTATTAAATTATTATGACCGAAATTCCAGTCATTAACATATCCACCATCTCGTAATGTACAATCTAATAGCTGAATTCTACCCAAGTTACTTACCTTCCATCATAATTAGTTAATTACTTTTTGCCAAATGCCCAAAGCTTATTCATAAAGAAGTTGATAGGAATACTTATAACAAGATTAATAATAGGTGCTAACATCTTGCTTATATGAAGAACTGATACCCACAATACTGATAATATATTATTAAGAATCAATCCTGTAAATCCATAAGAAACATATGTCTTAAATAATGCTGCCCATATATTTCTTTTTTCGCCTTCTTCTTTCTTAAATACAAACTTGTTATTCCAGTAAAATGACCAAAGAACACTAAGTAACCAGGAAACAATGTTCGCAATGATATAATCAAACTTTACACCGCTCTTAGATACAAGCAAAAGTGTTACAACATAAAGTAAATAAGAAATAATTGTATTAGACACACCTACTAATCCAAACTGTAAGAATTCCTTGAATGTCTGTCTTTTCTTGTCTGTTAAGTCCTTTTTGATAATCTTAAAAAGCAGCTCAACAAAAAACATATAAATTTTTTCAATAAAACCGTATATTGTCTTACCCATATTAATGTACTTTCCTTATGACCATAAATTACTGATTAACAGCTTCCTTGATTGTCTTAGCCATATAATCAATCATCTCATCTGTCATTCCTGGATATACACCTACCCAGAATGTATCTCTCATAATTCTGTCTGTGTTGTCAAGAGTTCCTACTACTCTGTAGCCTTCTCCTGTTGCTCTCATCTCATCAAAGCAAGGGTGCTTTATAAGGTTACCAGCAAAGAGGTTTCTTGTCTGGACACCGTGGCTTTCGATATATTCTACGATTGCCTTTCTGTCAAGACCTTCTCTTACTGTAATAAGGAAACCAAACCAGCTTGGTCTTGAATTATCACAAGGAACTGGAAGAATTACCTTATCTTCAATATCAGCAAGTGCTGCTCTTAATCTGTCAAAGTTATGTCTTCTTCTCTCAACAAATGAAGGGAACTTCTCAAGCTGTGCACAGCCTACTGCTGTCTGCATATCTGTTGCCTTGAGATTATAACCAAAATGTGAATATACATACTTATGGTCATATCCTAATGGAAGCTCGCCATACTGCTTATCAAATCTGTGTCCACAGAGATTATCCTTACCAGAAGGACATACGCAGTCACGTCCCCAGTCTCTGAATGAACGGATACACTTGTTAAGAAGTGGGTTGTTAGTATATACGGCACCACCTTCACCCATTGTCATATGGTGTGGAGGATAGAAGCTGCTTGTTCCTATATCACCGATTGTACCTGTGAACTTCTCTTCTCCATTAATTGTATATTTTGAACCAAGTGCATCACAGTTATCTTCTACTAACCAGAGATTGTGCTTATCACAGAATTCCTTAACTGCTGATAAATCAAATGGATTACCAAGTGTATGTGCAATCATAACAGCTTTTGTCTTATCTGAATATGCTTCTTCAAGCTTTGTTACATCAATATTGTACTGTGGAATTGTAACGTCTACAAATACAGGAACTGCACCATACTGGATAGCTGGAGTAACTGTAGTTGGGAAACCAGCAGCAACAGTGATAATCTCATCACCTCTGTTAATTCTTCTCTCACCAAGAAGTGGTGATGTAAGTGCCATAAATGCGTTAAGGTTAGCTGATGAACCTGAGTTGACAACTGATACATACTTTACATTAAGGTATTCACCGAGCTTCTTTTCAAACTCATCTGTATAACGTCCTGATGTAAGCCAGAATTCAAGTGCTGAATCAACAAGATTCATCATTTCCTTGCTGTCATACACACGGCTTGCGTATGATATTCTGTCTCCCTCTTTGTACTGTTTCTGGTTATGATACTTCTTGCAGTACTCATCTACCATTGCAAGAATTTCTTCTCTTGCTTCTAATTCATTCTTATTATCAAACATTATTTATCCTCCATAATTAATTATTCTGCAAAGAATTCGTCTATCTGCATATCCATACATTTAACTACATCGCCATTAGCCGCATATACCTTTGACCATTCAACTGACTTTTCAATAGCTGTATCAAAGTTCCAGCGTGGTTTCCAGCCAAATGTTGTCTTTAACTTAGAGCAGTCAAGCTTTAAGAAATTAGCCTCGTGTGGACCTCCGTCATACTTGTTAACCCATTTAAGTCCTTCGCCCCATTTATTACAAAATGTGTCTACAAGAACTCCTGTTGTTATACAATCGCTTTCATCTGGACCTACGTTATAGAAATCAGCATACTTCTTATCTTTGAACTGTTCCATAGCTATCATAAGATAAGCTGCAAGTGGTTCTAATACGTGCTGGTATGGTCTTGTTGAATGTGGGTTACGTACAACTATATCTTCCTTCTTAATAGCTGCTCTTACACAATCTGGCACAATTCTGTCATTGGCAAAATCACCGCCGCCGATTACATTACCAGCTCTTGCTGTTGATACAGATACATCCATATCATTGAAGAATGAATTGATATAACTGTGTGTAACAAGCTCTGAGCAGGATTTACTGTTAGAATATGGATCATATCCGTCAAGTGGTTCATTTTCCCTATAACCCCATGCCCATTCATTATTATGGTATACCTTATCAGTAGTTACATTAAGGAATGATTTAACACAAGGGTTAAGTCTTACACATTCACATATATTAACTGTACCCATAACATTAGTTTCATAAGTGTATACAGGGTCTTTATATGAATCCCTTACAATAGGCTGTGCAGCAAGATGTAATACTATCTCAGGCTGTACTTCCTTAAACACTTCCTTTAAATGTGCTAAATCTCTTATATCACCTATAACAGAATTAATATTGTTCTCAACGTCTGCCATTGAAAAAAGATTAGGATCCGTAGGTGCTTCAAGTGAATATCCTGTAACCTCTGCTCCTGCTTTTACAAGAATTCTGCAAAGCCAAGAACCCTTAAATCCTGTATGTCCTGTAACAAGAACTTTTTTGCCTTTATAAAAACTTAAATCCATCTTTATATCTTATCCCTTCCTGATAATAATTACCATTTTTTCCAAGGAGCTGTTCCTGTGCTAAGATACTTCTCAAGCATATCCATTTCTCTCTTGTTATCCATACACTGCCAGAAGCCATTGTGCATATAAGACATAAGTTGTCCTTCCTTAGCAAGCTTCTCAAGTGGATCTTTCTCAAATACTGTGTTATCACCTTCAATATAATCAAATATTTCAGGATTAAGTACCATATAACCAGCATTGATTGGTGCACCATCCATAACACTCTTCTCTCTGAAAGACTTAACAGCATTATCTCCGCCAATATCAAGAACACCCTTCTGCTGTTCAAGCATAACTGATGTAAGAGTAGCAATCTTTCCGTGTTCCTTATGGAACTCTACAAGCTTTGATATATCAACATCACATACGCCATCACCATAAGTCATAAGGAAAGGTTCATTACCTACATACTTCTGTACTCTCTTAATTCTTCCACCTGTCATAGTATTAAGTCCTGTATCAACTACAGTTACCTTCCAAGGCTCACAATGCTGTTCGTGGATTATCATATCATTAGAACCTTTAGTAAAGTCAAATGTAATATCACTATTATGAAGGAAATAATCAGCGAACCATTCCTTTATTACATACTGCTTATAACCAGCACATATAATAAATTCATTAAATCCATAATATTCATATTCTTTCATAATATGCCAAAGAATTGGCTTACCGCCAATCTCAATCATTGGCTTTGGCTTAAACTGGCTTTCTTCACTTATTCTTGTTCCGAAACCACCAGCTAATAATACAACCTTCATACTGTTCCTCCAGTCTTTTTTAAGTATATTTAATATTCTTTTATATTTTTCATCAATCCACACTTCTCCAATGCTCAAGTGTTTCTTTAAGAGTCTGCTCTAATGAAATAACCGGCTGCCAGCCGACTTCACTCTTAATCTTGTCTATGTCAGGTTCTATAATTGGAACATCTACAGGGCGTAGCTTATTCTCATCAACCTTAACCTCAATGGCTGTATCAGACATTGCTACTATCTCATCAAGTATCTGACTGATTGCAATTGCGTGTCCAGTTCCTACATTATATGTCTCTCCACGTCTGCCATGTTCAACAAGAAGTGCATAGGCCTTTACTACATCTCTTACATCTGTAAAATCTCTCTTGGCACTTAGATTACCAACATATATAACTGGCTCCTGTCTGCCTTTCTCAATATCTGCAACCTGCTTGCAGAAATCAGCTACAACAAACATAGGTGTCTGGTTAGGACCTATATGGTTAAATGCCCTTACCATCATTATATCAAGGCCATAAGCATCAGAATATATCTTTCCCAACATATTCTGGCATGCCTTTGTAGCGGCATATATATTGCCTGGACGAACTGTATTATCTTCAACAATCGGACATTCACCCTCTTTGATATGTCCGTATTCTTCACCCGAACCTATAAGAAGTACTCTTGGCTTTTTATCAAGCTGTCTTACAGCATCAAGAAGATTAACACAGCCTTTTATATTAACATCAATTGTAAGCGTTGGATTCTTCCACGAATATGCAACTGATGACTGTGCAGCAAGATGAAATATATAATCAGGCTGTTCAGCCTTAAGCAATTCTACTATCTGTCCAATGTCAAGAATATCAAGATTCTTAACAACTGCATTATCCATAACAAGCTGTTCTTTCTCTGTCTTAGTAACTGTAACCTCGTATCCACAATCATCAGTAAGATGTCTTACAAGATATGGACCGACAAAACCGCCTCCGCCAATTACTAATGCTTTCATATATTACCTCATTTCTGATAATCAAATATTGTCAGGACAGAATCTCTGCCCTGACTCCTCGTAACATTTAACATTTATTAGTTATTAGCTTCTGCTTCTTTCTTTACTAATTCAAGGTCATTCTTAACCATTCTCTCAACTAATTCCTGGAAAGAAATCTCTCTCTTCCAGCCAAGCTTTGCTTCTGCCTTAGCTGGGTTACCAATAAGAAGTTCAACCTCTGCTGGTCTGAAGAAGTC
>FONU01000037.1 GCA_900112995.1 [Lactobacillus] rogosae | reverse complement strand
GGACATCAGTCAGGATAATATACAGGGTTAGCATGGTAACACTGTTTATTATATATGCGTATTAACTGTTAAGGCTGATGCCAGCAGTTCTAATACATTCCCGGTAAGGGAGTTGGGAACGGATTCCCAAACAAATATTATATTTTACACGGAGGTACACACTATGGTAGTACAACACAATATGTCAGCTATGAATGCTAACAGAATGTTAAGCGGAGTTTCATCTGCACAGTCAAAATCAACAGAGAAGTTATCATCAGGTTACAGAATCAATCGTGCCGCAGATGATGCTGCTGGACTTTCAATTTCAGAGAAGATGAGAGGTCAGATTAGAGGTCTTAATCAGGCTTCAACAAATGCTCAGGATGGTATTTCACTTATCCAGACAGCTGAAGGTGCTTTAAATGAATCACACTCAATCCTTCAGAGAATGAGAGAGCTTGCAGTACAGGCTTCAAATGGTACAGAAACAGATGACGATAGAGAAGCAGTACAGAACGAAATCGAACAGCTTCAGAGTGAATTAACAAGAATCTCTGATACAACAGAATTCAATACTATGAAGTTACTTGATGGTTCTCGTTCAGGTAGTAAGGTAAGTGCTTCTGTAAGTAAGACAGCGGAAAATAATCTTACAACCGTAGATGCTACAGCACAGGTTAACACATCAGCAGCTGTTACTAAGGTTGGTGATGATGCCGACTCAACAATTTCAGTAACTATATTAGATAAGAATGGTAATACATCAACAACAAGTGTTACTGTACATTATGATAAGACAAGTGGTAAGTATTCTGTTGATGGAAAAGATTTATCTGTTACAGATACAGCAGGTAGTAGTGCGACAGCGCCAAAGTCAGGTTTAGCTTTTGCAGAAGCTTTATCTAATACAGCTTTAGCTGACTCATATGATATTACATCAGGAACTAATGGAGAGCTTGTGTTTACAGCAAAAGAAAAGGGAGCTACAGCTGATGCTATATTAGTATCACAGGATGGTGGAGCTGCAGCTTCTACAACAAAGACAAATAATACAGGAACAGACTCTTACCAGCAGTTAGCATCTGGTATAGGTGCATATGATGGAACAGGTAATATCGAAGATAAAATATTTACAGTTAATGGAGAGAAGTTTGCATATGTTACTGACCCATCTAAGTTAGGTGATGATTATAAAGATGTAAATTATGTAAAGACAACTGGTACAAATGGAGCAATTGCAGCTGCAGATGCAGATACAATGGCTAAGTTAATAAATTCTAAGACAGGAATTGCTGCGGAACAGGATGCTAATGCTAATACAACTGTTAATTTAAAGGCAGGTACATCTAATACAGGTAATGGTATTAAGCTTCAGATTGGTGCTAACGAAGGTCAGACAATGAGCTTTACACTTGATGATATGAGTGCTGATGCACTTGGTGTTGGTGGAAGCAATGTTGACTTAAGCACACAGGAGTCAGCTGAAAAGGCTACAACAGCTATTGATGCAGCTATCAAGAAGGTATCTGCTTCAAGAGGTAAGATGGGTGCTGTTCAGAACAGACTTGAGCATACAATCAACAACCTTGATACAGCAGCTGAGAACCTTCAGACAGCTGAGTCACGTATCCGTGATACAGATATGGCTGAAGAAATGGTTAACTACAGTAAGAACAACATTCTTGCACAGGCTGGACAGTCAATGCTTGCACAGGCTAATCAGTCTAATCAGGGTGTTCTTACACTTCTTCAGTAATCAATTAGCGTATTACTACTAGGTTAACCAAGATGAAATAAAAAGCCTAAATAATCAAAATTTCAAAATTGGATTATTAAAAAATTATATAAAAACAACCCCGCAATATGTTCCATGCACATATGTTGGGGTTGTTTTTGTATTAATAATTCTTTACAGCGTTGACAGCTTCATCTTTGGATAGCTGGTAGTCTTCAATGAGTTTATTAACAGTGTCATCATCTGATAGGTTCATATCTTTACATAGTTTTATAAAAGCATTGATACCTTTAGTAAGTTCAAGTTGTCTACCTTCGGCAATACCCAACTGCCTACCTTCTTCCTTAACAATTTCAAGATGTCCTTCCTCGTCATATTCATAAATACTCACAGTAATCACTTCCTCCCTGTGATTTTTTAAAAAATCCGACAATACATTTTCAGCAATGCACTCATCAACCGCTTCAGTAACAGCAGTACGGATATCAATTTTCTCAACATCGGTCTTAACACGTACTTTATTAACAAATGTCATATAGTCTTTAAGAGTTTCGCATTTAGAAAGAAATTCAGAGCTATATGTATGCATATTAGAATTATCATTAATATTAGAATTAAAAGTACGGGATTTATTCCCCTCATTATTAGCAGTGTTAATATTAATAACTCTTACCATAAGCTCCAGCTCCGGATAATCTATTTTCTTCTCATACATATCCGATAATCGAAGAATACTCTCTGCCGCGAGTGGTTGTTTTCCATTATAAAATGTAACGAAATGCGGTACTGGAATTTTAAGCAGTGTACTCCTGTGCAAATCACTATTGGTATACATCTGCCTGTACACATCAGATAAATAGTGCAGAAATCGCAACGGCATATTTGGATTGCGGCTTGACTGCTGTTCAAACATATACAAATCCTGCCCGAATACAAATGAAGCATCATTTTTATACTTCATATACACACCACCCTTAAGAGTAGTAACAGTTAAATCATCTACATTAGTATAATTCGTGTCGTTCAAACCGTTATAAAGGTCCAGAAGATTATTCTTATCCATGTATAACAGGCAGAATACATTATCTTTATATTGCCTTATTTCAGTTGATTGTCTGACAGCACCAGCATTTATACTGTTATTTTGTGGGTGTAAAGCTTGCTTAGTATTGTTAGTATAATTATTTAATTTTCTCATAAGTTCTCCAATCTTGGTAAATAATGTTTGATATCATATTTGGTTCAATAAAACACAATTACTTTAGATTGAAGAATTTCATATCTATATATTATCATTAGTAAATATGTATGACAAGCATATTAAAAATGTTGCATTATAAGTGGTTGTTTTATTGATTGTTAAATATGATAGCTGGATATTTGATATAGATATTTATAAATAATCTATGTAGCATTATATTTAATATATAAAATGTTATAAGATTATCTGTAAATAAAGATTATTTATATACAACACCCAATATTTATAGCTGAATTATATTGAGTGTTGTACTTAGGTTAAAGAGTTATATACATTAAGTAGTTAATAGTTCTTTAAGGCGTTGACAGCTTCATCTTTGGATAGCTGGTAATCTTCAATGAGTTTAGTTACGGTGTCATCATCTGATAGGTTCATATCTTTACATAATTTGATAAAAGCGTTAATACCTTTATTTAAGCCTTCGGCAAGTCCAAGCTGTTTACCTTCAGCAATACCCAATTGCCGGCCTTCTTCCTTAACAATTTCAAGATGTCCTTCCTCGTCATATTCGTAAATGCTCACAGTAATCACTTCCTCCCTGTGATTTCTAAAAAATTCCGACAATACATTTTCAGCAATACATTCATCAACCGCCTCAGTAACAGCAGTACGGATATCAATCTTCTCAACATCGGTCTTAACACGTACTTTATTAACAAATGTCATATAGTCCTTAAGTGTTTCGCATTTAGAAAGAAATTCAGAGCTGTATGTATGTGAATTAGTGGCATTACCTACATTGATATTCTTATTGGATTTATCAAAATCATCTGATTGATTAGTACCATTAATAATATCATTCTTCTCAGTGTCCAATAATTTTTGGTTAATAATAGCACCCGTGTTAATATTAATAACTCTTACCATAAGCTCCAGCTCCGGACAATCTATTTTCTTCTCATACATATCAGATAATCGAAGAATACTTTCTGTTTCAAGTGGCTGCTTTCCATTATAAAATGTAACGAAATGTGGTACTGGGATTTTAAGCATTGTACTCCTGTGTAAATCACTATTGGTATACATCTGTCTGTACACATCAGATAAATAGTGCAGAAATCGCAACGGCATATTAGGATTGCGGCTTGACTGCTGTTCAAACATATACAAATCCTGTCCGAACACAAATGAAGCATCATTTTTATACTTCATATACACACCACCCTTAAGAGTAGTGACAGTTAAATCATCTACATTAGTATAATTCGTGTCGTTCAAACCATTATAAAGGTCAAGAAGATTATTCTTATCCCTGTATAACAGGCAGAATACATTATCCTTATACTGCCTTATAGCCGCTGATTGGTTTCTGTTAGTATCCACATTTATTGTTTCGGATGTTTTTCTAACAGTATCCGGCTTTATTGTAATTGATGGCTGACTGCCAGTCATTGCATTTATACCGCTGTCTGCTGAATATACAGCCTGTGTAGTATTGTCTGTAATATTATTGATATTTTTCATAAGTTCTCCAATCTGTGGTAATGATGTTTGATAGCATAGCCATTAACATTCAACTACAACACAATATTGAAGAAACAATAAAAATATCTATCTATGTCTATATTCTATCATTGGGAAAAAGTTATGACAAGAAGAACAATATTGTTATTTGTGCTGGCTATGCACTAGATAATTAAGACTAATGATATATCATTATAATAAAATATTACGCGTAATATATATTATATATAACATACATACAATACAAATGCAATACTAAAAAGATGAAAAATAAAAAAAGGAAATTATCTGTTTTTGTTGAATATTTAAAAAGTAGGCAGTTTTTTGGCGTTTGTATGCGTGATTATGTATTGCGCAGAAATGAGGGTGAAGTATGAATATCAGAGAACAGCAGGAGAGCAGAGAACACGAGTATATGAGTCCATATGCCAGTTTCAGTGATGAATCAAGGGGCAGGGATAAGCCAGAGCCACAGTGCGATATGCGCACGATTTATCAAAGGGACAGGGATAGAATATTACATAGTAAGTCATTTAGAAGACTGAAGCATAAGACACAGGTATTTCTTGCACCAGAGGGAGATCATTACAGGACAAGACTTACCCATACGCTGGAGGTTGCCCAGATAGCAAGAAGCATTTCAAGAGCGTTAAGACTTAACGAAGATTTGACAGAAGCTATTGCACTGGGACATGATCTGGGGCATACGCCATTTGGACACGCAGGTGAGAGAACGCTTAATGAGATATGTCCGTTAGGGTTCAGTCATTACAGGCAGAGCATAAGAGTTGTTGAATTCTTGGAAAAAGATGGAGCAGGACTTAATCTTACGTGGGAAGTAAGAGATGGCATTGTTAATCATAGAACAGCAGGCCGCCCATCAACGCTGGAAGGCAAGGTAGTAAGGCTTTCCGATAAGATTGCATACATCAACCACGATATAGATGATGCCATAAGGGCAAGGATATTTTCCGAGGACTATATACCTAAGGAATATACAGACGTGTTGGGAACAACTACCAAGAGCAGGCTTAATACGCTTATAAGCGATATAATAAAGTGCAGTATTGACAAGGATGATATTATAATGTCTGATACGGTACATAAGGCGATGACAGATTTAAGGCAGTTTATGTTTGACAAATTGTATACCAATCCAGCCGCAAAGAGCGAGGAAGTTAAGGTGTGCAAGCTCATAACAGAACTTTATAATTATTATATTGATAATATTGAGGAGCTTCCTGACAATTACAAACGCTTCATATATGAAAGAGGCGAGAAGCCAGAGCGGGTTGTATGCGATTATATAGCAGGAATGAGCGACCAGTATTCTATAAGCAGGTTTGAGAATATATTTGTTCCTAAAGCCTGGAAAGGCTAGAAAGAAGAGTTAATAATGTATTCAAGTGAAGTAATAGAAGAGGTAATATCAAGAAATGATATAGTTGATGTTATTTCAGGATATATAAAACTTAAGAAAAATGGCAGTTCATATGTAGGGCTTTGTCCATTCCATAATGAGAAGTCACCGTCATTTTCTGTGTCTGGCACGAAGCAGATGTATCACTGCTTTGGCTGTGGAGTTGGAGGAAATGTAATAACATTTGTAATGGAATATGAGAATTATACATTTCCAGAAGCAGTAAAAATGCTTGGAGAACGTGCAGGAATGGAACTTCCTGAGACTGATTACTCCGCAGAGGACAGAAAAGACAGGGATATAAAGACAAGGCTTTTAGAGATTAATAAAATAGCGGCGACTTATTATTATCATCAGTTAAAGTCAGAAGCTGGAAAGTCGGGGCTTGATTACCTTGTAAAGAGAGGTCTGTCGGATAAGACTATTAACAGCTTTGGACTTGGATTTGCACCGCAGTCAACGGGTGAGCTGTATCGTATGTTAAAGGATAAAGGCTATGATGATGAGATTTTAAAAGAATCGGGCCTTTTTACATATGAAAAAGGTGTGAGGGATAAGTTCTGGAACAGGGTAATATTTCCTATAATGGACATTAACAATAAGGTTATAGGCTTTGGCGGAAGAGTAATGGGAGATGCGAAGCCTAAGTATCTTAATTCGCCAGAGACCAAGCTGTTTGATAAAAGCAGGAATTTGTATGGGCTGAATGCGGCAAGAACAGCAAGAAAGAATAACCTTATAATATGTGAGGGCTATATGGATGTAATATCCCTTCATCAGGCTGGATTTACGCAGGCAGTGGCATCGCTTGGAACGGCACTGACACCGGGACACGCACGACTTATGAAAAGGTATACTGACAATGTTCTTATAACCTATGATAGTGATGAGGCAGGTGTGAAAGCTGCGTTAAGGGCAATTCCGATACTTAAAGAGGCAGGTTTGTCCACAAGAGTTATTAATATGCGGCCATATAAAGACCCTGATGAATTCATCAAGGCATTAGGTACAGAAAGCTTTCAGGACAGAATAGATAAGGCACAGAACAGCTTTATGTATGAAATTGGAATAATAGAGAAGAATTATAACAGAAGTGATCCTGAGGGCGAAACGTCATTTGAGAAAGAAGTAGCTTCCAGGCTTGTTGTATTTAAGGAAAAGCTTGAGAGGGAGAATTATCTTAAGGCGGTGTGCAGGCAGTATATGATTCCGGAAGACGGAATGAGGGATATGGTCATAAGGCTTGGAAGCAATGAAGGCATTATGGCAAAGCACGACACATATACGGCTAAGGAGAATACTCCTATAAGGAAGAAACGCGAAAATGGCGTAAGACAGGCAGAGAAGATTTTGCTGACGTGGATGATTGAAGATGGTGACATTTATGAGAAGGTCAGTAAGTTTATAAGTCCTGATGATTTTGTAGATCCGGTATTTAAAGATGTAGCAGCTAAGATATATGAACAATACGAGAGTGGGCAGATTAATCCTGCGGCGATTATCAGTTCATATATGGATACAAGTATGCACAATGAAATAGCGGCTATGTTTAGTGCAGAATTAAGTGACTCCCTTAATAAGCTTGAGAGGGAGAAGACGCTTAATGATACAGTTATAAAGGTCAAGAAGAATAGTCTTGATACTAAGCTTGATAATGCTACAGATGCAAGAGCTATGCAGGACATTATCAATCAGCAGATGAAGCTTAATAATATTCATATTAATTTGTAATATATGCGAAAGGTGGACCATTGTAATGGCAGATAAGAAAGAAAACTTAATCGAAGAAGAAGTAAAAGAAACTAAAAAAGCAACAAGAAAGAAGAAATCAGACGAAGAAGGTGCTAAAAGCACAGCCAAGAAGCCAAGAAAAGGCAAGGAAGGTGCAGAAGCTGAACTTACAGAAGAAGAAAAAGCACAGGCTATTCAGGAAAAGTTTATGGAAAAATGCAGGGGAATACTTGCAATAGCCAAGAAGAAAAAGAATGTCCTTGATTATAAGGAGATTATGAACTATTTTCAGGATACTGATTTTGAAGCAGATAAAATGGAAAAGGTATTTGAATTCCTTGAAGCTTGTAATGTAGATGTTAAGATGAATGATGATGAAGTTGAGGAGGACGATATCCTTCTTGATGATGAAGATGATATAGATATTGAAAAGATTGATTTATCTGTACCAGATGGTATTGGCCTTGAAGATCCTGTAAGAATGTACTTAAAAGAGATTGGTAAAGTCCCACTTTTAAGTGCAGAGGAAGAGATTGAGTACGCTAAGAGAATGGAACAGGGTGATGAGGAAGCTAAGAAAAGACTTGCCGAGGCTAACTTACGTCTTGTTGTAAGTATTGCAAAACGTTATGTTGGAAGAGGAATGCAGTTCCTTGACCTTATTCAGGAAGGTAACCTCGGTCTTATTAAGGCTGTTGAAAAGTTCGATTACCGTAAGGGATATAAGTTCTCAACATATGCTACATGGTGGATAAGACAGGCTATTACAAGAGCTATTGCTGACCAAGCAAGAACAATCCGTATTCCAGTTCATATGGTAGAAACTATCAACAAGCTTGTAAGAGTACAAAGACAGCTTTTACAGGAATTAGGAAGAGAACCATCTCCTGAAGAAATAGCAGAGACTATGGATATCCCGGTTGAGAGAGTGAGGGAAATCCAGAAGATTTCACAAGAGCCGGTTTCACTTGAAACACCTATCGGTGAAGAGGAAGACAGCCACCTTGGTGACTTTATTCAGGATGATAATGTTCCAGTACCAGCAGAGGCAGCAGCTTCAACACTTCTTAAGGAACAGCTTGTAGAAGTTCTTGGAACACTTACAGACAGAGAGCAGAAGGTATTAAGACTTCGTTTTGGAATGGACGATGGAAGAGCAAGAACTCTTGAAGAAGTTGGTAAAGAATTCAATGTTACAAGAGAGCGTATAAGACAGATTGAAGCTAAGGCATTAAGAAAGTTAAGACACCCAAGCAGAAGCCGCAAGCTTAAGGATTACCTTGATTAATTGGCAAGACTATTAAATGGTGTTACTAAGGAAAGCTTATGAACGATATTATTAATATATCTAATAGATTAAAATGTGTTGCAAGTCTTGTTAATAAAGGTGCAAGAGTAGCAGATATCGGCACAGATCATGCATATCTTCCAATATATCTTGTCCAGAATGGAATAAGTAATAAAGTATATGCATGTGATGTAAGAAAAGAACCATTAAGACGTGCACAGCTGCACATTGATGAATATGGACTTTCAGATAAGATAACTACACAGCTTTGTGACGGGCTTAAAGGTATTAATAAAGGTGACGTTGATACAGTAACTATATGCGGTATGGGCGGAAAGCTTATGAAGAGTATATTACAGGCAGGTATAGACAAGCTTGGGTATAATACCCAGCTTGTCTTATCTGCACAGTCAGAATTAAGGGATTTCCGTGCATATCTTTTAGAAGCTGGCATAGATATTAAGTCAGAACATATTCTATTAGAAGACGGAAAATATTACTTTATATTTGACTGTGTATACAACACGCCATATGAACAGCATTTTAATAAAAATGTTGTTGATGCAGATGACATTTATAAAAATGATAATCAGAATAATAATGAAAAAAAGATTACAGCTTACACTGAGGAAGAATTAAGATATGGAAAATACCTTCTTGATAATAAGTCAGAAGTGCTTTATGAGTATCTTAATAAAGAACTTATGAGTTGTAATAATATTAGAGATAATCTTCTTAATAAAGAACAGTCAGTGTCTGTGAAGAATAGAATCAAGGCTATTGATGAAGATATTGTTGTTATTAATAAGGCGTTAGGAAGATGGAAGGAGCAATAAATGCTTTTATCACAGATGGCAGCAGAAGCCGCAAAAGATTACAAATATGATATTATTCTTGCTAATGTCAACGGCAAGCTTACAGAGATATCAGATATGGATATAACGGATGAAAAGGTGGAATTTATTACTGTAGGAGAAACTATGGGTAATGAGGCGTATAAAAGAAGCGTACTTCTTTTAATGCTCAATGCAATACATAAGCTTGATACAGATAATAAAATCAAGAGAGTTACAGTTGAATTCTCTCTTAGCAAAGGTCTTTATTGCGATATAAAGGGTGATTTTGAGATTACAGAAGAATTTCTTAATAAAGTAAAAGAAGTTATGAGAGCTGATGTTAAGAAAAACCTGCCTATTAAGAAGCAGGGAATGAAGACATCAGAGGCTATTAAGCTGTTCAAGAAGTTCGGAATGGAAGATAAGACACAGTTATTCAAATATAGAATTAGTTCTTATGTTAATGTATACAGCATAGAGGGTTATTACGATTACTTCTATGGTTATATGGCAGCTAATACAGGAATATTAAAGACATTTGACATATTCCAGTATGATAAGGGCTTTGTTCTTCAGTTGCCAACTAAAGAAAATCCGGAAACAGTGCCGGAATTTGCACCACAGGCTAAGCTTTTTAATGTACTTATGGAAAGAAGCGAGTGGGCAGATATGCTTGGTGTTGATACAGTTGCATCATTGAATAAGCATATAATAAGCGGGGATATTAATTCACTTATTCTTGTTCAGGAAGCGTTACAGGAGCAGAAGATTGTTGAGATTGTTAATCAGATAAAAGAAAGGGAAGGCGTTAAATTCATTATGATAGCCGGACCATCTTCATCTGGAAAGACAACATTTTCACACAGATTATCTATACAGTTAAGAGCAAGTGGATTTAAGCCACACGCAATTGGGGTTGATAATTATTTCGTGGAGAGAGAGCAGACACCTGTTGATGAAAATGGAGAGTACAATTTTGAGGATTTACATGCAATAGACATAAAGCTTTTTAATGACCATATGAATGCATTGCTAAGAGGTGAAAAGGTTGAGATACCTCAGTTTAATTTCCTTACAGGAAGGAAAGAATACAATGGTGATTATATACAGCTTGGGGAAGAAGATATTCTTGTTATTGAGGGTATACACTGCCTTAATGATGAATTATCCTACGCACTTCCAGTTGAAAGCAAGTTTAAAATCTATATAAGTGCACTTACACAGCTTAATGTTGACGAGCATAACAGAGTTGCTACAACAGATGGACGTCTTATAAGACGTATGGCAAGGGATTACAGAACAAGAGGAGCTTCTGCCAAGAGAACACTTTCAATGTGGGAGTCGGTTAGAAAAGGTGAAGAAAAGAATATCTTTCCATTTCAGGAAGAAGCAGATGCTATGTTTAATTCGGCTATGGCATATGAGCTATGTATATTAAAGCCAATAGTAGAGCCACTTCTTTTCTCAATAACAGAAGATGACCCAGAATATCAGGAAGCCAAGAGATTACTCAAGTTTCTGGCGTATTTCCTTCCTTGTCAGGCAGACAATGTTCCAATTAATTCTATAATGAGAGAATTTATTGGTGGAGGGTGCTTCAGAGTTTAGAAAAAAATAGCAAATGTATATACAAATGCTTGCATAGTGTGGCGGAAAATATTATAATTATTATACAGAAGGGAGTGAATATTATGGCACAGATTAGTTTACGTGTAGATGATGAGATAAAGCATAAAGCAGAGAAAACATTAGACGAAATAGGACTAAGTATGTCAACAGCAATTAATATATTCTTAAAAACAGTTGTCAGGGAAAACCGTATTCCTTTTGAACTTACAGCTGACCCATTCTATAGTAAGTATAATATAGAAGAATTGGAAAGACGTGTGGCAAATATACGTTCAGGTAAAAGTACTTTAAAGGAGCACGAATTAATAGAGGAGGATGAGTGAGAAAATTATGGGGAGATGAGGCTTGGCAAGAATATCTTAATTGGCAGACACAGGATAAGAAGATGCTAAAAAAGATAAATAGATTATTGATGGATATTGACAGAAATGGATATCAATGTATAGGAAAGCCAGAGCCTCTTAGTGGCAATTTACAAGGATATTGGAGTGTTAGAATTGATGAGAAGAATAGGATTGTTTTCAGAATAGAAAATAATAATATTGAAATCATACAATGTGGAACGCACTATAGGGATAAGTAGAAAATATGGAGTAAAAGAATACTCGGTCACAACCGACTCGGTTGTGACCGAGTATTCTTTTGAAATTAACTTGTAACGAAAACAATAGAAATTGTTATATAGCTATATATAACATATACTATTTCCTAAACGAATTCTTATACTCCCTGGACATTTCAAAAAGTTCATTAACATACCCTGGAGTTTTGTTATCAATATTCTTCTTAATTTCACTTAATATGTCAATATAATCGCCGAGTAGTACGCTTATGTCTTCTGAGTTAGAAGCACATATCTGGTCCCACATTTCAGGAGATGAAGCGGCTACCCTTGTCATATCGCGAAAGCTTCCAGCCGCTAACATCTGCATATGCTTGTCGTTGTCGTCCTGTTCAGATACAAGCTTTACAAGTGCTGTAGATATGAGGTGTGGAAGGTGGCTTATTGCGGCTACGCTTTTATCGTGAATTGTGTAGTCCATAACAATAGGATTGGCTTTCATATCATACACAAGTGCTTTGAAGCGTTCAAGCTGTTCATTGGTAGTCTTTGATGTTGGAGTGATTACATAGCGTGCATTTTTCATAATTGCTGATGAAGAATTAGCATAGCCTGTAAGTTCAGAGCCAGCCATAGGGTGGCCGCCTATAAATACATTTTCCATATCAAGCTCTTTAACAGTGTTATGTATTGAAGTCTTAACACTTCCGACATCAGTTATAATACAGCCGCTTTTAACGATATCTTTTAACTGCTTAAGGTAGTCATTCATCGTTATTACCGGTGTGCACAGAATTATAAAATCACAATTAGCAAATCTATCATCAACGCAGTCAAGTACGTCATCAACAACTCCGTCTTCCTTTGCTTTATACACAGGCTCAAGTCTTCTGCTTGTTGCAATTATATTATAATTATTGCCCGATTCCCTGAGTGCGTGCGCTATAGAGCCAGCGATAAGTCCGAAGCCTATAAAACCAACTTTACAATCCATAATATACTTAACCTCGTTTCTTATAATTTAATAATAAATATGATGTTTGTGTGTAATTAAAATCATTAAAATACAATGATTGTTATAGATTTTAGCACTTTAAAGTAACAGTGTAAAGGATGAAACTAAATATATTTAAAGTAATTAAACAACTTTTGAAAAATTTGTCAAAAATGTTCATAAAATAATACGTATAAATTAAGTTATTTCTGATAGCGTTGAATATAATGGTGGACAGTATATATATAATGCTGATATTGTAAATATACTTGTGCTTGGCATAGACAGCAATCTTCTTGTAACGCGGAGGCAGTATCAAGGCTGATGTATAATATACCTATAGACCGCGTGTGTGTATTTAACTGTGAAGCTATAGGTGTGATTAATGATGCTGTGGGAGGTGTTGAGGTTACCATAGAGAACGATTTTACAGATGAGAGTGGAGAAGTTCTCGAACCGGAGTTCTACAAGGGTAACACATTAAAGCTTAATGGAGAGCAGGCAGTTACATTTATAAGAGAAAGAGATTGTACAATATTTAAGAGCGCAATGGACAGGGTGGAAAGGCAGGAGCAATATATAAGCAGTCTTGTAAGCACAGCCAAATCAAAGCTTAAGCGTAACCCGATGATAGCGTTATCTATTCTTAATAAGCTTAAAGAAAATGACTGCATATATACTGATATATCAGCTTCAGAGCTTATGTATATTGCCCAGCTTGCAGGAAGAACCCATTTTTCTATGGAAGATGTGACAACAATCCCCGGTGAGGTTAAGATGGGAGAAGAGTTTGAGGAATACCATACGGATAGTACGGCACTTAAAAAAATAGTACTGGAAAATTTCTATACTAAGGTAAAATAACCAAAGTAAAAAGATTAAAGCAAAAAGATTAAAGCAAAATGATTAATGTAAAATAGCAATGAGAAAAATGACAGAAATACAAAGATATAATGTCAATGTCAAAGGATTGCCGTAAAAAAGTGGCCGGTTATTGACAAATACTTTCATTGTGATAATATTTGAAAGTGAGTAAATATGTGATTGAAAGCACCGGATTGGTATAACTGGTGCAGGAATGAGGTTTTAAGATGGCTAACACAACAACTTATAATCCTAAATCTATCGAGCCAAAGTGGCAGAAGTATTGGGAAGAACACGGAACATTTAAAACAGATGTATGGGATTTTTCAAAGCCTAAGTATTATGCGCTTGATATGTTTCCTTATCCATCAGGTGTAGGTCTTCACGCAGGACACCCAGAAGGATATACAGCTACAGATATCACTTCACGTATGAAGAGAATGCAGGGATATAATGTACTTCATCCAATGGGATATGATTCATTTGGACTTCCAGCAGAACAGTATGCTGTAAAGACAGGCAACAATCCTAATGGATTTACAGAAAAGAATATAGAAACATTTACTAAGCAGTTAAAGGAATTGGGTTTTGATTATGACTGGAGCAAGACTTTAGCAACAAGTGATCCTAAGTTCTACAAATGGACACAGTGGATATTCAAGCAGTTATACCTTGACGGCTATGCTAAATATATAGATATGCCAGTTAACTGGTGTGAGGAACTTGGTACAGTTCTTTCTAATGATGAAGTTATTGACGGTAAGTCAGAGCGTGGCGGATACCCTGTTGTAAGAAAGAATATGAAGCAGTGGGTTATCGATCAGGTAGCATTTGCAGATAAGTTACTTGAAGGACTTGAACATATTGACTGGCCAGAGTCTACTAAGGAAATGCAGAGACACTGGATAGGCAAGTCAGAAGGTGTTGAGGTTGACTTTAAGATTGACGGTGGTGGAGATTTCTCTATCTTTACTACTTGTATTGAAACTATATATGGTATTACATTTATGGTACTTGCACCAGATGGAGATATCGTTAAAGAGCTTATGCCAAGAATTCAGAATAAGGAAGAGGTAGAAGCTTATATTGCAGAGACAATTAAGAAGAATGATATGGATAGAACAGAGCTTAACAAAACTAAGTCAGGCTGTGTTCTTGAAGGAATATATGCAATTAACCCGGTAAATGGCAAGAAAGTTCCTATATACATAGGTGATTTCGTTCTTGCTAACTATGGTACTGGTGCTGTTATGGCAGTTCCAAGCCACGACCAGAGAGATTTTGAGTACTCAGAGGCACACAATATTCCTAGAATACAGGTTATTGATGGTGCTGATGTATCTAAGAAGGCATTTGAGAAGTATGATTACCTTGGCAAGGGCTGTAAGCTTATTAATTCAGAGGAATTCACAGGTCTTACAGTAGAAGAAGCTAAGGAAGCTATTACTCAGAAGCTTGAGAAAATGGGCGTAGCAAGAAGAAAGGCTAACTACCATTTCAGAGAATGGATATTTGCAAGACAGAGATACTGGGGTGAACCAGTGCCTATCGTATATCTTGAAGATGGACAGATTCACGTTCTTGATGATGATGAGCTTCCACTTATCTTACCAGAACTTGAAGATTACAAGGGCAAAAATGGACAGGCTCCACTTGAAAATGCAACAGAGTGGAAGCAGTATGAGCATAATGGACTTAAGGGCAAGAGAGAAACTTCAACAATGCCTGGTTCAGCAGGTTCAAGCTGGTATTATATGAGATATATTGACCCAGATAACGATAAGGAACTTTGTGCCCCAGAACTTCTTAAGCACTGGCTTCCAGTTGACCTTTATATCGGTGGACCAGAGCATGCAGTTGGACATCTTATGTACTCAAGAATATGGAACAGATACCTCTACGACAAGGGTATTTCACCAGTTGCAGAGCCATTCCAGAAGTTAGTTCATCAGGGTATGATTCTTGGTTCTAATGGTATCAAGATGGGTAAGAGATTTCCAGAGTTCGTTATTAACCCAAGTGATATCGTAAGAGAATATGGTGCTGATACTTTAAGACTTTACGAAATGTTCATGGGACCTCTTGAAGCTTCTAAGCCTTGGAGCCAGCAGGGTGTTGAAGGTGCAAGAAGATTTATCGGTAAGGTATGGAACTTCTTTACAACTGAAGGCAATGTTGTTGATGAGGATGTTAAGGAACTTGAAAAGGTATATAACCAGACTGTAAAGAAGGTTACAGATGACTTTGAAAAGCTTGGTTTTAACACAGCTATCAGCCAGATGATGATATTTATGAACGCTGCAACTAAGCTTGGCAAGTGCTCAAGAGAATACGCAGAAGGCTTTATAAAGATGTTCTCTTGTATCTGCCCACACGCAGGTGAAGAAATGTGGAGCCGCCTTGGCCATAATGACACAATAGCTTATGAAAGCTGGCCAACATACGATGAGGAAGCCTGCAAGGAAGACACTGTAGAGATTGGTGTTCAGGTAAATGGTAAGGTTAAGGGAACTATTTCTATAGCTGTAGATGAGGCTAAGGAGTCAGTTCTTGAAAAGGCTAAGAAAGCAGTAGAAGGCAAGATTACAGGTAATATAATTAAGGAAATCTATGTACCTGGCAAGATTGTAAATATTGTTGCAAAATAAATTATATTATATATAGTTGGTTTATTACTGAATTATTTTTTAAGGCATATGGGAAATTTTGATATGTACTCTTTTTACTGGACAGACCAGTAAGGAGGATACTTATCATTTTCCATATGCTTTTTTAATGTTGAAATAGGGCTACCGCAATCCCACTGGCTTTAGACGGTGGGTTAAGGTAGCCGGAAGCGGAGGGTTGTGCTATACTTGCGTTATGGGAACGTGGAAATCAAAAAACAGACACAAATATTTGTTATAGTATCATATTATTTTCGTATGCAAGTATAGAAAGAAATTGCTGATGTCAAAACAAATATCAGATGATATAAAGCAGTTTTCTTATGAGATATGTCAAAAGCATAAAGTCATTATCAGATATATGGAGACAGATAAAGAACATACTTTTTGGACGGACGGATATTTTGTCTGCAGTGTAGGAAATGTTTCAGAAGAGATGCCACGAAAATATATAGAGAATCAAGGGTAGAAAGGTGGCGACAGTAGGTGTTAAAAGCATATAAATACAGGATATATCCTAATAGCGAAC
>FONU01000002.1 GCA_900112995.1 [Lactobacillus] rogosae | reverse complement strand
TGCACCAGAGGTCAGTCCATCCCGGTCCTCTCGTACTAAGGACAGCTCCTCTCAGATATCCTGCGCCCACGCCGGATAGGGACCGAACTGTCTCACGACGTTCTGAACCCAGCTCGCGTACCGCTTTAATGGGCGAACAGCCCAACCCTTGGGACCTACTACAGCCCCAGGATGCGATGAGCCGACATCGAGGTGCCAAACCACTCCGTCGATGTGAACTCTTGGGAGTGATAAGCCTGTTATCCCCAGGGTAGCTTTTATCCGTTGAGCGATGGCAATCCCACTTTCATACCACCGGATCACTAAGTCCTACTTTCGTACCTGCTCCACCCGTCGGTGTCGCAGTCAAGCTCCCTTCTGCCTTTGCACTCTTCGAATGGTTTCCAACCATTCTGAGGGAACCTTTGAGCGCCTCCGATACCCTTTCGGAGGCGACCGCCCCAGTCAAACTCCCCACCAGACATTGTCCCCCGGCCGGGTCACGGCCGCAGGTTAGAAACCCAGTACTGCAGGGGTGGTATCCCAACATCGACTCCGTGACAACTGGCGTCATCACCTCTTAGTCTCCCACCTATCCTGTACATGCAATACCGAATCCCAGTATCAAGCTAGAGTAAAGCTCCATGGGGTCTTTCCGTCCTGGCGCAGGTAACCAGCATCTTCACTGGTATTTCAATTTCACCGGGTGCATTGTCGAGACAGTGCCCAAATCATTACGCCTTTCGTGCGGGTCGGAACTTACCCGACAAGGAATTTCGCTACCTTAGGACCGTTATAGTTACGGCCGCCGTTTACTGGGGCTTAAATTCAATGCTTCGATTGCTCTAACATCTCCTCTTAACCTTCCAGCACCGGGCAGGCGTCAGCCCATATACCTCACCTTTCGGTTTTGCATAGACCTGTGTTTTTGCTAAACAGTTGCTTGGGCCAGTTCTCTGCGGCTCACTTGCGTGAGCACCCCTTCTCCCGAAGTTACGGGGTCATTTTGCCGAGTTCCTTAACAATGCTTCTCCCGCCGGCCTTAGGATTCTCTCCTCATCCACCTGTGTCGGTTTACGGTACGGGTACG
>FONU01000044.1 GCA_900112995.1 [Lactobacillus] rogosae | reverse complement strand
TGCACCGCCAGGGGTTCGAACCCTGGACACCCTGATTAAGAGTCAGGTGCTCTACCAACTGAGCTAGCGGTGCATATATTATTATGTTACAACTGCCGTAACAACAAAAAATATATTAACGTGTTATTAACAAAAAAGCAAGCCTTTTTTTGTATTTATTTAAAAACAATATAATTTTTTTTATTATTTTTAATAATATTTAACTATTATGGGGTTTTTTTAACCGCTTATATGGAGTACAATATTCTTGATATATCCTTAATTAAATAAGATTGCGAGGATTTGTATGGATAAAGACAATAATAACGATACAAGCTATTTTAATTCACCTGATAATAATAACTCCGCTGGTGACAACCACATTGTATACAAGAATAAGTTCCAGCCCAACAGCAGATATTTTACTATTGTAATATACGGACTCTTATTTGTCCTTGGTGCAATACTTATATTCAAGCTTATTGGCGGGTTTAATAACACACTTAATATTATCAAATACATTTTTAATGTTATATCACCATTTGTAATTGGTGCGTTCATATCATTTATATTATACCCACTTGTAAGATTTTTCTACAGACATTTGTTCAAGGAAAAATGCCATTTGAAGTCGGACAAGCTTTCTAAATATCTTTCGATACTTATAACTTACATTATTGCAATCGGAATTATTACAATCCTTATGGTATTTATAATTCCTCAATTGTATACAAGCATTACCGATATCGTGGACAAGCTTCCAGTGTGGTACAACAATATCACTGGCCTTGTTAATTCATTTGAAGATAAACACGCTGACCTGGGATTTATTGATTATGCAGTCATTAATGAACAATTAAACAACCTTTACCCTAAGGTTATATCATATCTTACAGATATGCTTACCAATCTGCTCCCATATGTAGTTAATACATCTATGGCTATTGTTAAGGGACTGGTCAACCTCATAATTGCAATTATGGTTTCTGTGTATATGATATCTGACCACAAGAATATATTCTACAATTTTAAGCGTGTGCTTTATGCTGTATTTCCGAAAAATGCGGCTGATACTACAAGAAAGATATGCAGGGAAAGTGGTACTATTTTCTTAAAATTTATGTATGGCAAGGCACTTGACTCATTAATAATCGGTATCATCTGCTTTATATGTATGACTATATTCAAGTTCCCTTACACGGTGCTTATAAGCGTTATCGTTGGAATTACTAATATGATTCCTTACTTTGGACCTTACATCGGTGGTGTTATGGGCGGTATCATAATTGTTATTGTAAATCCTATCCAAGTTATATTCTTTGCAATCCTGATACTTGTTATACAACAGTTTGACGGACTTTTCCTTGGTCCTAAGATACTTGGCGAAAGCACAGGACTTAAGCCTCTGTGGGTTATATTCGCAATTGTTGTGGGTGGAGCACTTTTCGGCGTATTAGGAATGTTCCTCGGTGTTCCTGTTATGGCAGTTATATGCTATATTACGAACCTTGTAGTCGAGCATTTCCTCAAAAAACGTAATATCAGTGTCCAGCCTTACGATTCACCCGATGAAATGTAGAATCAAAAAATTATGGCTGCTGACCTTGATATGTACCTTTATTACTGATTTTTTCAGTATTACCAGTACATATATCTTAAGGTCAGCAGCCATTTATTATTTTATATATTTCATCCCACGACCTCTTAAAACGCACAATCCTGCGGTTTAATCTATTGTGGTAATAAATGTACTCATTAAGTCTGTTAATCGGATTACACCTGTTACAATGTCTGTGATATCCCATACCATTTCCTTTCCTGAATATAATATATTCTTAAAATATTAGTTAAAAACGTTTCTACTATATAATATTCAACAAAGTCATATGTGATACTAATACATTTAATTATCTTACAATAACATTTTAATCTATTTTATTAACGGCCTGATATGTATTAATAATTCAATCTATCTTATCTGTCTGCAATAAGCTTGCATATAGGATTTCCCATATCTGAGAATTTCTTCTCGTATTCTGTCATAACATTTCCTTCATTAAGCCTTTCGTCACTGTGAAGGTCATAAGTACACTCTACAAGATTCCAGCCAGCTTCCTTTACTTCCTCAACTGAAAAGTCAAACAGTACCCTATTGTCTGTCTTGAATTCAACCCTGCCCTCTTTTTTAAGCATTTTGTCATATCTTGCAAAGAACTGTCTTGATGTAAGTCTTCTCTTAGCATGTCTGTCCTTTGGCCATGGGTCTGAGAAATTAAGATATATTCTATCCACTTCATCAACACCAAACACTTCATTAATATTCTCTGCATCCATTCTTATAAATCTTAAGTTAGGAAGCTGTAATTCGTCCTGCTTCTCAACTGCTCTTAATAGTACGCTTGAATACTTCTCTATTCCAACATAATTAATATCTGGATTCATCCCTGCAAGAGTTGTTATAAATGTTCCCTTTCCCATTCCAATCTCTATATGTATAGGGTTATCATTTCCAAATACCTCTTTCCAGGTTCCGCACATTCCCTCTGGTTCCGTGAATACATATTCGTTCTCAACCATAACTTCTCTTGCACCCGGTACATTTCTTAATCTCATAATAATCTCCATTCATTCTTTATACTGTATAAGCTTACAACCATTTTTATAACATCAAACCAAGATATTTTACTTTAATATAATAAGTATGTCAAAGGTAAATTAAAACATCACCAAAATCCCATTCCACACAGCTTTAAATATTCGCCTGCAAATTTAGTTTCATAATCTTAATAAATATGTTAATATTACAAGCAAATATGTATAATATGAACATATCAGTATAATAAATGGCATTTTGTGCCTTTAACACTTACTTCATAATATCATTAACGATGGGAGATTGTAATGTTTAATAATTCTAATAAAACAACGAAACACTCTGTTAATAAGTGTTCAGTTCTATTTAATAAATTCAGAAAATGCCTTGTAAGAACTGCAAGCATTATTACCTGTACAGCAATTGTGGCAACATCTGTAACACCAGCTTTTGCAGCTGGAATAACAAGCGGAACAACTGCCGCCAGCAGCTATGTTATATCTAATGGAACAACTGCTGCCAAGAGTTCTGTTATATCTAACGAGGTATCAACAGACACTTCTGTTTCGTGGCCACAGGCTCCGGATATTACCTGTGAGAGTGCAATATTAGTCGATGCAGATACAGGCTCTATACTATACGAAAAAGATGCACACCGTAAGTGCTATCCAGCTTCAACAACTAAAATCCTTACAGGACTTCTTACTATTGAGAACTGTAATCTCAGTGATACACTTACATTTTCTACTGCCGCAGCTAATTCAATTAATCCGATTGAAGATGCCAACCTTGGTATGAAGGCCGGGGAAGAACTTACTGTTGAACAGGCCTTATATGCACTTCTTCTGTATTCAGCCAATGAAGTTGCATATGCACTTGCTGAGAAAGTCGCTGGCTCAATAGATGCGTTTGTGGATATGATGAATAATAAAGCTCGTGAGCTTGGTGCAATTGAAACACATTTTGCTAATGCCAGTGGCCTTTACAATCCTAACCACTACACAAGTGCTTACGATATGGCTATGATTGCACGAGGCTGTTATAACAACGCTTCGTTTGTAAACATTGACTCAACTTCCTCAAGCTATACAATTCCTGCCACTAATGTAACATCTACACCCAGAACAATAAAACACCGTCATAAGATGCTTAAAGGACGCGAGTTCTACTATGAATACTGCAAAGGTGGAAAGACCGGATTTACTGATGAATCTTTAATGACTCTGGTAACATTTGCTGAAAAAGATGGAATGAGGCTTATATGCGTTGTATTCCGTTCACCAGATGACTCTACAAGATTTATAGATACACGTTCATTATTTGACTGGGGATTTAATAACTTTAAGAAATCGACTACATCTGACACACAGATAAGCTCGTTATTCTCTACTGATAACTACTACTCATCAGATGTATTTAATAAGTCAAAACTTAACTTTAATATGAATGCCTCATTTATAACAATTCCTAACAGCGGTTCAACTTCAAGCGTTACAATGAGCCTTGATAAGAATTACGATATAACTAATGAGCAGGGCAGGCTTGCCGCTAAGCTTAATTATCTTTATGGTGATAATGTTGTTGGTTCTACCACACTCTCCATAACAGGCGGTGATAATTCCAATGAAAGCCTTCTGCCATACCTTAGTGCCAAGAACAACTCAACACAGTTATCACCAAAACGCTGTATTAAGATTAATATATGGGTTATAGCTGGAATTGTAGCTGTAATACTTATTATATTTACAATTATTAACAATGCTTCACTTTCTAAGAAACGTAGTAAATACTCTAAGCGCAAGCTCCGTTTCTAGAAAATCACCAAAATACTACAAAAGGGTTACTGCCCTAACCAGACAATCATTAGCTGAATGTCTTTTGGTCAAAGCAGTAACCCTTTTTATTTTAATTAATTATATTATTTGTGCAGCTTTTCAGCACATATAAAGTTCCGTAAGGAACTTTTAAGATGAGCACTTTTGTGCTCATTATACCATA
>FONU01000022.1 GCA_900112995.1 [Lactobacillus] rogosae | reverse complement strand
ACATACCAGCCAAAAAATCATCACCCCCCCCCACCAATCAACATATACTCCCCCAACAACCAGCAATGCCCAGACATAAGTCTGGGCGAGCGTCAGTTATTATCCAAAATCTTCAAGAAACCAATCAAAAACAGAAAAGTCAATATCTACCAAAATCCCTGATACCCTCTTCTCCCCCTGTTAGTGTCCCTCATCAATAAATTAATTCCTAAGCAAATCACTTCAAGAACGTAAATCAGATTGAGGAAGCTTATAGTTGCATAAGAAGACGATGGGGAGCCGCCGGTCCTTAGTCGGCAGCCCTGGCTGGCGACTTAGTACCGCTGCGAGCGACACTCAGTGCAAACGTGTCTTCGTTGTAACTATAAGCTTCCCCAATCCTCACTCACAACCTCCCGTTCTTAATCCTCACAACCTCAATTAATTTATCGCTATCACCTTATAATCCTGCTCCTCCACAGCCTTCTTAAGTACCTCATCATCAACTTCCTTTGCAAGTGTCACGACAGCCTCATTCTTCTCGTGGCTTACAACTGCCCCGCTTACACCGTCAACTGACTCTAATGCCTTCTTTACTCTTGCCTCACAGTGTCCACACATCATACCTTCAATATTCATTGTCTTTGTCATTTTATTATCCTCTTTTCTTTTATTATTAATATCCTGTGATGTAATATTATTCACAGGGCTATTATCAGTATTGTCTGTTGTCTTAACAATAAGACCCTTTCTGGCAGCTCTCTTTTTGTATACCTCATCTCTTGCTGTGTCATATATCTTTACAAGATTAAGCCTTAAAGCATTAGTCACAACACAGAAGCTTGAAAGGCTCATCGCCGCCGCACCAAACATAGGATTCATCTCCCAGCCAGTCAGATGTATCCACACACCTGCTGCAAGTGGAATTCCTATTATATTGTATATGAATGCCCAGAACAGGTTCTCGTGGATATTTCTTATCGTCCTGTGGCTGAGCCTGATAGCCGCCGCAACATCACTTAAGCAGTTCTTCATAATAACAACATCTGCTGCATCAATCGCCACGTCTGTTCCTGCACCAATCGCAATACCTATATCTGCTGATGTCAATGCTGGTGCATCATTAATTCCATCACCAACCATTATTACTTTGCCATACTTCTTAAGACGCTGTATTTCCTTTTCCTTACCGTCCGGAAGAACTCCTGCAATAACCTCATTAACACCTGCTATCTTTCCTATCGCATTGGCACTTCTTTCATTATCACCTGTTATCATTACAACATAAAGACCCATATCCTTTAATTCCTTTATGGCTTTAGGACTGTCCTCTTTTATTGTATCGGCAACAGCGATAATTCCTAAGAATTCTTTATCTGTTGCAAAGAACATAGGTGTCTTTCCATCGCCTGAAAGCTCGTAGGATTTTTTTATATATTCTTGTGGTATTGTTGCCTTTTTGCTTATATAATCTGCATTACCGCCGTATAAGCTGATTTTATCAGAAATATCTGCACTGTCCGCCTCAAATGCTTTAATATACTGTGCACTGGCTTCAAGCCCATTTCCTGCAACTGCATTTGATACATCTATTGATATAATATCTGAATAATCATTCTGCTTTGCTGTATAATCGTAATTCACAACAGCTTTAGCAAGTGGATGCTCACTTCTTGCCTCTAACAGCTTCGCTATTGATATAAGCTTGTCGTCAGTAATTCCATCTGCACTTACAACATCAGTAACTACCGGTTCACCAGCTGTTATTGTACCTGTCTTATCAAGGGCAGCAATCTGCATTTTACCAGTCTGTTCAAGTGAAATGGCTGTCTTAAACATTATACCATTCTTAGCACCAACACCATTACCAACCATAATAGCAACTGGCGTTGCTAGTCCAAGTGCACAAGGACAGCTTATAACAAGCACCGATATTCCTCTTGCAAGTGCAAATCCAGCACTCTGTCCGGCTAACAGCCACACTATAATAGTAACTGCTGCGATTCCTATTACTACAGGCACAAATACTCCTGATACCTTATCTGCTATCTTTGCAATAGGTGCTTTAGTTGCCGCCGCATCACTTACCATCTGTATAATTTTTGATAAAGTTGTATCCTCACCTACTCTTGTTGCAACACATTTTATATAACCTGATGTGTTAAGAGTTGCCGCTGATACACTGTCACCGACATTTTTATCGACCGGGATACTCTCTCCTGTGAGGGCTGACTCATTAACCGCACTCATACCCTCTATAATCTCACCATCAACAGGAATATTCTCTCCTGGTTTTACAACAAATGTATCCCCTTTGTGAACCTGTTCTACCGGAACAACCTGTTCATTACCATCAATAACTACTGTCGCTGTTGTCGCCGCAAGCTTCATAAGGCTTTTAAGTGCATCTGTTGTCTTTCCTTTTGAATGGGCCTCAAGCATTTTACCTATTGTTATAAGTGTAAGAATCATTGCCGCTGACTCAAAATAGAATTCGTGCATATAATGCATTACACCATCCATATCCATACGCACCTGTGCATCAGTCATCGCAAATAAGGCATATGTGCTGTATAAAAATGCTGCACCAGAGCCAAGTGCTACAAGCGTATCCATATTAGGTGAGCCGTGAAGCATACTTTTAAAACCACTTATAAAAAATCTCTGGTTAATAACCATAATTATTATTGTAAGAAGCATCTGTATAAGTCCCATAGCTATATGGTTATTCTCAAGTACACCTGGAAGCGGCCAGCCCCACATCATATGTCCCATACTGAAATACATAAGTATAAGCAGAAATACAAGCGATGCCACAAGTCTTTTGGCAAGCTTAGGTGTTGTTGTATCTTTAAGCGATTCCTCAAGTCCTGCTATTGTTTGATTGCCTTCACTTTTACTACCTGAACTTTCTGAACCTCTTATGCTTGCACCATATCCTGCATCGGTTACTGCCTTTATTATCTGCTCGTCTGCGGCTGCACCCTCAACGCCCATTGAATTAGTGAGCAGACTGACTGAACAGCTAGTTACACCAGGAACCTTGGATACAGCTTTCTCAACTCTTGCCTGACACGCGGCACAGGTCATCCCTGTAACATTGTATTGTTTCAAAATGTATCATCTCCTCCCTTAATCTGTTAAGCACATTAATTATATTGTCTTAATATCTACTACCTTAAAATCTAATCTTTCTATAGTTCTTCTTATTAAATCATCATCAACAGGCTTATCAAGCTGTATTGCAGCTGTCTTTTTCTTTAAATTAACTTCACAGGCCGCTCCATCTATTCTGTTAATCTGATGTTCTATGCTGTTCTTGCAGTTATCGCAGTGCATACCCTCAATTGTTACAAGCTTAGTTGCAATTATGTCACCTGCAAGCACTTTCTTGTCCTCTTTCATTGTTCCACCGCTGCCACAGCAGCCGCCTTCTCCTTTGCCGTGCTTTATGCCGCTTTTTACTGCAAATATTACTATAATAACTAATACTACAATTATTATCGCTGTTCCCATATATACCTCTTTTCTTACTTCATAAACTTCTGCATTG
Source organism: [Lactobacillus] rogosae (assembly GCA_900112995.1). Lineage (GTDB taxonomy): Bacteria > Bacillota > Clostridia > Lachnospirales > Lachnospiraceae > Lachnospira > Lachnospira rogosae. The sequence goes on along the minus strand of FONU01000022.1, from coordinate 53,398 downwards.
TCATAATAAGTTCATCAACTACCTCATCATCACCATTCTTTATGTCATCAACTACGCAGGTCTTAATATGATTAGAAAGTAATGCTTTATCAAATGCAGTAAGCGCCGCGTTAGCGGCAAGTGCCTGATTAAGAATATCTATACAGTAGGCATCATTCTCAACCATACCGTATATTCCTCTTATCTGGCCTTCTATCCTTTTTAATCTGTTAAGAAGAAGCTTCTTCTCTGAATCACTTCTTTCTTTCATCTTGCTGCCACAACAGCATTGTTTATCTTCTGCCATTCAACCACTCCTTTCGCCTGCTATATTACTGTGTTAATATCATCATCTATAATATATACCCCCTGTGGGTATTTTGCAAGGATAATTTTTCTCATTTAAGGCATTTTAATTTTAAAATGAATTCTATCAGAATTCACTATTACACAAAAAATGTGTATCCGTCAGATAACTACCCAATTATAGCTGCCTGTAAGATACACACTTTACTTTTAATATTCTTTTTTCTGTTATTTTCCTGTACAAGGACTATTAAAGTCACAGTACAAAATTGCCTCTGCTATTCTGTTGTCCCTTTCCAGCCCGCGATATCACTGTCACTAAAAGCATAATCAAGAGGCCTTTTATATATTTGCTCATAAGCTGCTTTCTTCTGCTCATAATCTTTTTTCATCATATCAAAGCTGTTATCACGCTCATTCTTTTCCGGGTCTGGATATATAGGGTCTAATATGTGAAGAACATACTTAACTCTTTTAAATTCCTCTGTATCATCCTTATCCATATCTTTCATCTCAACAAAGCACGATATAATCGGAACATTAAACTTGGCTGCATAAAAGTATGCCCCCCTCTTTGGTGGACGAGGCTTTCTGTAATTAAACCACATTTCCTGCTCTGGATATATAAGAATATACTCTTTCTTATTAACAAGAAGGTTATTAAGTGTTCTATAAAAATGTCTTTCCATATAATCCTTATCTTTGCTGACTGGAATTTCATCTGCATATCTCATAAGAAAACCAAGAAAACCTTTCATTGCAAAGTTAGTATCCTGACTTACGATAAACATTCTGTATCTTCTTGCCTTCTTAATTCCATATCTTATAATCGTTGTATCAACAGGATTAAAATGATTACTTGTTATAATAGCTCCTGATTTAATATGTTTAATCTTCTCTGCACCTACAACCTTTGTATTAGCATTAACGCCAAAAGTTATAAAATCAACAATTCTTCTTGCAAGCCAGTTCCTGTAATGATATGGAATTTCATTACGCTGTTTTACATATTTGCCAAGAAGCTTTTTTCTTCTTGTACTGTCAAGTTCCGGATCGCCGATTTCTACTTTGTCATTAAACCTTCCGTTATCTGCCGCATTTTTAATATTAGCAACAACTTCCTTCTTGCTTCCACCTATTATCATAATCTTATCTTTTCTCCACTTTCAAGCACTTTTCTAAATGTTACTTCTGTATCTGCATTAGCTCCTGCTCTTCTGAAAAGATCAGCCATATGCTCTTTATCCTCTGCCTTCTGTTCATCTGAATAATTCTCTTTGCTCTTAACAATGTCTTCATAATAAACAGAACGTTTAGCATAATCCCAGAAATAACTCTCGTACTGAATTCCATCATAGCACCAAGGCTTATCAAATAAATTATAATGAATTATCTTAGGTGATGGATTCTCAGGCTTATTTCTGTTAGGCATTGCATCCCAGCAGGATTCAAGATATTCTATCTTACCATAACACATAGAATTAAGATAATCCTGATCTGGTGCGATACAGTCAAAATGGTATTTATTAAGAAGATATAAGAAATGCTCTGCAAGATTAACCTCTCTTAAAGCCTTCATATTCATAAGAAGCATACCTGAATTAAAGTAATCACCAAGCTTTAAACCAAGTGATTCTGTCATATATCTTTGCAATTCAGGAGCATCATTAACTGAACTATCTTTGCACACTCCTATAAGATTGCCGTGCATATCTGTATCATAAAGCTCTGATATATCGCCAGGAACAACTATATCACTGTCTATATATATAGCCTTATCATATTCCGGATACATATCTGGAATAAATATTCTGAAATATATTGTCATTGTGAAATAATCTGAACGAAGTCTGTTCTCAATTCTGTCTGTTATCATATCAAGGCTCTGCTTCATATACTTAAATTCCATCTCAAAATTAGGATGATCCTTAACCAGTTCAGCAAGATTATTTCTATTCTCCTCATTAAGCTCCTGGTAAACTACTATTATCTTGTAGTTTCTGTCCTTTGAAGCATTTTCAATAAGTGATATTAATGCAACATGCAGATATGGTGCATATGCATCATCAATTGTAAAAAATATTGGTATTATCTCATTCTTGTTAATCATATTAATTCTCCATTCCAATTATCTTTATTATTTTAATTATTTTAATATTTTTATTTACATATTTTAATTTCATTAATCTGTACAAATACTCATAAATAATAATTATATTTCATAGCTGCCAAGCTCTGCCAAAGCATTTTTGTATTTATTAAACAATACCTCGTATTCTTCTCTTGGTATTTTAAGCGCCTCAAATACTTCTTCTGTCTGCCACGGCTTCACTGTTTCTGTCCTGACATAAGGAAAGAACTTAAAATGTGTTGTAAAATGCTGGAATACTGTATCACTGTGAAGTCTTCTCTGGTCGTTATATTTTCTTTCACATATCTTCTTATTAACCGATAACTTGTTAAGTGCCGACTGGTCTGGCATAAACATCTGCTTTGAAGTACACATTTCACGGCATTTCTTTAAAAGCCCCGTCTTCTTTAACTGTACCATATTCATAAGAAGCACTCCCGAGTTAAGATAATCTCTTTTAAAAATGTTCTTTCTAAAAAACCAGCTTCCGTAATAATCAAGAACTCCAGCTATCTCTACATTTTCCATATTCTGATAATAAAATTCTGTAAAATCTTTTCTGCATATTATATCAGTATCAAGATACAACAGCCTGTCTGGAAGCTCTGCTATCTCATCTGCAAATAATCTTAACATACAGCATGGCGTAAATCTTGTCGACATATTGGCAAGAGGCACTTCTTTATTGAATAAACCGGACGTATCAATAAATTTAATACGAAGTCTGTTATCATATTTCTTCGATAATTCTGTATTACAATAGTCAGAAAGTCTGCCATCTATCGGCTCATAATGCTTATCATTAACAGACATATCAAGCGTTAATACATATACATCAAGGTCTTCTTTGGTGTGTTCCAATAATGATATAACCGCTATAAGAAGCCCATTCTGTATATTCTTATCTCCACAAAACAATATATTCATATCTGTAATCCTGCAATGCTATTACATAACATTCTTTCTTTCATATCTTATATATTCATAATCGCTAAGATGACTTCGCGACTTCATAACTTCATATACCCTATCGTGAAGCATCTTCTGGTTATCCTTTATTCCTGCACCTGTGTCTGGATAAAACGGTCCATCAATATACACATTGACCTTTGGTCTTTTTATAATGTTCTTAAGAAAATGTCTATGCGTATATGTTGTCGTCATCACATACACCGGTTTATTAAGCTCCGCTGGAAAACGGAATGACGTCTTCTCAAATGGTCTTATCTGTGTATAATACGGCCAGACGTGTGCCTCAGGATATATAATAACAGGATGACCCTGCTCAATGTGCTTCTTATACGCTTCTGTAAACTTCTTATACTGGCTTATGGAATCCGGAACAGGAAGTGCACCAAGCTCTGGGAGTATCTTACCTATAACGGGTATTCCATAATTGGCCTGGCTTACTATTACATATACTCTCTTTCCTACACACGCAAGTGCTGGTATTACAACATCTCCTACAGGCTGTGTGTGATTGGCATATACAAAATAGCCATCTTTCTTACACTTCTTTAAAAGCTTTCTATTCTTGTAGCTTATATTAAAAAATAACTTACAGCATATGTAACCTATAACTATTGCCAATACATATATAACCATTGAAGCCATTTTAAATAATAAGCTGTTATTTATCCATTCGTAATTAGTCTTTAACTTAAAACTCTGATTGTGGCTTTTAACAACATCATCTGTGTATGAACTATAATATATAGTTCTGTCAGCCTTCATAATATTATCATCTCCAATCACTGTCTGCTTTATAGAATAAGATATAAAGCAAAAAGCTACAATTTGTTGTATTGTACCCCTCTGCAACCTGTTTGTCAACAAAATGTAGAGTTAATACTCCAAAATGTAGCTTTAATATCTTTCAATATAGTTCCAATCATTATATTGTGTTCTCTTATTACTATGTGATATGGCTTTCATTACTATATAATATGATTTTAATACTGTAATGCACTCATTATATTATATACAATTAAACAGCTATTCAATTACACATTTTCTTCAATCCATTTATATAAATCGCTGAATATATCCTCACGGTCTGTTTCACTGTGAAGTTCGTGTCTGTCATCTTCATAAAGATAAAGTTCAACATTATCCACATATTTAGTATACATTTTAAATGCCTTCTTTACACCCTTACCATAATCTCCTACCGGGTCTTCAAGTCCTGATGCAAATAATACAGGAAGCTTATCCGGTGTCTTTGCTATATTCTTCTTATCAATATCATATTTAATAACATTTAAAAATCCTATATACGCATTGGCTGTGAACTTATAAGAACACTTAGGGTCGCTTAGGTACTCATCAACTATCTTAGTATCCTTAGTAAGCCAGTCGTTAGCTGTCCTGTTGTCCTTAATTCTCTTATTATATGCACCGAACATAATCGTATTGAGGAGTTCACTTCTATATCTTTCTCCCCTTACAAGCTTCGCAATATGTGCAAGCTTAAGGCCGCTGTCAACAACTGCCTTAGGCTGGTTGCCTGTTCCTAAGAATATAACTCCGTCAAGCTCATCTCCATATATGCTGGCATATTTTCTTGACATATATGAACCCATACTATGACCGATAAGAACATATGGAAGGTCTGGATAATTCTTCTTCATTATAAGTGTAAGCCTGTGCATATCTTTAATTAAAAAGTCTGCACCATGATTACCCTTGGCAAAATATCCCAGATCTTCATCACTATTAACTGAATCTCCGTGTCCTAAATGATCATTACCTGCAACTACAAAGCCTTTGCCTGTAAAGTATTCTGCCATCTCTTCAAACCTTTCAATATGGTCTATCATTCCGTGTGCAATCTGTATTACACCTACAGGCTTCTTATACACGTCACTGTCCGGATACCATATAACCGCGTGGATATTACATATTCCGCTAGAAGACTTAAACTGTTTATCTTCTCGTTCCTTTGGCATATTTAAAACCTCCTTTTATCTGATATTTTTATTTAATATTGCAATTTCATATACTGACTTATACTATCAATATTATTATCTGCTATTAATAATTACCAAAGTGCTGCTGATAATGATTAATCCCTGTGGCTTCTGTCAACATATTCCCTCTTAGTAACAAGGCTCTTATATGCTGGACGGATAATCTTGTCAGTTGTAACAAGTTCTTCTATTCTGTGTGCACTCCAGCCAACAATTCTTGCTATTGCAAAAAGCGGTGTATAGAGTTCCTTTGGTATATCCAGCATATCGTATACAAATCCACTATAGAAATCAACATTAGGACTTACACCCTTGAATATCTTTCTCTCCTTGGCAATAAGCATTGGTGCAATCCTCTCTATATTATTGTACAATGCCATATCCTCAGCTCTTCCCTTTGCATTAGCAAGCTGCTCAACAAATCCCTTGAACACTCTTTCTCTTGGGTCTGATAACGAATATACAGCATGACCCATACCATATATAAGACCTTTCTTATCAAATGCTTCTTTATTAAGAATTTTATCAAGATAATGCTCTATTTCCTCTTCATCGTGATAATCCTTAATATGTGCCCTTATATCTTCCATCATATTCATAACCATAAGATTAGCACCACCATGCTTTCTTCCCTTAAGTGATGACATAGCTGCTGCAATTGCTGAGTATGTATCTGAACCTGAGGAAGTAACAACTCTTGTTGTAAATGATGAATTATTACCACCACCATGTTCCATATGAAGAAGCAGTGCAATATCAAGTACATGTGTTTCCAGTGGTGTATATTTCATATCTGGTCTTAACATTCTTAAAAAATTCTCAGCAAGTGATAATTCCTTATCTGGTCTGTGGATATACATACTATCATCTCTCTCATAATGATTGTATGCGTGGTAACCATATACAGCAAGCATTGGAAATGTACTTATAAGCTGTATGCTCTGTCTTAATACATTTTCTATGCTAAGATCATCTTTCCTGTCATCGTAAGATGCAAGTGTAAGAATACTTCTTGTCATTGAGTTCATAATATCAGCTGAAGGTGCTTTCATAATTACATCTCTTGTAAAGTTAGTCGGAAGCTCCATACAGTTAGCAATTATATGTCTGAATTCTTCAAGCTGTGTGGCATCTGGCAGTTCACCAAATAATAAAAGATATGCACTTTCCTCAAATATAAATCTCTTATCGCCAGCACCTTTTACAAGTTTAGTTACATCATAACCCCTATATAAAAGTTCTCCATCACAAGGTACTTTCTCTCCGTCTATTACATCAAATGCCCTTACACTTGATATATTAGTAAGTCCTGTAAGAACTCCCTGTCCATTTTCATCTCTAAGACCCTTCTTAACTCCGTAATCTGCATATAAAGCCTTTGGAATGCGGTCATTATCAATGCACATATCAGCCTGTTTCTTTGAATAATCATTAATATTCTCCATAGTTTTGTTCCACCTTTCCATCATATGCCTTCCTTTCCTATCAAACTAACATAAACCTGTGCTACGTCCAGCACATATACAACTTTAGTTACTCAAGTTCACCATTAACATTGTCATTCATCTGTCTTATGACTCTTCTAAATACCTGCAACTCCTCTTCTGAAACCCCCTCCGTAAGTATCTGCCTGCACTGTTCATATGCAACATTAACTTTATCTATGACCTTATAAGAAGCCTCTGTCAGCGTAATTCTCATTACCCTGCGGTCATCTTCGTCTTCTTTCATATTAATAAGCCCCTTTTCTAATAAATGTTCCAACGACTTAGAAATATGCGACTTTGATAAATGTATTCTGTGTATAATCTCTTTAGCTGTGTCGATATTCTCTTTGGTGATGAATTCAAGAATATCCAGTTCAACTGGTCTTAATCCATATTCTTCCATAATAGGTTCAACCCTTTTAGCAAGAAGCTTTCTAAGCTGCAACCCTGATGTAATTAAATCATAGGCATCCATTGTTAACCTTCCTTAAAATATTATGCAGTATTTAGTTCGTTAGGAAACTATTTCAAGTATAAATGCTAAGCTTTAATCTGTCAATAAAATATATCAAAAGAAAATATAAATTTTAAAAATTTTAAAAAAATTTAATAGAAGTATGAACATCTTTTTATATTTGTATGTTATAATCTGTCATATTTTGTCGATATATAATATAAAAGTAACATTTTGAAATAAGGTCCAAGGAGGGATTATTGCAGTAAATGGAGTTATTAGCAATTCAAAAGTGTACCCTGTCCAGACCATCAGTAATCTTAAAGGTATAGGACGCGATAATACAAGTGCTGAACATAAAAGCGGTGAAAAGCCTCATAGCCAGACAATGAATATGAAGATTGCTTTTGAAGCTTACAACAATGCACCTGCTGACTGCTATACTGTTACTTACAATAATAAGAGCCAGTTACAGTCATTTTATTATTGTCCTCACCACGAGTATACTTACTGATAGCGGACATACAAGAAAAGAGGCTGTCATATCAGGCATAATCCATACAATATATCTGTTAGTTATTACTTACAGTTTATATATTATATGAACAATATCTGATATGACAGCCTCTTTCCTTGTTTTTATTTGCTTTACTTTATTTTTATTGATTAAATTCGTTTACTATTTAGTAACACAGCATTTTCTTAAGTTCTTCTCTTTCGTCTTCTTTTACTCTTATTATAATGGCTTTCCTGCCAGCACTTCCTTATAATCCTTATAATTATCCTCCAGCAGCTTAGGTGTATCAAGTCCGTATGGACAATGTGCACTGCACGCTCCACAATGTATACAATCTTCTATCTTCTTCATCTTAGCCTGTACTTCCTTAGTAAGCTGAAGCTCTGATGGTGAACGTCTAAGAAGCAGTGACATTCTTGCACAATTGTTAATCTCTATATGTGCTGGACACGTTGGCATACAATATCCACATCCCCTGCAAAAGTTGCCAGCAAGCTCTTTCTTATCATTTTCAATTACCGCTTTAATCTCTTCATCAAGAACTGGAGGGTTATCTATGTAACTTATGAACTCATCTAATTCTGTTTCCCTCTGGACACCCCATATTGGAAGAACATTATCGTATTGTGCCTGATAAGCATATGCAACCTTGGAATTAGTTATCAGTCCTCCAGAAAGTGCTTTCATTGCTATAAATCCGATATTTTTCTCACGACAGACTTCAACAAGCTTATGTTCTTTATCTGTTGCAAGATAGTTAAATGGAAACTGCAATGTTTCATAAAGTCCTGACTCAAGTGCCTCCATAGCAACATTAAGCCTGTGGTTAGTAATTCCTATATGTCTTATCTTTCCCTGTGCTTTTGCCTCAAGCATAGCTTCATAAAGTCCTGTTCCATCACCCGGCTTTGGACAGAATGATGGATTGTGGAACTGGTAAATATCAATATAATCTGTCTTTAAATTATTAAGGCTTGTTGCAAGGTCCTTCCAGAAATCCTCTGAATTCTGTGCCGCTGTCTTTGTTGCAATGTAAATATTATCTCTTACATCTGACAAAGCTTCACCAATCTTTTCTTCGCTGTCTGTATAAAATCTTGCTGTATCATAAAAATCTATCCCCGCCTCATATGCCTTTCTTAACAAATGGGCAGATGCCTCGCTGCTAATTCTCTGGATTGGCAGTGCGCCAAATCCATTTTTATTAACTGTTATTCCTGTACTTCCTAATGTAACCTTAACCATAATATTCCTCTTTTCTATGTATTATTTTATTATTCCTGCCCAGCCTTAACTAACAGATTGTCCTGTATAATTACTTTATCGCCGACATCTATACCCTTATCATAAAGATACATATCTGCCGCTTCTATATATAGAAGATTTCCCTTCTCATCTATAAGTGTAACCTTATCAATAACCTGCTGTCCATCCATAAGACCCTCACAGCCAAAATCCGGTTCTTCAATATCCTTAACTGTATATATCATCTGTATCCTTCCCTGCTATTTACACTTTTATATATTATATTTATTATGAATATTCAACCTTGAAAGTCTGTTAAAATCCTGCTAATATAATTTAATTATAAATCCAATAGTAGTATTATAGCAATATAAATAACACAATTAAAGACAAAGTATCAACAAAAGCTGTTAGAATTATCGGCAAGGCACCAGATAAGAAATACATATTTGTAACAGGTTTTATACCTAAAAATGCTTAATATCTTGAAATATATATGCTATACTCTATTCATAAATCAACGCGTATATTTAACACGTTTAGATATATCACGATTTAAGAAAGGAATTACATCTATGTTTAAAATTGATGAAAGACTCCCTAAAGAATCTGCTAAAGATTATGTTGTAAGACAACTTGTATATAACATTGTCCACATCAATCTTACACCGGGACAGCAGCTTGACTCTGACGAGATAAGCGAACTTCTTAATGTCAGCAAGAACCCTATACGTGAGGCAGAGCTTGAACTTTCACAGACACGTCTTATTGAAATCAAGCCTAAGATTGGTGCTTATGTATCATTGATTGATGCCAATATTGTCGAGGAAGTAAGGGAATTAAGAAGCGTGCTGGAAGCTGAGCTTGCAGCTCTTGCCTGTACTACTCTTAACAAAGAGCAGATTAATATGCTCTGGGAAAATGTCGCTTTATGGCAGATGTATATGAAACGTAATGACGAAGAAAAGATATTCCAGCTTGATAAAGAATTCCACAAATCATTATATAAAATGTGCAATAAGAATTACTGGTATGAATTAGTGAATAATATCTCACCACATTTTGACAGAACTACTATTCTTAGTTTCAGATGTATATCTGTTGGCCATATTTTATCAGACCATGAGGAACTTGTGGCTGCCATTGAGAACAGGGAGACTGATAAAGCCCGTGAAATATCTAAACGTCACTTAAACAGATATACTGAGAATATTAATTCTATAAAAGATAATTATGCTGAGTACTTTAAAGAATAATTAATGACTGCTACTTATCAGCGTAAAAATATATTTTAACCCTTAAGATTAGTGCCTGTGCACATATGACATAAAATTGTTATCACAAAAAACGTGCACAGCCACAAACTTTATATGTGCAAAAATATGCACAGAAATGGAGATTATTATGGCTCACTTAACTATTAATTACAAATCTTCTGCCCTCAATATGCCTATTATGCTTGATGTCCTTATACCTCAGGGAAGAGGGAATTATAAAGTCCTGTATCTTTTGCATGGTGCAGGCGGTGACCACTCAAGCTGGGTACTTAACACCCGTATTGCAGATTATGTAAATACTACTGATATTGCTGTAGTTATGCCATCTGGCAATAACCGTTTCTATATCAATAATATTCACGGCAAGGACTATTATACTTATGCTGTAAAGGAACTTATAACACAGTGTGAACAGTGGTTTAACATAAGCCGCGACCCTAAAGACCGCTATATTGCCGGTATGTCAATGGGCGGATATGGTGCATTTTATGCAGCACTTAATAATCCTTCTATGTATAACACCGCATTTTCATATTCAGGTCTTCTTAATATACTTGAACGCTACGATAATCCTCAGGGAATTGATATGTTCCCTGTATTCGGAAGCCGTGATGACCTTATCAATAACAAGCTGGATTTATACAGCCTTATTGACGCCTATGCTAAGGAGAACGAAAAGCTTAAGGCTTCTGACACTCAATATAACGATACCAAATTTGTAATAACCTGCGGATTGCAGGACCCAAGAATACATATGAGCTGTGAATTTAATAATGCTCTTTCAGCCGCCGGAATTAACACGTCTTATTACGAAACAGATGGTGGTCACAACTGGGAATACTGGGACAGATGTATTAAAAATACAATTGATTATATATACAATGTAAAAGGTGCAGAATGGAGGTCATTATGTCGGTAATTAATATTAACTTATTCTCTATGATGTTAAGGAGAACTATTGATGTAACTGTCGTTCTTCCTGATAAGATTAACGATGATGAAAAGCTTCCCTGCGTATGGCTTTACCACGGCGGAAGTGGTGACCATACGGAATGGCTCTATCACACTTCTTTGGTGGATACTGTTAACGAACGCCATTTTGCGGCTGTTCTGCCAGAAGTATTTGAATCCTGCTTTGTCAATATGAATATAGGCGACAGGTACGAAAGCTTTGTTGCCAAAGAACTGCCATCTACTATACATAATATGTTTGCGTGTATCTCTGATGACAGAAAATATAATTATGTGTCTGGATTTTCCAACGGAGGCTATGGCTGTTTACATTCAGCCCTCAAATATCCTTCAACTTTCTCAAAGGTTGGTGCTTTTTCTGCTGGTGATAAAGCCGATTCTGTATTTGTTAATGATAACAGTACTAAAGCCAAAAACCGCATATTATTATTCGGTGACAAAGATATCCACAATACAGATTACTGCCTTACATATCTTGCGGATAAGCTTATAACTGATAATAAGAAGGCACTTGCCCCTGATATATATCACGCCTGTGGAAGTCTTGATCCCTGGCTTGACATGAACCATATTGTAAGAGATTATTTCCTTGAACATAATGATTTCTACAATTACACCTATGATGAACTTGAAGGACTTGGACACGAATGGAAATTCTGGGATATCGAATTACAGAAATTCCTTGATTACGCAGGACTTCCTGTAGTTAAATAAATATAATTATATTCATACAACACTGTATATATCCGGCAATAATTTGTAATACATTTATTATAATAATCGACAAGGCGTTTTATAGCTGTCACTTACACAGTACTATAAAACGCCTTTTATTCAACAGGGTTGTCGCAGCCCTATTTATATTAATTCAATACAATTCCCTTATTAAGTTACCCCAATATTATATTTCAAAATGCTTCTGAAGTTTTTCTGATACTTCTGAAATATTCTCAATATCACTAAGAATATTACCAATCGAATTATTCTGTGCAACAATAGTCTGTGATATATCTTCGATTGTTGCTGAATTCTCCTCTGATGTTGCAACCAAAGTCTGCATTTCTTCCTGTATAGTTCCAAAGCTCTGCTTTATATTATCAATAATGCTATACTCTTCTTTGACAATATCACTTGCCTGCTCTGTGGCATTATTAATATTCTTAAAGTATTCAAGAAGTCCATCAATAGTATCAACACTCTCCGCCGCCGCATTGGTACCTTGTGTAATCTCATCATCAACCTGTCTGGTAGTATCAGTAAGCCACTTTAGTATATTCTGTATATTTCCAGCGGACTTTGCACTCTCTTCTGATAATGCACGGATTTCATCCGCAACAACAGCAAAACCTTTTCCGTGTTCACCTGCTCTTGCCGCTTCAATAGACGCATTGAGTGATAACAGATTAGTCTGTGCCGCAATTGAATTAATCTCACCAAGAATGTCTGTAATCTTCTTCATCTGTGTAAGAAGCTCACTTGTAGTCTTATGTGCTGCTCCTACTGTACTCTTAACAGAAGCAATCGTACTCTTAGCTTCTTCAACAGCCTCATTACCTTTTTCTACAGCTTCTTTAACATTGTTAAAGCCATTATCAAGCTGTCCAGCCAGTTCATAATTATTTCCAACTTCCTCTGTTGCCGCATTAACCTTTTCCATAACATTTACTGTTGACTTTGCAGCTTCTTCAACTATCTGCTGCATCTGTCTTGCCGCCTGATTAACATTACTGCTTCCGTCTGCCAGTTCATTAACTGCGATCTTGCTTGTGTTAATCGTAGCACTAAGGTCATCTGCTATGTCATTAGCCAGCTTTGCATTCTGCTGTACAATATAAAGTGCTTCTTCCGTACTTTTTACAACTGAAGCACCTCTCTTAGTTGCAAAATAAAGTATCAACGCAGTTATTCCAAACAATAGAATTCTTGATACAACTCCTGCAACAGTATATTCAATACCTGCTATAGTCTGTGGACTAACAATACCGAATATAACCGAAATAATTGTAAATGGAACTGCAAACGAAATTATTACTTTCTCAATAAAATATGTTGCAGTCATTGCAAGTAATACGAAATTTGCTATGTAAGGTATAGAATTTCCTCCTGATACCCACGAATAGAACAAAGTTCCTATTGCTGGTGGCAGTGCTAATATTAATGCTTTTCTGGAATCTGATATTGGGAGGAAATACCCGATGGTTGAAATAATTCCTGACACAATAACTATCATACTTCCTTTAAGTGCCATTGCTGTCATCCCATATCCGAATACAGATACAAGACTTAATGCCACTACCGAACACCATATGATAATAAGATTCTGTTGGTGTAACTTTTTCATCATAAGATCATCTACCTTTCTTTATCTCTAGGTGCATATTTCACAATCAAAATATCAATACTTTAAATTGTATATAATAATCTTTTCTTTCAGCCTCTGGCATATCAGAAAGGGTGGAATGTCTTCCATCATCATCTATAGTGTTTAATTTCAATATATTTTTAGAGTATATTATCACACTATTTATATCTCCTGAATGGTTATCTACCTCAATTGGCGTATTCCCTTTGATACATACTACTTCTTGAATAATTTTATTATTTTTTCCAACAAACTGAACTTTCACGCCATTGTCATCCGACATTCTGTCAACTTCAACTTGTAATCTGATAATATCCTTATTCTGCGGAAAATATTCTATTATTGCTCTTGCACACGCATCGCGGTCAATAATCTCATATTTATCATCATAATCGGTGAATTTATCCCTGTCTGAATATGGTTTTGGATTATGTTCATAGTTAATATCACACCATAAAGGTTTCATTATTGAATATTTATTATCTTTTGTCAGCTTGCTTATCCATATATCTTCCTTATTACAGCTATAGGTTATCCACACATTTTTATCAAAATTTCCATTATATGAACATATTCCACGCATATATTGTGCACCAAGATTCTTAATATTACCCTGATATTTATAAGGAGGTATCTCTGGAATAAGTGCTTTCATATTATAATATTCCCTGCCGTCGTTACTTTCCATAACTGCTAAAGGCCATCTGTGAGAACCATCCGTTGTTGGATTATAACATATAATATAATTTCCATCAGGTGTCTTTTGTCCCCATACTTTAGCAGTATTAGTTATAAGAGAGGGTATTTTCTCATCTATAAGAACATTCCCCTCTTTATCAAACAGATACCCCTCACCTTTCTTGCAAAGCCCTACTATATTGCCATAGGCATCTTCATAAAGGGAAACAGCCCTGCCGTGTGTCTTATATGATTTATCATACATCTCCTCCTCATACCACTGCTCAAGTATAAGCTTCTTAGTAAGCAGCTCATCACAGGCTTTAACGAATTCTTTATCCGAAGAATGAACATAATATGGAATATCAAGCTGTTCATTACTGCCCTCTGGTGAATAAAATATTGTGTTGTCCCCATTAAATCCACCAGCCTCATTATATTTAATAATATACATATCTGACAATGTGTAATCTTTATACACTTCTCTTACAAGACGTGCTGCACCATAACCATTATTAGGGGCTCTGTGGCTGTCTGGTGAGAAGCCATAAAATGTTGTTGCAATAAGCTTTCCATTGGAAGCCTTATAAAAACACATTCTAAAATGCACTATTGCCGGTGCTTTCTTAGGAAGAAGTTCTTTATCAGGTCCTGTATATCCATCTGTGTCCGCTAACATATATGGAAAAAGTACCTTTTCCTTATCCCATACACAGCCGTCTTTAGATGTTGTATACACGATTTCATCAGGTGCACCGTGCTCATCACGCTTACCGCTTATATATGAAAGCACAAGCCTGTTATTAAAAGCAGTAAGCATAGGTGCGTGGTTATATGTATAATCTCCATCCGTGCGGCAGCTCCTCCTTATCTGATATGTATACACACCAGCCTTATGTTCCAATCCGCCATCTTGTCGTGTCATATCAATCTCAGGCACATCATTACAATTAATTACATGTTTATCATCCATAGTCTTCTCCCTTTCTTAGCACATTTTATTACTTCCCTTAATGTTACCTCACCCATTAAAATACTCTTTTACAAGCTTAATTACAACGACTGACAACAAGAATACGGCAATAAGATTAAGTATAGTCATAAGTCCATTAAATGTCTCTGCTATGCTCCACATATGTCCAAGATTAACAGCCATTCCAACTATTGCAGCATATATATAAAGAAACATAAATGGGTTATATGCAGACTTAAGTCCACATATAACCCATTATATATAACCTTATTGCATAACAATATAATTCTTAATTATGTTATCTGGCATTTTGCTATTTATACTGCTATTTATGATAACTTCGTTCCACAATTAGAGCAGAACTTAGCACCATTCGCAGGTGTCCCACAATTAGGACAGAACTTGTATGTACCCGCTGATTCTAAACTACTATTCATATCAACATTCTTCATCATCTGCTGTCCAATTGCCATACCCATCTGTACGCTCATCATATCACCAGCAATGTTATTGCCACCCTTGCCGATATTATCTGCCATAGCCACCTGGCTGTACTTTCCCATATCTGCTACCATAGACTGTGAAGCTGCCTTATTCTGCATCTTCTGTATCTCTTCTGGATAAGAGAAGCTTGCTATATTAAAATCTGTAATCTCAATTCCAAGCTTGCTCATCTGCATATCAAGGTCGTCTTTAATTCCTGATGAAATATCAAAAGCATTAGCCTGAAGGTTGAACATATCCTTGCCTTCCTTAGTTATCCACTTCATAAGAAGCTGATCTAACACTGCTACAACTCTTTCCTTAACATCATTAACAACATACATCTGCTTAACGCCTGCAACTTTATCAATCAAGCATACATAATCAGTTACCTTAAATGCAAAATTACCAAATGCTCTTATTGGCATACCTCCTGGAAGGTTAGCTGCTGGAATAGCTATAGGATTCTTAGTTCCCCAGTTGACATTAAATTCCTTAGTATTAACAAAGAGAACTTCCGCTCTCATACCACTGTTAAAACCGAATTTAAAGCCTTTAAGTGTTGAAAGAAATGGAATAATCTGTGATTCTATATCGAATTCACCTTCATCCTTAAATATTCCTTCTATCTTGCCATTGTAAAGAAATATTGCATCCTGTCCGGGACGGATTATAAGACGGCTTCCTTTCTTAATCTCTTTATTAGTCCACTTCCAGAATATACAATCGTCCTTGTATTCTTCCCATTCTACAACATTAGATAACTGACTCTTAAATAAACCCATGGTGTCCTCCAATTATCAATTAATTCTATTCAATTCCCATCTGTGCCTTAAGTGCAGCAAGTTCATCATCAACTGCAGTATTAGCTGGCTCAGCATCATACTTAGCTGCAAGATTATCAATATTAGAATCCTCTGCTGATGCATTAAGTTCAGCCATAGCATTAGCTTCATCAAGCATCTTGTTAGCCTTAGCTTCCATCTTATTGAAAGCATCCATACTATTGCTTGCACCCACAACACTTGAACCAACCTTGTTAATTCTTTCCTGTGCCTTAGCTGCCTTTACTGTAGCCTTAATAGCAGTTCTTCTTGCTTCAAGTGAAGATATATCCTTAACAAGCTTATCGTGCATCTGACGCATCTTAGCTGCATTATCTGCTGCCACATTGTAAGCCTGTGTTAAAGCTGCCTGTGTTGTTGCAAGCTGCTGCTTCTTCTCAAGGAATGATCTGGCATCTGATTCATTACCAGCCTTTAATGCTTTCTCTGCATATGCCTGCATCTTGTTAATCTGCTCTGTGCACTCATCAAGTTCTCTCTTAGCTCTTGTCTCCTCAGCCATAACAGATGCTGTCTCAGCCTTAACCTTGCCAAGATCACTTTCAAGATTTCTCATATACTGGTCAATCATCTTCTCTGGATCTTCACACTTATCAAGAAGTGCATTAATATTAGCGCTCATAATGTCCTTAAATCTTGTTAAAATACCCATAAAATCCTCCCATATATCAAATCAATATTATATGATTCCTTATATTTAGAACCAATAAGGTAATTATACTATATAGATAATTAAAAGTCACGTTAATTTATCAATACTTGTCAGAAATCTTTATAAAATATTATCAATTTTTCGTTCTTTTCTTAACTTCCTTCTTGTCTTCTTTGACATTTCCCTTACCAGACGATAATACATCTGCCTTGTTAGTATAATCATCTATGAGGCTTTCTATTATATTTTTCTTCATATATACATCAAAGCTTAAAAGTCCCACAAGGCTGAATAACTGAAGAAAATCCTTATCCTCCTCATTTTCCACATCTAAGAATGCTTCCTTTGCAACCTGCGTTCTTTCAACAACATCTTTAGAAAGGCTTGCTATCTGTGCCTTTTCCATATTGTATATTTCACTATATATATATTCCAGATCTGGAAGTTCTTCTTTATTAAAGAATTTGTCTGTCAATGGATTTAAAAGCTTCTGAATATCGCTTATAGATAGAATATTCTTAAGATAATATATAAAAGTAAGAACATATATATGCTCTTTAGAATATTTTTTCTTTACCGGAGGTGGAAGCAGGTCATTCTTAGTATAATTGTTAATCATAGTCTTAGTAAGAATTTTATCATCCTCATACCTTTTGACATCTGATAAATGTTCATCCATAAATGTTGTGACCTGATCCATATATAAATCTATATTAGGCACATCTCCCGGTTTAATATAATTAAGCTTCGCCAGCCTTTGCAATAAAGAATTAACAAATTCCTGATTATCTTTGTTCATAATACTCCACTCCTAACCAATATTAACTTAGACAGCCACATACTTCCTATGATATATCACAACCCGTCTGTAATTATCTAAATATAAAATATATCAAGTACAAAATGATGTCTCTGTATACAAAAACATCACTTTACATTTTTAATACTTGTATCATATTATATAGTATTAAAAACCATATATCAAGAGGGAGATTATCCATCTTATAGTAATAACTCGTTCTTATAGTAATAACTTATTCCTGGAATCATAATTTATAATAATAATCTTATCAGCATCTTTACTGCTTATCTGATAATATACCAAGTCTTTCAAATACCCTGTCATATCCATCATTGCCATAATTAAGCGAACGGTTGACCCTGCTTATTGTAGCTGTTGAAGCACCTGTCTTTTCCGCTATCTCAAGATATGTCTTCTGTTCTCTTAACATTTTGGCTACCTCAAATCTCTGAGCTAAAGATAAAAGTTCATTAATTGTGCATACATCCTCAAAAAAATCATAGCACTCTTTAACATCATTAAGACTTAATATAGCCTCAAATAATTGCTCAACTTCTTTTGATTTTAACTTATCGTTCATATTAACCCTCAACTTTTGCTAATCTGCATTTATAATATATTGTACAGTTTAACACAGTAAAGTCCTACAGTAAATACATTTTATTAATTTTACTGTCTTTTTCCTATATATGACTCATATAATTCTGTATTACTGTTCACAATCAGCTCCTTCGGGAAACCTACTTCCTCAATCACCTTATAAGCCCTGTCAAAATCACATATTGACTCTTTAATATGGGCATCACTTCCAATAGATATACATACGCCGGCTTCTTTGCAAAGCTTAAGCATTGTAACATCATTATCATATGCTCCCTGTCTTGGTCCTGTAGGTGATAATGATGTATTGTTAAGTTCTAATAAGACGTGCTTTTCCCCCGCTGCCCTTACAAGCTGTTCATAATCAACCGGGTATCTTGAATCATCAGGGTGTCCTATTATATTAACATATGGATTATCCATAGCATTTATTAAAGCTTTAGTATTCTGTTCAATGCTTCCTGGCTTAATACACGGAATGTGAAGGCTTGCTATAACTACATCACAGCCCTTAAGTCCATACTCTGATAAGTCTATTCTGCCGTCATAATCCATAATATTAACTTCACAGCCCATATATATATTAACGCCATATTTCTTTCTTGGAATTATTCCCATATTAGAAAAATATAATACACCTGCACTTCCCGGCATCTTAGGTGCGTGGTCTGTTATTGCAAGATGTGTAACCCCATGTCCTGCAGCATATACTGCCATCTCGTCTATTGTATTATATGCGTGTCCGCTTGCAATTGTATGCGTATGTGTATCTAATGTAAATCTCATATTAATCCTCGTTTCTACTCCGAACGCAATGCAACTACCGGGTCTTTCTTTGCTGCAAGTCGTGCCGGTATAAGTCCTGCAATAAGCGTAAGAAGCATACTTATTATAACAAGAATAACTCCACCTGCAACAGGAAGCTGTGCAACATTGGCAATCGATGTAACATTTTTAATAATTGCATTAGCTGGCACACATAAAATAAGTGTGACAATTATACCAAGTGCACCTGCAACAAAGCCTTCAATAAGTGTCTCTGCGTTAAATATTCTTGAAATATCCTTCTTTGATGCTCCTATACTTCTAAGTATGCCAATCTCCTTAGTTCTTTCAAGAACTGAAATGTAAGTGATAATTCCTATCATTATTGAAGATACGATAAGTGATATTCCAACAAATGCTATTAATACATATGAAATAGCATTAATTATAACTGTTACTGATGACATTATTATTCCTACATAGTCTGTGTAGTTGATAACATTTTCATCCTTGCCATCTTTCTGCTGGCTTGTATTATAATCTGATATTATGTTCTGAATATGCTCCTTAGAGTCAAAATCTGATGGATATATATTAATTCCTGACGGATCGTCCAAATCAGTTATTCCAAGCTTGCTTTTATTAGTTTCCAGTGTCGCATCAGTTGTCTGTGCCTTAACTGACTGCGAGAACATATCAAGTATCTGCTCATCTGTCATAGTCGATAAGAACATTCTTGTCTGTGCCTGCTCATCTGATGGAAGACTCTCAAGATATGCCTGCACATCATCCATTGTTATAGGTGTATCTTTATTATTATCAAATGGAACACCTGTGAATATATCTGTATCCTCATCTGCAAGCTGTGCCTTAGCTATAGCACTGTCATTAACACCATTGATAATATATTCTGTAAGTTCCTTTGTATAACCAATTCCACGGCTTAAAGATGTACTTACTGCTTCTTCTGAAGGTTTAATAATTCCTGCAATCTTTATATCTGTTCCGTTGTTGACAACATTTTTCATAAATATATCATTATCAGACTTATCTTCCCAGATTTCCTTACTTTCATTATACGAATATACATCAGTTGGAAGTATAAGCTTAAATGTTGTATTTAATATCTCGTCAAATGTGTAAGTTGTTTCATCATTATCAAGAGTATAGTTCTTTCCTGACATCATAGCCTTAATCATCTCTGTAATCTCGTCAGGGTCTTTAAGTCCTATTGAATACAAAGTATAATCATCAATTTCATTGTTCTCATTAACAACAAGCACAACCTCGTTATAGCTTTCCGGCCAGTGTCCGGCAAGTACAGTATACTGCGACTCAAGTATCTCTTTATTATCAAATAACTGTGACCATACGCTTGAATTAGAGTACATGCTCATTCCACTCATACTGCTCTGTGAAGAACCGCCATACATCGCATCAAACATTGTATTAGGGTTAAGCTGTGTTACCTTATCAGATGTATCTGACTTATATATATTAACTGGAATATCATAAGTATATTCTATGGCACTCGCATAATCCTTTATATCGCTTCCACCATTCTCTATATAATGCTTGAATTCCTTAAGGTTGTTGCTCTGAACCTCTGCAACCATAGTATTCATCATATCAGACATTATATTGTTGCTATATATTTTATCCATATCCTCGTGTGTTTCACCACTGCCGCCATTATCTGTCATACTTGAAACCATACTACTTATATCTACAGTTTCTGACTGTAACTGGATTGGATAACTTGATAATGTATCCCTCTGCACCCTGTCAATATATAACTGGATACCATTTGATATTGATAAAATGAGTGCTATACCGATAATTCCTATGCTTCCTGCAAAGGCTGTAAGAATTGTTCTTGTCTTTTTCGTCATCAGATTGTTAAAACTTAAAGATAATGCTGTAAAAAATGACATTGAGGTCTTTGGCTTTTTCTTTCTTTGAGTCTTTGAGACAGATATACTTGTTCCCTGACCTGACACGCCTGAATTATATGCTGAACCATTGGCTGTTGCTGTGCCTGACTTATCTGTTCCCTCTGCTATGTCTTTTTTAAGCTGTTCCTCTGTATATGGATCTGAGTCATCAACAATAGTTCCGTCAAGAAGCCTTACAATTCTTGTTGAATATTTCATAGCAAGTTCCGGGTTATGCGTAACCATAATTATAAGCCTGTCTTTGGAAATCTCCTTAAGAAGCTCCATAATCTGTACACTTGTCTCTGTATCAAGTGCACCTGTCGGTTCATCTGCAAGAAGAATATCAGGATTATTGACAAGTGCTCTCGCTATGGCTACTCTCTGCATTTGTCCACCTGACATCTGGTTAGGCTTCTTATGAATCTGTTCACCAAGTCCTACCTTCTCAAGTGCCTCAACTGCTCTTTTCCTTCTCTCTGCCTTTGATACACCTGATAATGTAAGTGCAAGCTCTACATTAGAAAGAACTGTCTGGTGTGGTATAAGATTATAGCTCTGGAATACAAAACCAATTGAATTATTCCTGTACGCATCCCAATCCCTGTCCTTATAATCTTTAGTAGACACACCATTAATTCTTAAATCACCACTTGTATACTTATCAAGTCCTCCGATAATATTAAGCATAGTTGTCTTACCACAGCCCGACTGACCGAGTATTGATACAAATTCGCAGTCCCTGAACCTTAAGTTAATGCCCTTTAAAGCTGCAACCTTTGTATCACCGGTTTCATAATCTTTCTTAATATTAATTAATTCAAGCATATAATTCCTCTTTCTTTCTATAATTTAGTATACCACGATAAAACTCTCATCATCTCATTACCATTAATTTGATATGCTAATTAATAATAACACCCGTTGTGGCTGCTTGCAATTTATGTGGACACATTTTATACTATATTAAGATTTTGGTGTTATAGCTAAAAAATATTAATAATACGATATCAGGTATAAAATGTCTGACAGTTGTTCTTGCCTGCACGATAAGACTTTTGACTTTCAGCCACTCCTGACATCAAATTTATAGAATCAGAAAGGATATAACTTGCAGTTGAAACATTTTAATGCAGTAACTAAATACATAGCGTTGGCACTCATTGTCTGCCTGACTTTCATATCCGTTACATCACCTGTATATTCACTTGCTGATACCAAGACAGAATATGATGATAATAACAAAGAACTTGAACGCTTAAGAAATGAGCAGTCGCAGCTCTCAAGTGAACTTAACGACCTTAATTCAGAGCTTGATAATGCTGGTGAAAAGCTGAACTCTATTAATGACAGAATTGCTGATACACAGGAACAGATTGACAGCCTTAATGAAAACATAAGCAATATGGAGATTGAGAAACAACACCAGTTCGATACTATGAAGCTTCGTATACAATATATGTACGAGAACAGCGACTATAGTTTTCTTGATGTATTGCTTTCTTCTTCAAGTATGGCTGATTTATTGCAAAGAAACGAATATGTTTCGCGCATTTCCCAATATGACCGCAAAATGCTTGAAGAATTAAGTTCTCTTATTGCTGTGCTTAACCAGAACCAGCTAAGTCTACAGACTAATATGACAGAACTTGTGTCTTTAAAAGAGCAGTCAATAGCTGAGTCTAATAATATTAAAAGGCTCATAGCTTCAAAGCAGTCAAAAATAGATACTAACTCTGAAAATATTGCCAAAGCTGAAGCCCTTGCATTAGAATACGAGGAACGTATCCGTCAGGAAGAAATCCAAAGACAGCTTGAAGAAATCAAAAAAATGACCCCATCAGTTGATGAAGTCATTAATAATACACCTATAGCATATGATACAAGCGACCTTGCAATGGTATCCGCTATGATAGAATGTGAAGCTGCCAACCAGCCTTATGAGGGCAAGCTTGCCGTTGGAAGCGTTATCGTAAATCGTGTAAACAGTCCTAAATTTGGCAACACAATCCAATCCGTACTCTACGCCCCTTCCCAGTTCAGCCCTGTCGCAAGTGGACGTTTCGCAATTGTCCTTGCCAGAGGTGCTAACGCTGAATGTACCAGAGCCGCTAATGAGGTTCTTAATGGTCATATAACAATCGCCGCTCTGTACTTTCACGTCTACGACAGCACTGTCGATAAAGGCGGCACAATAATAGGCGACCATGTCTTCTATTAGCTAACCATCTCCTGCCAAAAAGGCACCCCTGTAAGGTGTCAGGTTGGATTAAATCAACATAAGCTTGTCTTTGTTGCTTATGTTGATTTAATGTAATTGTCTGTCCTATCTAGCCTATCCACTCACCAAACTTATTAAGCCCTTCCGAACTCCCCGAAAGATACAATATATCCCCATTTCTAAACACATACTCTGGATTTACAACCTGCATAACTTCCCCATTATTCTCAATTGCAATTATATTAACATTAAATTTCTTACGCATATTAATATCCACAACTGTTTTGCCCTCAAGCCTGTCAGGAAGCATAACCTTAGATATATTAATTTTCTCACTAAGCTGAATGACATCTATAACCTGCGAAGCTATAAGACGGTTAGCAAGTCTTTCTGCCATATCCTTCTCAGGATATACAACTTCTGCCCCAAGCTTAGCCAATATTTCTCCGTGTTCAAGACCTCTTGCTTTCGCTATAACCTTTTTTATTCCCATACTGACAAGATTAAGCGTTGTAAGAATTGACGTATCAATATGTTCACCTATACACACAACTGCAACATCACAATTCTGTATTCCTGTTGCGCTAAGGCTTTTCTTGTCAAGTGTCTGCACGACATAGGCATTTTCCGTATAATCGCGCATTTCTCTTACCTTTTCCTCATCTTTGTCTATAACCATAAATTCAGCACCGCTGTTAGCAAGCGATAATGCAAGCGACTCGCCAAATCTTCCTAAACCTATAATTCCATAAGTAGTATTTTTATTTGATATTCTAGTTTTAAACATAATTACCTCCGAATTCACGTATTATTGTTGGGTGTGTATTGATGATTGGGTGTTGGCTAACGGACGTTGTGAGTGCGGACTATATTACCGCTGGGCACGCTTTCGCTACTTGAAACCGCAGCGGACACCAAGCCAGCACATCAATACTCTCTCCACATACATTCACACACCATATTTTATATATATATCATAATGCACAAACAATAACATATATCATATCTTTTATATAATAAGTTATAAGCCCTAACATATATATTATATCTTCTATATAATTAAATTAAAAACCATAACATATATATCGTATCTTATATACCATAACTTAATGCCATAACAAAAACGACACCATCACCAAAAAATCCACACTCAAAACCACACCCGAATTCTTCACACTCCGTTCTGGCGCTGATAATTGTTAAACATATGGCAATCGCAACCCAGCTGGGCGGCTGGTAGAAGCATAAGAAGACGATGGGGAGCCGCCGGCACTTAAGCGCTGTCCTTTAGCGCTTTAGTACCGCTGCGAGCGACACTCAGTGCAAACGTGTCTTCGTTGCTTCTACCAGCCGCCCAGCGTCCGTTGCCCCATATATTTCACAATCATCACCCTATAGTTATATTACCCTCCGGATAATTAATCCTCTCTCCCTTAGAGAAATGCCACAATGTAGCAATCGTAAGCGGTCCAAGTCTTCCTATGTACATAATAACAATAGATAACAGCTTTCCTGCAATTCCTATCTGTTGTGTAATTCCTGTTGAAAGCCCTGCCGTTCCAAATGCACTTGCGACCTCAAATAATATATCAATAAAATCAATATCCGGCTCAAATATTCCCATAAGATAAGCTCCCACGGTCACAACACACATAGCAAGTATCATAATAACCGAAGCCTTTCTGAACGCTTCCTTAGGTACTGCATAATGAAATGCTTTCTCCGACTTATTAGTTGCCGCCGACTTAACACCCTGTATGAGGACAAAAAATGTGCTTGTCTTTATTCCACCTCCTGTAGATCCCGGCGAAGCTCCTATAATCATAAGTATTATAATCACAAGTAGTCCCGATTTTGAAAATGTCCCAAGTGAATATGTTGCAAATCCAGCCGTTCTGGCTGATACACTCATAAAGAATGCTCCCATCCACGAGATATTTTCTGTAATCTTAAGAAGCAGAGCACCAGCGATAATAAGCACAATACTCACTGATATTACAATCCTTGTGTGCATTGAGAATTTCTTCCACTTAAATCTCTTTTCCCACAATTCACATATTACAAAAAAGCCAATACCTCCAAAAAATACAAGCGTACAGGTTATAATATTAAGTGCTATATTACCACTGTAATTAATAAGGTTCTGGTTATTTCCAAGAATATCAAAACCAGAATTATTAAACGCCGCTACCGAATGAAACACGCTTATTCCCAATGCCCTAAAAAATGGATAATCTCTTATAAACACCAGAAAACCTGCTATTGCACCAGCCCCCTCAAATATAAGCGTAACAATAAATATCTTATGTATAAGCCTTACAAGCCCCTTTGCCGTATCCATATTCAGTGCTTCCTTTAAAAGAGTACGTCCTTTTATATCTACCTTTTTACCCATAACAAGTATTATTCCGGCACCCATAGTTGTCACACCAAGACCACCTATCTGAATAAGTGCCCCTAGTATAAATTGCCCCACAGGTGTAAATGTGTCATATGAGTCAACCACCACAAGCCCCGTTACACATACTGCACTCGTTGATGTATACAAAGCATCCGTGTATTTTAAATCAACACCATCCCTAACACTAAACGGCAAAGACAAAAGCACTGACCCTGCTATAATCACAAATATAAACCCAAACGCTATTATTCTTGCAGGCGACTGCTTTCTTATTAAATTAACCATCATAGTACTTCCTTAAATCGCAATATTTATACTCAAATCTCATAAAATTTATCATTTAAGATACTATATACCACCCTGCTCTCCAATGCAAGCAAAATCCTCATAAATATTCTAATGTCAGCTTCCAAACCTTCCCACAAAAAAGTGTGCACTCCGCCACTACAGCAAAATACACACTCTTCATAACTATTTAATTAAACATCTCCAACAACTAAAATAACTCCTGCCATACATCCTATGTCCCAGCCATATGTGGAGCCGCCGGCACTTAAGTGCTGTACTTTAGCACTTTAGTACCGCTGATAGCGACACTCAGCGAAAGCATATCTTTGTTACTTATGTTAATTTAATCCAATCTCCCGTTGTCTATACATCTATACCTGATATAATCAACCGTCACAAATCCATCCCCCTGATTCTCATTCTTAATCTCATTATTATGATTAACAAACATTCCATTCTTAACGCCAACCCAGCGTCCTGCCTTTGCTGTAAAGCTCACCTGCTTCTCATAAGCCTTTCCATCAAAGCTTATCTCCAAAGTCACCTCTTCTACAGGAACATTTTTAACAGCCAGTGCCATTTCCTTGGTATCCTTAGTTCCTGTTCTCTTAACTGTATACCTTAAATATACAGTCTTTTCCTTATCAGCAAATGTATCCTTAGCTATAGGATAGTCCTTAAAATCTTCCTTAGAATATGCCGCCTCACAATCAAAGCTCTGGGTGCCTCTGACTGTCCTTATTGCATATTCCCCGAAATTCTTGACAATTCCAACTGCTCCATATTCCACGCCTAATGACACAATTCCGGCATAGTCTCCATTTTCAAGACCATTCACGCACATTTTAGTAACACACTCAAATTCAGGTGCAGGCCATTTCTGTAAGAGAAGATTTCTGTAATCGCTCACTGGTCTAAGAGGTGTTGATGCAAGTGCATTAAGTCTTATATATGAGCCGTCTGGTGTTTTCTTTCCATAGGCATCTGTCTTAGTCACATACCAGCTGTCATCATAATTAGAATTCCACTGCCACTGTAACATCATCTTGTCGGTATCAAATTCATCTGTTGTGTCTGGCTCACATACTGGATATTTATCTGTGTCCTTAAACTCCTCTGCTGTCTTTCCAATATTGGGCTTTACATATTGCATAACTGGTTCACCGTAATCATTGCCCTCTTTATTAACGCCAATTATTGGCCAGTCATTTTCCCAATGCATTGGCTGTAAATGTGTTATTCTGCCTGCGGCATACACATCTTGAAAATGTAAGAACCAGTCCTCACCAGTAATTGTATCTACCCACGCACCCTGATGAGGTCCGTTGACTGGAGAGTCACCCTGTCTTAATACAACCTTATATTCATATGGTCCAAATGGATTTTTGGAACGGAGTATTGTCTGCCAGCCGGTCTTAACACCGCCTGCTGGTGCAAATATATAATAATATCCGTTACGTTTATACATTTTAGGTCCTTCTATTGTTATCTGATCATTCTCATTACCATCAAATATCTTTACTTCATCTCCAAATATCCCCATACCGTCTGGTCTCATTCTTACTATATGAAGAACACTCTTATATCCAATTCTGCTCTTTGCAACACCTGCCACAAGATAAGCATTACCGTCATCATCCCAGAATGGACAAGGGTCAATCCAGCCTGCACCTGGTCTTATATTAACAGGCTCGCTCCATTCACCAAACGGATCTTTGGTTGTTGTCATATATATTCCCTCATCTGGCATTGGAAAACATACATAATATGTACCCTCGTGGTATCTTATAGATGGTGCCCACACACCACATCCGTGCAGCGGATTGTTATATCTGAATTCCGGAATGTGTTTCAAGCAATAATTAACAACCTTCCAATTCACTAAATCTTTTGAATGTAATATTGGAAGTGCTGGCGAATTAGAAAAGCTTGATGCTACCATAAAATAATCTTCTCCCACTCTTATAGCATCAGGGTCAGAATAATCTGCATAAAGTATCGGATTCCTATAATTTCCATTGCCCAAATCAGCTAACCACATAAACATTACCTCCATAATCATACATAATATTTCTTAAGTTAATCTAAGTTTACATCATTACAAGTAATTTGCCAACACTTTCATAAAGTAATTTTATAAAAGTGTTTTTACATAAGTATTTTTTATTATAGGTGCCTATATTTGCACTGCAGTACGAACCTGTATATAGGACTTTTTATGTATAATGAATTAAATTAATTAGATTTCCCTATTACATAAAAAGCCTGCCAGTATCACATCTTACAATATATCACATAATTGTGATACAATCATAAAACCCGATACAAGCAGGCTTACATATTATTCTATTTATTGAAATCTTTTTCTATTTTCTTAAGTGTTTCAAGTGGAATATAATAACTTATTCCAAGTGGATTAAATATTGCTCCTGAAGCTCCAAGCTCGTCTATAGCCTCAACAAGTTCCTTATATGTATAGAGCATATTCTCATACTGTCCCTTATAGCATTTGTCCATCTCAAAACCATCTGTAAATGCCGGTATTGCTATAACCTGCTCGTCTTCCTTATGCTTAACCCTGTCTGTAACATCAATAAAATGATGTGCTATAGATACTTCTTCCTCTGTCTCCTCCTTAACACATGGAACCATATATTCAGAATTAACCATAGCATTTAACATAGCATTTTCTCTCTTATCAAGAAGCTCTTTTATTGTATCTTTGTCTGTATTCTTTCTGAACTCCTGAAAATAAGAAATCATTGTATTCTGTAAACCTGGGTTAGTCACATAATCATCCCTAAAGAACTCATCATATGTTCCAAATGCTTCTCTTGGTATTACATATTCAAGCTTGTCGCCATCTGTAAGTCTTATATTCTTATATCCATTACGATACATATGGCATAACTCCATAGCAAACGCATCATTATTCTCAACACCAACTGATACCTCGTAACCACTGAGCTTAAGCTTTTTCTCAATAAGTGAAGAATTCTTAGGATTAAAAAGAACAAATAAATCACTGTCTACCATATATGGGTACGATGTTGTACTTGAATATACAACCCATAAATGTTCCTCTTTTCTTAATTTATCAGCTATAACCTTTGCATATATCTCTTCAATTCTTCCAAAATATGCTAAATCGTTAGTATTGCCCATCTCCTTGGCTCTTTTCTTTAAAGATGGCAGTACAACAGCCATAACCTCTACTGCATCAGCTAAAGAAAGCTTCTCCATCATATCTACGCCGTAGTCTTCATCTTTGCTGATATGTCTTATTACGTCCTGTATTTTTGTCTGATTCATAATATATATACCCTTTCCGAATTGCATCATATGTATAATAGTAACATATTTGTGTACAATTATCAATTCAACTTTATTTAATGATTCAACTCACAAAATCTTTACTCTGTTTTATTTAATTCAGCTGCCCTGATATAACTGCACGAATTATGTAATATACCGCATCTGCAAATTGCACTGCCACATTACAGCTTCACAACTGCCATTAATTAAAGAACTCCTGCCAGTCAGTTATATTCTTATCTGTAAGACATAACATTGCCATTATTCTTGCCTGCCAGCTTGTCATTGTCTGTGCTGTGATGACATTTAAACCATCAGCCGCATAGTCATATTCACTGCCAGAATTATTAACAACAATTACCTTAATATAACCTGATACATCTTTTACAAGCTGTGTCATTGCTGGCGACAGACTTCCGTCAGCAGTATCGCTGACTACTACTACAGACTCATATGAAGCCATTATTTTCTGTGCTGTATACACATCATTGCCTATATAATCATTAACCATACCGACATAGCCCATATCCTTAATCTCTGTCACGTCAAAATGATGTTTTGCACTATCATTAACCTTATTCGCTTTATTATCAACAATATCAGCTATTTCTGTCTTATAATTGTTATTATCTTCCTCAACAACATATATACTCTTATCTGTATCTATTGTATAAGTAAGAAAATATCTGATCTGGTCTGCAAATCTTTTCCTTGCCGATACGATAACTATATCCGCATCACCACTACATATTTCCTGGACTTTAGAAGCTAATGATATTAAATCCTTTGTTTCATCAAAATCTTTATTTTCCTGAATTAATTCAATATCTATTTTATCCTCATAATCTGCTGTATTAACAAGCTCGCTCACACTTCCATATGTCCCAACAATACAAACCTTTCGCTTACCACTGGTCTGGTTATTACCATTACTTTTGTCGCTGCCATTAACAATACTTCCGGCATCAGAGCTGTTATCTTTCATACCGCCCGCATTATTTCCACTATTATCTGTTATCTTATCAGTGTTATCGCTAACCGTACCATTCTCATTATCTGCCTGGCTCATATATTCAACCGGGTTAGACACAAAGCCACAGCCTGCAAGTGAAGTTACACCAAGCATAACAGCTGCCGCTATTGACACTGCATTTTTTAACTTCAATTTATTCTTTAGATTAATAAGCTTATCACCTATATTCAATAATCTCATATATTCTCCTTTTTGCCCTGATTATCAAATATATTATTCAGGACATATTAAGCATTTTAACATAATCCCTCTGATTATAAAAGTCCCCCAAAAGCTTTTAAGGCACATTCGCCTTACTTAGCTTCTGGAGGACTATAATATTACTTATAAAATGTATTATATAAACATTATATCACAATTTTTGCGTAGCTTTTAGGATGAGCTCATTTGTGCTCATTATATATATATCACTCTGCATAATTATACTATTTGCATTAATTCAATTAACCTCTGTTATCAATTGTAGCAATATCTACTATTGAAAGTTCCTGATTATTAAATGCATGCTCAAGACTTGAGATAAGTGCGTGAGCTGTATCAAGACTTGTAAGGCAGTGAACGCCTGTCTCGATAGCATATCTTCTTATAAGGAAACCATCCTTTGCTCTCTCAATACCATTTTCTGGTGTATCAATAACAAGATCAATCTTATGCTCTAATATAAGGTCAAGGAGTGTTGGAGCTTCCTGTCCAATCTTATTAACCTGAATAGCGTGTACGCCATTTTCTTTAAGAACCTTAGCTGTACCTCTTGAAGCATATATCTTGTATCCAAGTGCTTCAAATCTCTGTGCTATATCAATACCGTCCTGCTTATCCTTATCTGCAAGAGTCATAATAATCTGCTTATGCTTTGGAAGTCTTATTCCAGCTCCCTCAAATGCCTTGTAAAGTGCTTCATCAAAGCTCTTAGATATACCAAGGCACTCACCTGTAGACTTCATTTCTGGTCCAAGGCTTATATCAGCACCTCTGATCTTCTCGAACGAGAATACTGGCATCTTGATTGCATAGTAATCAGCAGCCTTCTGAAGACCTGGCTCATAACCTAAATCTCTTATCTTAGCTCCTGTAATAACCTTAGTTGCAAGCTTAACAATAGGAATACCAGTAACCTTGCTGATATATGGTACTGTACGGCTTGAACGTGGATTTACTTCAATTACATATACCTGATCGTTGTATACAATAAACTGGATATTAATCATACCCTTTACATGAAGTGCTCTCGCAAGTCTTCCTGTGTAATCAGCAATCATTTCAGTTATCTTTGGAGAGATTGACTTAGCTGGATATACTGAAATACTATCTCCAGAATGAATACCAGCTCTTTCAATGTGTTCCATAATACCAGGAATAAGAATATCTTCGCCATCGCATACGGCATCCACTTCAATTTCCTTACCCATAAGGTACTTATCTACAAGGATTGGGTGATCCTGCTTAATTCTGTTGATAATTCCCATAAATTCCACTACATCTTCATCAGATACAGCAATCTGCATACCTTGTCCACCAAGTACATATGAAGGACGTACAAGAACAGGATAACCAAGTTCATTAGCAGCTTTAAGGGCTTCCTCAACAGTGAATACTGTC
Organism: [Lactobacillus] rogosae; assembly: GCA_900112995.1. GTDB lineage: Bacteria > Bacillota > Clostridia > Lachnospirales > Lachnospiraceae > Lachnospira > Lachnospira rogosae. The sequence goes on along the minus strand of FONU01000022.1, from coordinate 21,110 downwards.
TGTCCTTTTGCTCTAGGAATCTGTGTCTTTTCAAGAATCTCATCAAATAACTCTCTATCCTCAGCAGCATCTACATCTTCTGCCTTAGTTCCAAGAATTGGCACACCCATCTTCATAAGAGCTTCTGTAAGCTTGATAGCTGTCTGTCCACCAAACTGAACTACAGCTCCATCCGGCTTCTCGAATTCTACAATACTTTCAACATCTTCTTCTGTAAGTGGCTCAAAGTAAAGCTTATCAGCAATATCAAAGTCTGTTGATACTGTTTCTGGGTTATTATTGATAATAATTGTCTCATAACCCTCTTTCTTAAATGCCCATGTACAATGTACTGAACAGAAATCGAATTCAATACCCTGTCCAATTCTTATTGGACCTGAACCAAGTACAAGAACTTTCTTCTTATCCTTAGTCTCTGCAGCTTCATTCTCACTGCCATATACTGAATAGTAATACGGAGTTGTGGCTGCGAACTCAGCGGCACAAGTATCAACCATCTTAAATGCTGCGTGAATATCATACTTATCACGAAGTTCTTTTATTTCTCTTTCTGTATGTCCTGTAAGTTCTCCAATAACATTATCAGGGAACTCAATTCTCTTAGCCTCTCTTAATAATTCTTCTGTAAGAGGACCTTTCTTTAAAGAATTCTCCATCTCAACGATAATCTGAAGCTTATCTATAAACCATCTGTCAATCTTTGTTATGTCATGCATAACTGCTGGCTCTATGCCTCTTCTTAAGCCTTCTGCTATCTTCCAGATTCTTCTGTCATCAACTACAGCAAGATCTTCTAAAAGTTCCTCATCTGTAAGTCCTGTAAAATCGTATGACATAAGGCTGTCAACATGCTGTTCAAGTGAACGTATAGCCTTCATAAGACCACCCTCGAAGTTATCAGATATACTCATAACCTCACCAGTAGCCTTCATCTGTGTTGTAAGTGTTCTCTTTGCAGAGATAAACTTATCAAATGGAAGTCTAGGTATCTTAACTACACAGTAGTCAAGTGCTGGCTCAAAGCTTGCATATGTCTTTCCTGTAACTGCATTCTTAATCTCATCAAGTGTATAACCAAGTGCAATCTTAGCTGCAACCTTGGCAATAGGATAACCTGTAGCCTTAGAAGCAAGTGCTGAAGAACGGCTTACACGAGGGTTAACCTCGATAACGCAATACTCAAAGCTGTCTGGATGAAGTGCATACTGTACATTACATCCACCTGTGATACCAAGCTCATCTATAATGTTAAGGGCAGATGTTCTAAGCATCTGATATTCCTTATCTGAAAGTGTCTGTGAAGGAGCAACTACGATACTATCACCCGTATGTACACCAACAGGATCGATATTCTCCATATTACATATAGTTATGCATGTTCCGTTGCTGTCACGCATTACCTCATATTCGATTTCCTTCCAGCCAGATATACATCTTTCAACAAGAACTTCACCAACTCTTGAAAGTCTTAAACCATTCTCAAGAATCTCTCTTAATTCTTCTACGTTATGGGCGATACCACCGCCGCTTCCACCAAGTGTGTAAGCAGGACGAAGAACAACCGGATAACCAATCTTAGCTGCAAATGCTTCACCAGATGGAACATCATTAACAACTAATGAAGGTGCACAAGGTTCACCTATCTTTTCCATAGTTTCCTTGAACATAAGTCTGTCTTCTGCCTTCTTAATTGTAAGTGCAGTTGTACCTATAAGCTGTACATTATTCTCTTCAAGGAAACCTGTCTCTGCTATCTCCATAGCAAGGTTAAGACCAGCCTGTCCACCAAGTGTAGGTAAGATGCTGTCTGGCTTTTCCTTTAATATAATCTGCTTTAATGCTTCTACAGTAAGAGGTTCGATATATACTTCATCAGCAATATCCTTATCTGTCATGATAGTCGCTGGGTTAGAGTTAACGAGGCATACTTCTATTCCCTCTTCCTTAAGAGAACGGCAAGCCTGTGTACCTGCATAGTCAAATTCTGCTGCCTGTCCGATTACGATTGGACCTGAACCGATTACTAAAACCTTCTTTATATTAGGATTCTTTGGCATTGTCTTAGTCCTCCTTCTTCATCATATCCATAAATCTGTCAAAAAGATACGCTGTATCCTGTGGTCCTGCACAAGCTTCCGGATGGAACTGTACAGTAAATATATTCTTACCCTTATAAGATAGACCTTCATTAGTCTTATCATTAACATTTTCAAATGCTGGTTCTGCAACCTCTGGATTAAGTGTTGCTTCATCTACAACATAACCATGATTCTGTGTTGATATATATACCTTTCCAGTAGCAAGATCCTTAACTGGGTGGTTAGCACCTCTGTGTCCATACTTTAATCTGTGTGTATCAGCACCTGTCGCAAGAGACATAAGCTGATGTCCAAGACATATGGCAAATATAGGCACATTGCTTGCATAAAGCTTCTTTATCTCTTCTATTATCTCTACACATTCCTTAGGATCTCCAGGACCATTTGATAACATAATACCATCTGGATTAGAAGCTAAGATTTCCTCTGCCTTAGTATACGCTGGATATACTGTAACCTCACAGCCTCTGTCATTAAGAGACTTAGCAATATTCTTCTTAGCACCAAAGTCCATAAGTGCAACTCTTGGTCCATCTCCGTTAAGTACATACTTTTCCTTGCATGTAACCTTTCTTACAACTCCCGCAACCTTGTATTCCTTAATCTTAGGAAGTACTTCATCAAGATTATAGTTTTCGTTAGTTGTAATCATTCCGTTCATAGTACCCTTTTCTCTTAATATCTTAGTAAGGGCTCTTGTATCTATTCCACAGATACCTGGTATATCATTATCTAAAAGGAACTTCTGTATAGGAGCTTCATTTCTGAAGTTACTTGGCATCCTTGATAATTCTCTCACAATAAATCCATCTGGCCATGCTTTTTCAGACTCCATATCTTTATAGCATATGCCATAGTTGCCAATCAGAGGATATGTCATTGTAACTGCCTGTCCTGCATATGAAGGATCAGTTAACACCTCCAGATATCCTGTCATCGAAGTATTAAAAACTATTTCGCTAATGACTTCGCGAGTGGAACCAATACTTGTTCCCTTAAATACTGTTCCATCTTCAAGTATTAAAAATGCTTTCATGAATGCCACCTATTCCCTTTCGTATATTAAATTGATTATAGTGCGCAAACCACAACTGTTAATAGTCTTTATATAGTTTCAATTGACTTTTGCGCAAAAAAAAAGACACAAAAATGTCTTTTTTTCTTAAACTCTATAAATATTATCATATAATGAATAATAATTCAAGCAAAAAGTCAATTATGCTTATTATTATTCTGCGTAATCTCAAGCTGCCTTACGAACACCCATGTATCACCTTTATCAGATGACTGATACTTAGCCGCCGTCTTTCCATCATTATAAGTTCCATCAGAACCCTGTGTAAGATATACAGTTATAATACCTTTATCATCAACTGTAGGAACTAACGCTTCCTTGTATACATCATTCCATTTTAACTCATCATCTGCTACCGTGCTTGAAGCCGTTGATGACTTAGCTGTACTGTCAAGCTCCTGTTCTGGAAGTGTCACTTTAGAAAATGTCTTGCCGCCATCTTTAGTCATATAAAGATTGCCGTCCATTCCTTCTGCATAATTGTAACAGAAAAATCCAACATTTTCGTCCACATACATAACACCTTTTAATATATAATTAGCAGGACCGCTTCCAACTGTTGTCCACGTCTCGCCACCATTAGCTGTCTGGTATATCCTGTAAGACTCCTTTTCATTATCAGTCCTGGCATAACCACATACAATAACACCCTTATTCTCATCAAAGAAATCAACATAGTAATCTTCTGCGTTATATATATTATCAAGTTCACAGCTGGTCCAGTTAACACCTTTATCATCAGAATATATAAGAGTTACCGGTACTTTCTTAGAACTTCCCATCCTGCCGCCAAATAAAAATGCAGTCTTTGATGTAGTTATAAGATAGCTTCCATCCTTCAACGTGCTTGTACTTCCGCTTTCATACATAAGATTTTCAACATCTACTGGAACAGTTGCATAATGCTCACCATCATCATAAGTTACACTCAATATATCATCTCTTATAACATATCTTGCAAGCAGGTCTGTAGAAGCATTGGTCTTGTTCTCGCTATCTGCTGCCAGGGCTGCCTTCTCATTGTACTGTGCTATTCCGTATTCTTCCGGACTTAATGCTGATGTAACATACACCGTAGCAGTGTTGTCAGTATGTGCATCAATATAGTAAGATACAACCCACTCACATTTCAATCTGTCATCATCAGTAACTCCGTCCCACGAAAGAAAATAATCAGAAGCAGCATTTTTAAGAATTACCGAAAAACTTATTAACGCTGTATGTTCATCTTCATTCAATACGTTAATATCATCTATTGTCATCTTCTTAACTGACTTATTATACGGAAGATACTCATTCATATACTGATTAACATACTCATTAAGCCACGTCCTGGCCACTGTTTCTGTCTTAACCTGTGATACATCAGGCATCGTATTTATGACATTAGAATCATCATATGTAGCTGCCCTTGTCTGATACTGCTCATCAATAACATCCCCGTAAGCATCTATATCCACCGTGAAAGTATACCTTGACTTAATATCAAGATTACTTTCCTTGCTTCTGTAATAATACGAACGTATGAATACAGCTATAACAAAAGCACAAAGAATCCCTATACATACCCTTAATGTAATCAATCTTAACTTTTCTCTGTTCTTTTTCTTCATATTCGTTCTCCATCATCCTAATCAGCTCTCGTGTTTTAAATGCATAGCCTCTCTGACAATCTTTCTGTAATACTTATACCACCATAAGAAATACATTGCACCAGCTCCTGCAAGGAAAAATACCAGCACCACAAAAGGATGTACTGCATAGAGCCAGTTATGGGAAAGTCGTCTTACAAAAAATGGCACACCATACGCAAGTAAAACACATACCGCCATAACAGTTCCATTAAACACACTTCTATTCTCATATACCCATATAAAATGATCAAAAGACATAATCGCAAACATCTCACCTATAGGTCTTACGCATATCGTAAGCATACAGAGCATAAGCGAATGAAACCACGAAACGCCGAATATATTAAGAATAATAAAATAAAATATGAATTCAGCAGCCATCTTATAAAGAAGCTTTCCTAAAAAATTCATATATGGACTTATTGACATAACTCTTATCATAAGGTAATCCCTGTCACCTATAGTAAATAATATGTTGTTAGAAAGACTTCCGCATATAACCGAAAGCATAACAAACATATATATAATTGTAAGCTCCTGATTGGCCTTAATCAATGGACACTCAAGACCTATAAGCACATATGGTATATATATAAGAATAAATACATATGCAAACTTCTTTATAAATTCCCATAAAACCATAAATAACTGTGCCATAATTCCAACAAATAATCTCGCCTTGGAATTCTCTGCAAATGTATTCTCTTTAACACATCTGCCTATAAGTGGTGCATTACTTATATATCTTATACCTGCATTAGTACCCTCATAAAACCTTAAAATCTTCTCAGCAAACAGCTTCCTAAATAATCTCATTGTCTGTCTCCCCTAATATATCTAAAACTGCCTTCCTTATCTCTGGAATTTCCATAGTCTTTTTATCTATGTGATTAAATTCTCCGTTATTTAAGACTAGCGTATCCTCACTTATCCTCTTGGAAATCTCTAGAAGTCCTGTTGAGATAAGTATTATCCTGCCTTCTTTTATTGTATTAATAACTTCGATAAACTTATTAATGTATTCTTCACTGCAATAATCAAGTGGCTCATCAAAAAGCACAACATAAGGTCTTATTACAAGAATACAGGCAAGCTGTAAAAGCTTCTTCTCCTCAAATGTATAATCCGCTATAAGCTCATCTCTCTTGGCAACACTGAACCCAATTCTATCAAATATATCCTCTGGCTCAGGGTCGTCTCTCTCCATATCACAAAGCATACTTATAAACTCATAACCTGTTATGTATACAGGAAGAACACTCTGCTTTGCCGCATAAAAATATTTACACTTATCAATTGTAACTATGCTTCCGTCATCAACAGATATATCTCCACATATACACTCAAATAATGTTGTTCTTCCAGCTCCCGGTCCACCAAGTATAGGATATATCTGTCCCTCCTCAAATGTAAAGGATATATCTGTAAGAACTTCATTCTTCTTATAGCTCTTTTTTATATGGCTTAATTTAAGCATATTTTTCTCCAATTCATATCATATAATTAAGTGACAGCCGTTAATATATCCGGACATCTACAACATAATTGTATACCAATCCATCACTTACTTTACAAACATTTTCTAACTATTATAATAATTTTTTATTAAATATTAAATCACAACAAAATATTATATTAAAAATCTATAACTTTGTAAACACATAATCAAATTGCTATTGCTTTTGATTAGAAACAATGCTAACATCTTAATATTATTTATTATAGCGGTTATCTGCTGGAAATGAAGGTTATGATGAAAACATTTAAAAAAATATGGTGGCGTCTGCTTTTTGCACTTTACGCTTTTATATATCTTCCCTGGTTCTTTTATCTTGAGCATAAAATAACTATGGATTATCCCGGAATTCACATATTAAACGGAACAATCGACAGCTATATACCTTTCCTTGAGATATTTATAATCCCTTATCTTTTATGGTTTGTCTATATAGCTGCTTCATGCATATATATGGTTCTGAAAGCTGACAATAAAGAATTTATAAGATTTGCTCTTTCACTTATTATCGGTATGTCTGTATCTATGTTTATATGTATGATATACCCTAATGGTCTAACATTAAGACCTGATAACATCCCTGATAATATATTTGGAAAGCTTGTTACTGTACTCTATGCTACCGATACAACAACCAACGTATTTCCAAGCATACATGTATATAATTCAATTGCCGTCCACACTGCCCTTTCAAAGTGTAAGGCACTTAAAGATCACAAATATATTGTCAATGCCTCACTTATATTATGTATACTTATATGCCTGTCAACAATATTCTTAAAACAACACTCTGTATATGATGTTATCGGAGGTATCGTTCTTATGGCATTTATGTATTTTATGCTTTACATTCTGCCAGAAAGAAATGCAGAAGCAAAGTGCGAAGCTGAAAGCCAGCAGTCTATAACAGACTAACAATAATATTATTATAACCTGCCCGATAAAAGTCTTTACATAAGATTGACTTTTATCGGGCAGATGTTATACTATCAATCATAAGATATTAACTGGGGAGCAGAAGGCTTTTGCCTGGCTGAGAGGGAATCCGGTTCCGACCCATATACCTGATGTGGATAATGCCACCGTAGGAAGATTATTATTCTCTAGTCATTTTAATAAAATATATGATGTTAAATTAAATGCAGATATTATAATTTTATGTTACATTCTATTTTTTAATCTGTATAAATATTCATCTTCCTAATTCTTCCAGTCAGTTCCCTAATTAATACATTACACGAAAGCACCAATACTTATTATGAATTTTAATTTTGTATTATGTGTGGAAATGGAGGATACTTATGGAATACACAACACAGATGGATGCCGCCAGAAAAGGCATTATCACTAAAGAAATGGAATGTGTTGCAGCTAAAGAACACATGGATATTAATGAACTTGTAAAACTCGTAGCCTGTGGACAAGTTATTATACCAGCTAACAAAAATCACAAATGCCTTGACCCTAACGGAATAGGCTCTATGCTTCGTACTAAAATTAACGTCAATCTTGGTACTTCAAGAGACTGTGTTGACCTTGATATGGAACTTGATAAGGTAAATAATGCAGTAAAAATGGGTGCTGAGGCCATAATGGATTTAAGTTCATTTGGGGACACACAGAAGTTCAGAAGAAAGCTCACTACTGAATGTCCAGCAATCATCGGTACTGTTCCAATATATGATGCCGTTGTATATTATCACAAGGCTCTTAAGGAAATTACTGCTAAGGAATGGCTTGATATTGTAAGAATGCACGCTAAAGATGGTGTCGACTTTATGACTATCCATTGTGGAATTAACAAAGCTACAGCTAAGAAATTCAGAGCCGACAAACGTCTTATGAACATTGTATCAAGAGGCGGTTCAATCATCTATGCGTGGATGGAAATGACAGGCAATGAAAATCCATTTTTTGAATACTATGACGAAGTACTTGATATATGCCGTGAATATGACGTTACTATGAGTCTTGGTGATGCCTGCAGGCCTGGCTGTATTATGGATGCCTCTGATATATCACAGATTGAGGAGCTTGTTACTCTAGGTGAACTTACAAGACGTGCGTGGGAAAAGGACGTTCAGGTTATGATTGAAGGACCTGGACATATGCCAATCAACCAGATTCAGGCTAATATGGAAATCCAAAAAACCATATGCAAAGGTGCTCCTTTCTATGTACTTGGACCTCTTGTTACAGATATTGCACCTGGCTATGACCATATAACTTCTGCTATCGGTGGTGCTATCGCTGCTACATATGGTGCTTCTTTCCTCTGCTATGTAACTCCTGCCGAACATCTTCGTCTTCCTGACTTAAATGATGTTAAAGAAGGAATTATTGCAGCAAGAATTGCAGCTCACGCTGCTGATATTGCAAAAGGTGTTCCCGGTGCAATCGACTGGGATTTAAAGATGGATAAAGCAAGACGTGTACTTGATTGGGATGCACAGTTTGATGCTGCCATAGACCCAGAAAAAGCAAGACGCTACAGACAGGAAGCCAAGCCAGAAAAAGAAGATACCTGCTCTATGTGCGGTAATTTCTGTGCCGTTAAGAATATGAATAAAATTATGGACGGTGAAATCGTTAGTATATTTGATGAATAATACACCAAAAAGCCAGCCGGATATTATTCCGGCTGGCTTTTTATATACTGTTAAATATTAAAGATGAAGAACTCTTTCCTTAATCTCCTGTGTACGTCCCTGATTCCAGAACTGTGTTCCAATATAACCGCAGGTTCTTCTTGCAACATTCATCTTATCCTGATTACGGTTACCACAATTAGGACATTCCCATATAAGCTTTCCATCATCATCAGTTATAATCTGTATCTGTCCTGTATAGCCGCATACCTGACAATAATCGCTTTTTGTATTAAGCTCTGCATACATAATATTGTCATATATGAACTGCATAACAGAAAGAACTGCTGGTATATTATCATTCATATCTGGAACTTCTACATAGCTTATTGCACCACCTGGTGAAAGCTCCTGGAACTGAGCCTCGAACTTCAGCTTGTCAAATGCGTTGATATTCTCTGTTACATGAACATGGTAACTATTAGTTATATAATTCTTATCCGTAACACCTTTTATCTTGCCAAATCTTTTCTGAAGATTCTTAGCAAACTTATAAGTTGTTGATTCAAGCGGTGTTCCGTAAAGACTGAAATCTATATTAGTCTCCTTGGCCCAGCGGTTGCAGGTATCTCTTAAATACGTCATAAGCTTTAATGCAAATTCTGTACCATTAGGATCTGTATGTGTAACACCCTTCATATAGTAAGTACATTCACACAGACCAGCATACCCTAAAGAAATAGTAGAATATCCACCATAAAGAAGCTTATCAATAGTTTCGCCCTTCTTAAGTCTTGCAAGTGCACCATTCTGCCAGAGAATTGGTGCAACATCTGATGGAGTACCTTTTAATCTATAATGTCTGCACATAAGTGCTCTCTTACAAAGCTCAAGTCTTTCATCAAGAATTTTCCAGAATTTATCCATATCCTTACCTGATGAACAGGCTACATCTACAAGGTTAAGCGTAACTACACCCTGATTAAAACGTCCATAATATTTAGGCTTATTATCATTCTCCGGGTCATTATAAGGTGTCAGGAAAGAACGACAACCCATACATGGGAAGCAATGTCCTTCTCCAAACTTATCAACCTTAAGCTTCTTCATAATCTTTTCTGATATATAATCTGGAACCATTCTCTTAGCTGTACATTTAGCGGCAAGCTGTGTAATGTTCCAATACTTTGAATCTTCTCTTATATTATCTTCCTCTAGCACATATATAAGCTTAGGAAACGCTGGTGTAATCCATACACCTTTTTCGTTCTTAACACCCTGTATTCTCTGCTTAAGAACTTCCTCTATTACAAGGGCAAGGTCTTCTCTTGTCTGTCCTTCTGGAACCTCATCAAGATACATAAATACAGTAACAAATGGAGCCTGTCCATTAGTTGTCATAAGTGTTATGACCTGATACTGAATCATCTGTACACCACGTTTAATTTCATCTCTTACTCTTAATTCTGCGACTTCCTTAATCTTATCTTCTCCTGCATCAATTCCAGTCGCCTTGAATTCCTCTGCAACCTGTTTAATGAACTTTTCCCTGCTTATCTGGACAAATGGAGCAAGGTGTGCTAATGAAATGCTCTGTCCGCCATACTGTGAGCTGGCAATCTGTGCAATAGCCTGTGTAGCTATATTACAGGCTGTAGAAAAGCTATGTGGCTTCTCAATCATTGTTTCACTTATAACCGTTCCGTTCTGGAGCATATCTTCAAGGTTCACAAGACAACAGTTGTGCATATGCTGTGCGAAATAATCTGCATCGTGAAAATGTATAAGCCCCTGCTCGTGTGCATCTACAATATCTGCTGGAAGAAGAAATCTTTTAGTAATATCCTTGCTTACCTCTCCTGCCATATAATCTCTCTGTACACTATTAACAGTAGGATTCTTATTGGAATTCTCCTGCTTTACTTCCTCATTATTGCACTCTAAAAGGCTTAATATCTGCTCATCTGTTGAATTAGACTTTCTTACAAGAGCTCTCTTATATCTGTATGTGATATACTTTCTGGCTACTGCAAATGCCCTCATATTCATAATCTGGTTCTCAACAAGATCCTGAATTTCTTCAACATTAAGTGATCTGTTCATCTCCTGGCAGATGCTCTCGACATTATCAGATATTGTTTCAATCTGCTCATCAGAAAGTCTTTCGCTATGTACAACCTCCTTATTTGCCTTTGCAACTGCTGCCATTATTTTACTAATATCAAATGTAACTTCTGATCCACTACGTTTGATTATCTTCATAATTAGTAAACCCTCCCTTTTTACCTGACAATAAATTTCTATTCACATTTAGTATACAAATAAAATTACGCGTAATATTTATTAATAATAAAATATATCATATTGGGGCTTTATCTACCCTAATCGTATATAATGCGCTACACAAGAGTTCTCTTGTATAGCGCAGTTTAAATTTTACATCACATATATCTTCAAGTCAATACAAACACAATATGTTGTGGATTTAATACAATATAAATACAATATACTGCAATATATAAAATTCCCCTAATTACTTATGCCAATAGTAATTAGGGGGCTGTTTTTAATCAGTAATATTCATTGCTGCAACATAATTCTGCTCTTCATCACTTATTATCGTATACAATAAAGTTGATGTTATCACAGCACACTCTATCTCATATTCTGCCCACTGTGAAGCTTCTTTTGTCTTATCTATTGTAAGAACGCCTTTTATATCATCCCTGCCACCAATAAAGCACTGGATTGTTGAACATATATGCCGCTTCTTCATCTCCTCAACAAATTCAGGAGCTACATCCAGATTTCTGTTGACGAAATCGGCTGATATATAATTCTTATCTCCCATAAGCTTATTAAAGCCATCTGTATTAACATATGGCAGATACTCCGCATCCTCAAGCTGCTGTCCAAATGTCAAACACCTCTTTAAAGCCTTACCTTTATAAATGCTTATGCTGTCCACCTTGTAAGTCTGAATCATATGTTCAAACATATTGCTTACAGCACCCTTTCTGTCTGTGTTAAACTGTAACATAATGTCTGTAAGATATCTTAATTCGCGCATCTCCCTGCCGTCATTAAATATCTTATCCTTCTGGTTAAGAGAATTCTCATAAGACTCTTTATGTATCTCATCCCTGAAAAATACATACCTGTCCCTGCCCTTTTCCTTTGCTACATAAAGACAGAAATCAGCCTTTTTAAACAATTCTTCATATTCGTGTCCATTATTAGGACTGAATGCAACACCTATTGATGTCGTGACCTGAAAATTTTCATAATCATTCTTGAATTCCCACTTAACCTGTGTTCGTATAGCTCTTAATATTCCTCTTAATGAATAATCGTCATTAATTCCATTTAAGACGATCATAAATTCATCTCCGCCTATACGTCCGACAACACCATCTTCACCAACAACCTCTTTAAGCTTCTTGGCTACTCTTGTAAGTACTTTATCTCCATAGAGATGTCCATATCTGTCATTAACCTGCTTGAAATAATCAACATCAAGTATAACTATGCTTACCCTGTTAATCTTCTCTTTCTTAACAAGCTTCTGTGCATACTCTGTTATAGTCTTCTTATTATACACCTTGGTAAGCGAATCCATAGTAAGTTCATCGGCAATCTCAACAATATTACCCATACTGTTAGTTCCGTCAGCAAGAATAATCCTTCCGATAACCATATTCTCACCTGTATACTTAGTATATACAGCTCCTACGAACTTAACCTTTTCCATAGCTTTGCCAAAGGTTCTCATATTAGTTGTAAGCTTGACACTGAACTCTGATGTATACAGCTTTATATACCTTATCAGATTATTCAGTTCAACAACGTCCTCTTCAAGAATTCTGCCATCAAGCATATATGCTTTCCATTCATCAATAGGCATTCTAGTTATTACTTCTCTTGAAATGCCCTCATATCTTACAATCTTAATATCCCCAGTCTTCTCAGAATACGCAAATACATACTCGCCTGTGAGTCCCATAACTACTCTTTCCATTGCGATATCGTCACATATCCTGCGATTAGTCTCTACAACACTATCTATATCGATCATCTCTATATCAATATTACGCAGAGCATCATTATTCTCAAATGACAAAAGCTTAATAAGATTCTGTCTGTACTCCCCCTTATAGTCCCTGAATAAAAAGCATTTACCCACAGGACTTCCATCAAACGAATCAATAAGCTCTATTAACTTCTCTTTATCATCTGGATGTACGAACTCCGTAAGACAGCCATATGACGTATTTCCAAAATAGTCATTAAAGGCACGGTTCGTTACATTAGTAAGATAAAATCTGTCTATGACCGCAAGCCGGCGGTCTAGTCTATGTGCTGTCACATAGTCATCCCCGATTCCAACATTCTGTTGTGAATACATATCTAAACCTTCTCCTTAATTCAATTGTCGAAATAACCCTGCGATTATTATAGTTTATAATGCACAAATATGCAACAATTTTATTTGTTTTTTGGTACTTTAGTACCAATGGTAAATCTTGTATTTTATTTTAAATATGTATGTGATACAATACAACATATTGTTGATTTGTTTTAACAATTATATATTATTAATTTAATATGTGGAGGTTTTTTATTATGGAGCGTGTGAAATTCAGCAGAGTAGAGGTGTATCACGGAGACAGTCCTAAGAAGTTTCCGGTATATGAGATTTATCTTGACGGGGTCATTGTAACAAAAGTATCATCTAAGACAGAAGCTGAGGAGATGGTGTCACGCTGGCAGGAAGTTTACAAGTAAGCATATAAGTATAATAACAAATATTACTAGCAATTATAAAGCTGTGGACAAGCATTATCTTTAAAAGATTATTTTTAAGCAAAGATTACTCTTGGATAAAGACTACTTCGGGATAAAGACTACTTTTAAAGATAATTACTGTTCCACAGCTTTTATTAAACAAATTATATAATTTTACCATTGTATATTATATTTTTTATATATAATAAATCTTCTTAAACACCTTAAAGCATTTTCTTCTTCTTAAGGAACCACAATACAAACACACATATAATAAATATTATTACAACAATTATATAAAATCCATACCTGGTTGCTGATAAAGGCATCCACTCACCGGCAACATTCATTCCATATATTCCCGATATTATTGTAGGTATAGCCATAACTATAGTGATTGATGTAAGAATTTTCATTACATTATTAAGCCTGTTATTAATAACCGATGACAACAGCTCTCTTGTACCATCTATAATATCCCTGTATATAGACGTCATCTCGATAGCCTGCTGGTATTCGACTGTTACATCTTCAAGCAGTTCCATATCCTCCGGATACTGTTCAAGTCTTTTGTATCGTCTTAATCTTTCAAGCACAATGCTGTTCGCCCTTAAAGATGTAGCAAAGTATACAAGCGTCGATTCTAATTCGTGAAGCTCGATAATATCTGTATCGTGTGTATCATCGCCAACTCTTTCTTCTATCTCAGTTCTTTTCTTATCAATCCCACGTAAGTAAGCCTGATAAAGCATAGCCGAGCGGAACATCATTTCATATATAAAACGCATTTTCTTCTTAGTACTGAACTCTTTTAACTTATTGCGCACAAAATAGTTAAGCACGGGTGTATCTTCCCTGCATATCGTTATTATTGCATCATTCTTTAATATGATACCTAATGGTATTGTTGTATACATCTTTTTCTCGTGTCGTACCTCAGGTGTTGGTATATCCACAAGAATAAGTGTATAACCGTCTTCAAGACTTATTCGTGAACTTTCTTCCTCATCAAGTGCTGTCGCAAGGTCAGCTAAGTCTATCTCAAAATAGCCTGATACAAGGGATAATTCACTGCTTGTCGGGTCAATCATATTAACCCAGCAGCCTTCTTCTATATTATCAAGCTTTTGCAGTACCTTATTATCTGTCTTATAGATTTCTACCATAATCCACCTTCTTTCTGGTCTTTACGAAAATGTTTCTCTCATCTTTAACCATACTTCTGTAACCTGACGGACACTGCGTTACACACTGTCCACAGCCTATGCACCTGTCTATATCATATACAAGCTCTGCGCGCTCTTTATCATACCACGTTGCATTGGTCGGACAGAAACAGGCGCACCTGTTACAGCCTGTACATTTCGCGTTATCAACTATCTGTGGTCTGTAAAATGCCTTAATCATAAGCTGCGATAAAGCACCCTCCCTGAAGCTTCCATATAAGAAACAGCAGTCTATACAACAGTTGCACAGCACAATCTCTTCATTACCAGAGTATGTGCCATAGTGATATAATGTATGTATACAGCCTTTTTTCTCAAGCGTGTCTATAAGCTTTCTGGCTTCATCTATGGAAATGTGTCTTGCAACGCCAGCTTTTTCAAGCTGTACAGCCATTCTTCCAACCGCCATACACGACTCAATCGGCATATCATAGTCACATTTTCCATTCTCAAGCATCTTTTTGGTGCGACAGAAACAGTTCATAACAGCAATATGTTCCTTATTCCTGTTAAGAATATCCATAACCTCACCCTCTGTATACACAGCCTGCACAGCATCTACATTTTTATTAATCTTAATAATTCTCTTTTTAGCACTCAGATTATTGGCAGGGTCAGGTATAAGCGTTGACATTCTTCCCTGCTCTCTTTGCATATTGCGCTCATTGACACGGTTCATATACATTCTTACAGGTGCTATATTAAGCTTTATAAGAAGTTCCTCAAATTCTGCAAACTTAATAAGAAGCCGTCTTCTCTTATCATTAAGCGGTCCAGAGGCATACAGCTCAACCCAGCCCGGAAATATCGGCGTTATATCATAGACACCTTCCTGCCTGCTCTCCCATATTCCGCCTTTGTCCCTTATGCTTGTAAATACTTTCTCAAATGCCTCACCGTCAAGCTGCCACAATTCTTTAAGCTCATCCCTGCTGTAATATCCGTCCTTCATAAGAAGCATATAATCTATATCCTGCTCATCAAATACAATCTCAAAACACTCAATAATACATTTTACAAGCGGTACAGATAATTTAGACTTGCTATTCATTAGCTTTCCAAGTTCGACAGCCTTTTTCCTGAATTCATTAGTCATATTTATTCTCTTTCTTACTTCTTATCTTTAGAACCAGTTGAACAATGGGCACTGCACGAAGAACAATTGCCGCTACAGGTATCTCCAAGTCCGCTCTCTTTGTGCTTAGATGAAACCCACAGGAACAATACAACTACAACAAATAGTACAACTGCACCAAGTATAATATTAATAATTCCTGACATATCTAATCTCCATTTCTTCTATAATATTTCTATAATATCATTTCTCAAATCTTGCCTTGCTTATCTTATCAGTAAGCGACAAAAGCATATTCTTAATAAGTGTTCTGCTGTCCTTATCAAGTCCGGCATACTGACGTATAACCTCCCTTGTGCTTCTTAATCTGTCTGCTGACACATCTGACAAATTCTTAGCACCGCTGGCATATAAAAGTCCGAATAAAGTTTCAACGAACTCCTCCCTGCGTTCATTATCAACGCTGTTAATCCAGCTGCTTAATGCCTTATTAAGCCTTCTGCTCTGTGCACTTAATTTCTTAGCCTTTACAAGAAAAGCACCAAGCACCTGCCACGACATTGCATCATGCTGCATAAGCCCGCTCTGTGAACTCTTAACAATAATATAATCCTCATCGTGTTCAAGTAACATTCCTACTATCGAATTCTCTGGGACTATGCTTTTGATAAGCGGTAACATCGCCTGATATTTCGCACTTTTTATCATATTCACATCAAATCCAGGGCCATCATTATTGTATACACAATCTATCTTTTTTCTTACTCTCTCACTGCATTTTACAGCCGAATATATAGCAAGATTGCCACCCTTGGAATGTCCGCCTATATAAAGCCTTCCTCTTATGTACTGGCATGTACTATTAATATACTCTACCGCCGCCTCCTGTGACGGAACAGGCATAATAAAGCTCATATTAAAATCCTCTTTCCAGCCGACAAGTGTATCATCTGTACCCCTGAATACAACATAAGTATGCTTAGGGCTTATTCTTATGTGAAATGCCCCGAACTGCTTTTCCAAGGTTTCATCTACTGTATCTACATAATTAGATAAAATCAGATTTCCAAATCTTTTGGAAGCTGCCGCTTTTTTCATAAGAAATGGAGCTTCACTAATAAATGATTTATCCTGCTTTAGTTCATTTTCTGTATACATATCAAAAAACATCTGCGATGCTTCTTTTAATGTAATGCTTCTCTTCTCCTCAGGTGATGGTATAATATCCCTGAAATTAACGTATGCAAGCTGTGCAAGAATAACATTATCAACCTCATTAAAAGGTGACTGTTCAAATGTTATATCCCCACGCCAGTCAAGATAATCCATTATATTTCCCATATATACACCCCCAGCAAATGCTTAATAAACCTTATTTGGATAAAGTCTTAAGTTCATTAACAATATCTATATCTGACTGCATAACCTTCATATTAGAAGTTACCGGCTGTTCTCCAGGCTTTGTCACAGTTATCTCTATAACTGTTCCCTCCTGAATTCCACCATTGAGGCAGTAGTTAATAAATGACACAAACTTTGGATGGTTTGCGGCAAATTTATTCTTTAAGTTCATTATTTTCATAATTGATGCTGGATTAACCATATCATATCCTCCGACTATATATTATTATGCTTTCGCATTCTGTTATTCTTTAGTATAAGAAATACTACGCATACAACTGCCGTTATTAATTCTGTTGCCGGAAAACTGCTCCATACTCCTGTCATTCCAAACAGCTTTGAAAGGCTGATTGACATAATAAGCATAAGCACAATTCCTCTTAATAATGATACCACAAATGATTCTTTAGCACACTCCACTGCACTAAAATATCCGGCAGATACTATATTAAATCCTGCAAATAAAAATCCTGCAAAATATATTATCATTCCGCTATGTGCATATACAGCAAGTGTCTCAACACCCTCACTGTTAAACAGTGCAACAAGCTGGTCTGTAAATCTAAATACAATTATATATATTACTGCAAAAAGTGCAACCGCTGTAGCAGCACTCATTCTGTACAGCCTTTCAGCATCTTTTCTGTCACCCCTGCCGTAACATTCACTAATAAGCGGCTGTGTTCCCTGGGCAATACCATTAAATATAGCTGTTCCAATATAAGCATAATTAGCAACAACTCCATATGCTGCAATACCGATATTTCCTGTGATTGACAGTAACAGCATATTAAATACAGTTGTAGTAACCGCCGATGCTATCTCACCAATAAATGCGGCTGTTCCAAGCATACACGACTCCCAGAGCATTTTTAAAGACGGAAAGTGCCATTTAAACACAACCGTATTATTCTTACCAAAAAAATGTGTCAAGCACACCAATATACTGCATACAGGTGAAGCTGCAGTAGCCATCGCAGCCCCTAACAGCCCAAGCTTCATTGGAAACATAAATATATAATCAAACACTATATTAAAAAGACTTCCACAAAGTGTCGCAATCATCGCCCTTGAGGGATCATTATCATTTCTTACATATGCACTTACAATGTAATTACACATAAAAAATGGAGTAAACATAAGAAATGTCCTTGTATAGCAGGTTCCAAGTGCCGTAATTGTATCATCTGCACCCATAAGCCTTAAAAGCCTATCTGGTGCAAACAGTCCCACAAGTATAAATACTATGCTTAACAGGCACGCACACATTATTGCATTTGAAAAATAATCATCTGCCCTCTCATTATTCTTGGCTCTTAATATCTTAAATCTTATCGCCGAACCAACACCTATCATTGAGCCAACAGCAAATATAACATTAAATACAGGAAGTACAAGATTAAGAACTGTAATTCCGTCTGCCCCTGCGAATTTAGATATAAAAAATGTGTCTGCAACAACATAACACGATATTCCAAGCATACCGAATATGTTCTGTGACACATATTTAGCAAATTTCTTCCTTATGTCCATTAATATTCCTCATCTTTCCGTAAGCATATACCATATCTTAACCAGAATATTCCAGTTATTTCAATACACTTATATGCTGCATAAACAACAATATTAATATACAGTAATTCAACCAGAAAATCAATTATAGTTTGACATACAAAGTAATATGTTATATAATCCCGTTTGTTATATTTTGATTATAAAAATATTTGATAATATTATTATGATTTAATTGGAAAATGTATCTTAGCTGTATATTTACAGACCATATTGCAATACTATTTTCACGTTCAATTTTGGGGTTTTACACACTTCCTGTATTGCAATACTATTTTCAGGCTTGTGGCTTTGCGTACCAGCACCTGCCTGTCAGCAATGGTACGCAGAAATGAGGATTATTTATGAATTCAGCTTCTAAGATAACAATTATAACAGATTCAGCATCGGATATGCCAGGAAATTTACACAATCAGGTCACAGTTCTTCCAATGACTATATCATTTGGAGATGAACAATTTGAAGATGGTGTCACACTCTCAGCAGATGAGTTCTATATGAAACTCATCGAAAGCGACACTCTCCCTAAGACAAGCCAGGTAAGTCCTTTCGCATTTACCTCTGCCTATGAAACTGCACTCACCCATTCTGATGCCGTTATAGTGATAACTCTTTCTTCTAAATTATCGGGAACTTACCAGAGTGCCTGCATAGCCGCCGGGGATTATGAAAGCGAACACGCCGGCAGCCAGGGGAAAATATATATTATAGACAGCGAAAATGTAACTGTAGGCGAACAGATTCTAATTGAATATGCTTTAAAACTTATTAATGATGGATTGTCAGCCACAGCAATCGCTGATGAGTTAAACTCCGCCAAAAAACGCATACGTCTTGTAGCACTTCTTGATACTCTGGAATATCTTAAAAAAGGTGGCAGAATATCAAGCAGTGCCGCTTTCTTAGGAAATGTATTAAAAATAAAACCTGTAATCGCAATTGATAATGGTGAAGTTGCCATATTAGGTAAAGCCCGCGGCTCAAAGCAGGGCAACAACTTCTTAATTGAACAGGTCAACACCTACGGTGGAATTGATTATTCTATGCCCGTCCTTCTTGGCTACACCGGCTGTTCAACAGAACTTATCGACAAATACATTAAGGACAGCAGCTCTTTATGGGAAAATAAGATTCCTGTTCCGGCCAGAATAAAAGTAGGAGCTACAATCGGAACACATATTGGACCTGGGGGAATTACTGTCGCTTTCTTCTCAACAAAGTAATTATTTTAATTTTTTTGAAATTTTTTCAAAAAAGTGCTTGACACTTTTAACTTTTGCGTGTATTATATCACTTGTGTTCGCGAGAAACCAAACGAACAACACAATATAATATGCGCGAGTGGCTCAGTGGTGGAGCACCTCCTTGCCAAGGAGGGGGTCGCGGGTTCGATCCCCGTCTCGCGCTCTCTTAGATAACAAAAGGGGCTGTCGCTTTAACGATTGAAAATCGTTAAGGTACCAGCCTCTTTTTCCTATAAAAATACGATTTTTAAGTTACTATTTATTAAAATGAATGGGATGTGCCCCAAATTGGCGTACTTTAATAAACCTATACAGGTTTTAAAAATTTTTATTTTGATATTTCTAAATTCAGGCACTTTTTAAAGGAAATAAATATGTTCCTGTCTTCCCGTTCTGAATCTTATTATGAAGTTTATTTATGTTTCTTGCAATTGCTAAAAGAGTACTTTCAGCGAGTACATTCGCAGTCCCTTTGCTTAGGTATCTTCTGAACTGAATGTCCTGTTTTATGTCTCCAAATGAGTCTTCAGCCTGAATGCTCCGGTTCATCCGATACAATACCCCTTCATCAGATATGATTCGTTCCAAATCCTCTTTTCTGTGTTTTATAAATGTTTTTGCAACTTGTAATACCTTGGTTCTTTCTCCTAATGGCGTTTTGCAGTTATTATCTTTTATGCAGTCACTCTTGTAAGGGCAGTCGCTGCAATTCTCACATGTGTAGATAGTTTTTTCACTCACATATCCTGTTTTAGTTTTATTGTGTCTTATATGTGATACTGTAAGTTTCCTGTTATTCTTACATGTATAAAAATCGGATATTTTATCGTATTCCATGTTTTCTATCTTTCCAATATCATTCTTGTATTTCCTTGTTTTTGATATCTCATAATTA